>CAMBFR010000012.1 GCA_945865815.1 Candidatus Sulfopaludibacter sp. SbA3
GGGGACGCACCTCCGAATTCCTGAACTGCGGAATTCGGAGGTGCGTCCCCGGATCTCCCCGTGCCCGTCTGTGCTACGCTTGTGATTCTTAATTATGGCCAATAACTACGAGGCTGTGATCGGGCTGGAATGCCACGCGCAACTCCTCACGAATTCCAAACTGTTCTGTTCCTGTTCCACGCGTTTTGGCGAAGCGCCGAACATGAATACCTGTCCGGTGTGCCTCGGCCTTCCGGGGGCTTTGCCTGTGCTCAACCGCCTGGCCGTGTCGATGGCCATCAAGGCGGGGCTCGGTGTGAATTGCCGGATCAATCCGGAAGCGCAGTGGTCGCGGAAGAATTATTTTTATCCGGATCTTCCGAAGGGTTATCAGATCACGCAGTACGATCGGCCATTGGCGCAGCAGGGCCACATCGAGATCTCCGTCGACGGAGTTAAGAAGACAGTCCGGATCAATCGTATCCACATGGAGGAGGACGCCGGGAAATCGCTGCACGAAGGTTTTTCCGATTCCAGCCGCAACACCCACCTCGATTTCAATCGCAGCGGCGTGCCGCTGATCGAGATCGTCACCGAGCCTGACCTTCGGTCTTCTGCCGAAGCCTACGATTACCTGTCCCGGTTGAAAGAGATTCTCGAATACCTCGAAGTGAATGACGGCAACATGGAAGAGGGCAGTCTGCGCTGCGATGCGAATGTTTCCGTACGCCGCGCCGGCGAAGAGAAATTCGGAACCAGGACGGAACTGAAGAACATCAACTCGTTCCGGTTCGTACAGAAAGCCATCGACTACGAGGTCGCCCGCCAGATTGATGTGATCGAAACCGGAGGCCGGATCGTACAGGAAACCCGGCTATGGAACAGTGAGGAAGAGCGAACGGTCTCCATGCGCAGCAAGGAAGAGGCGCACGACTACCGGTATTTCCCGGATCCCGACCTTCCGTTGCTCGTCGTCGACAACGAGTGGGTCGAAACCGTCCGCCACTCCATGCCCGCTCTTCCCGAAGAGCGTCGGCGCCGGCTGGTCCAGGAGTACGCGCTCTCCGAGTACGATGCCGGCGTCCTGACCGCGACACGCGCTCTCTCGGATTTCTTCGAAGAAACAGTAAAACGAAGCGGACAACCCAAGACCGCCGCCAACTGGATCATGGGTGACCTGCTGCGATTCTATAAAGAGAACAACGTCGATACCAAAGACCTGTCTCAGTCGCCGGTAACGCCCGAAATGCTGGCCGACATGATTCGACTCGTCGAGAATGGCACCATCTCCGGAAAGATCGCGAAGACGGTCATGGAAGAGATGTACAAAACGGGCAAGCCCGCTCAGGAAATTATCGAAGAGAAGGGCCTCGTCCAGATTTCAAACAGCGGCGAAATCGAAAAGATCGTCGACAAGGTTCTTGAAGACAATGCAAAACCCGTCGAGCAGTACCGTGCCGGGAAAACAGGATCGTTCGGCTTTTTCGTGGGCCAGGTAATGAAAGCTACAGGCGGCCGCGCGAACCCTCAGACCGTGAACGACCTTCTACGGAAGAAGCTTGCGGGGTAATCGACATCGGAGTTATAGTGCCCGCCATCATGGAAGTGCTGGAGCAAAAGAGAAAGAACATCGCCGAGTTCTACAAGGAAGAGTTCCTGCGCCACCGGTGCCGCCTGGAAGTGCAGCGGCCTTTTTTCGCGGAAAAAACCTACGAAGAAATCGAAGGGGTTCTGAACCGGATCATTGAAGAGATGGATCGCATCTGCGAGGTGGATAACTTCGAGCAGGTCGCCAGCCATCTTCTGCATCGAATCGACGTGGTGACGAATCTTTCATTGTCGAAAGTCAATCCTACCTACAGAATTCACTAAGCGAAGAGCTGTGAGCGCGGGGCTGAAGCCCGGCGCCCACAGTTATTACGGCCGCGGCGCCGCTGCCGGCGCCGCCGGAGCCGGCCTGGCCGCAGGAGCAGCCTGTGCAAGGGCCGCATCGATTCGCCGGGTGATCTCCGTCGTAACATTCAGCGTATCGCTGGCGTACACGATGTTGGTCTGCGGATTCGAGAGATCGAAAATAACCGTGTACGATTGCTCCGCCGCGTAAGCCTCGAGCAGCTGGGCCCCGGCTTCACTGATCGGGCGAAGCAGCTCGTTGCGGTATCCTTCCAATTCCCGCTGGGCGTCCTCATTCATCCGAGTGAGATCCGTCTGCCCACGCTGGAGGTTCCGGTTCAAATCGGCAATCGCCGCTTCGCTGAGCGCGCGTTGCTGCGTCGCCAACCGGGTTTGTATATCTTCGAGCTCTTTCTGCTTCGCTTCGATTTTCGACCGGTGTTCTTCAACCTTCGCATTGAACTGCGCTGAAGCTTTCTTTCCCTCCACCGATTCGACCACCGCGCGCTCGAAATCCACCACCGCGATTTTGGGCGTGCCTTGCGCCAGCACGATCGCGGGCGCTAAAACAACGGTCAACAGGACCAATAATCTGGCAAACATAACAGTGAAACCTCTCCGTGAAGTTAGTCGGGATATTCTAATAGAAAATACCTACAGGAGGAAGCCGCCCGCTTTCTCAAACTGGTGGGCCACCTGCAGCAGCGGGCCTTCCTGGAAGTGATTCGCGATGAGCTGCAGTCCGACCGGCAGGCCTTCGGAGTTCTTGCCGCACGGCACTGAAATCCCCGGCAGGCCGGCGAGGTTGCAGGTAATAGTGAAGATATCGGAAAGGTACATCGACAGCGGATCGTCTGTCTTCTCGCCGATTTTGAACGCAACAGTGGGCGCTGTGGGCGTCAGGATGACATCCACGCGCTCAAACGCCTTCTGGAAATCCCGAAGCACCAGCGTGCGAACTTTCAGCGCCTTGAGATAGTAAGCATCGTAGTAACCCGAGCTCAGCGCATAGGTCCCAAGCAGGATGCGGCGCTTCACTTCCTTTCCGAAGCCGGCCATGCGAGTCTGGCGGTACATATCCTGCAACCCTCCGTTTGCAGCCTGACGGAGCCCGTAGCGGACGCCGTCGTATCGCGCGAGGTTGGAACTCGCTTCCGCCGTTGCAATCAGATAGTAGGTGGCCACGGCATACTCGGTGTGTGGCAGGCTGATCTCTTCGATCTTGCATCCGAGGCTTTCATAAAGCCGTATTGCGGCTTGAATTTTAGCCTTTACCTCGGCGTCCATGCCGTCAACGAAGTATTCCTTCGGGACTCCGATTCGAATCTGTTTCACCGGTTGGTCGAGACCCTTGACGATCTCGTCAACCGGGGTATCGGCCGATGTGGAGTCGTAGTGATCGAATCCGCAGATCACTTCGAGAATTTGCGCCGCTTCGTGCACGGTCTTTGAGAGCGGCCCGATCTGATCGAGCGACGAAGCGAACGCCACCAGGCCGTAGCGCGAAACCCTGCCGTAAGTAGGCTTGACTCCGACCACGCCGCAGAAGGATGCCGGCGTGCGAATCGATCCCCCGGTGTCGGAACCCAGCGCCACGAGAGCCATCCCTGCTGCGACGCTGGCTGCGGAACCCCCACTGGAGCCTCCCGGGACTCTCGTGAGATCGTGGGGATTGCGGGTGACGAAGAAACCCGAGTTCTCGGTGGACGATCCCATGGCGAATTCGTCCATGTTGGTCTTTCCGACGACGATCGCTCCGGCGCTGCGCAGCCGCTCGACTGCCGTCGCGGTATAGGGTGAAATGTAGTTCTCCAGGATTCGAGAGCCGCATGTGGTGAGCACATCGCGAACCGCCATGTTGTCTTTGATCGCGACGGGGACACCCGCGAGCGGTTCAAGAGTCTCTCCCGCCTGAATCTTTGCATCCACCCGCCGCGCGTCTTCAAGCGCCCGGTCACGCATCAACGTAATGAAGGCCCGCACGTCCTTATCGGTCCGTTCGATTTCCTCAAAGACGCCCTGGATCACTTCCGTAGCCGTCAGATCGCGATTCCGGTAGAGCGCCACGAGCTTATCCGCCGTAATGTTCCTGAGGTTCATCGTTCGGTTATGACCTTCGGCACTTTGAACAGCTTGACGGTCTTGCCCGCATCCGAGGATCCGGTGCGCGGGCTAACGCGGTCGTCGCGTATGGCGTGTTTGACACTGGTCACAACCTGGGCTGTGGGTTCAATGGCAGAGACGTCCAGCTTGTTCAACTGGTCCACGAACTCGACAATCCGGCTCAATTGTTCGGCCAGTTCCTTTTTTTCCCCGGGCGCCACTTCGAGGTTTGCCAGCTTCGCCACATACTCGACATCGGCTTCGCTAATTTTCATATGTAAAGGCAATCTCCGTAATTTTGGATCCGCTCCACGGCTCGTTGATCTTCTCCAGCAGCTCCTTCTTCATCTTCATGAGCTGTTTGCGCCAGAGCTGATTAGGGACGTTCACGACAACCTGCGAGCCTTGAATCGCCACCACCCTCGTTACCGATGCCAGATTCTCTCCAACCAGAGTTGGCCAGAGCTTTTGCAGCAGCTCCAGATCCAGGTCGGCGTCCCAGTTGGGTGACTGCCGGAAGGTCTCTATCAGCTTTCGATAAACAGGATCCATGAGCCCTTCAGTTTACTCCGCCTCTAGTTCAATCCGCTCGCCTGCCTGGCTCGGTCCAAAACTTTCCGCGCCACTTCGCGCGCGCGGCCGGCGCCTTCCTGAAGCACCTGCCGGACATGATCGAGGTTGCCGGCGAGTTCGCTGCGCCTGGCGCGCATCGGTGCGAAGTAATCCCAATAGTGCTCGAACAAGGCCTTCTTCAAGTCGCCGTAGCCCAGTCCGCCGGCGCGAAGGCGATCTTCGAAGTCCATGGCTGCAGCGGGTTCGGCCATCAGTTTAAGCAACTGAATGGCGAGGTTCTTCTCCGCATCGGGTTTGGGTTCCTGCGGTGTCCGGCTGTCCATGACGATGCCCATTACCTTTTTTCGCTGAGCCTTTTCGTCGCCGAAGATGTCGATGGTGTTGCCGTAACTCTTGCTCATCTTCTGGCCGTCACTGCCGGGGACGACAGCCACGTCGTTGCGGATCAGCGGCTCCGGAACGACAAACGTTTGGCCATAAAGATTGTTGAACTTGATGGCGATGTCTCGCGTGACTTCGATGTGTTGCTTTTGATCGCGGCCGACGGGAACCAGGTTCGAATCGAAAATCAGAATGTCCGCCGCCATCAATACGGGATAGGCGAATAACCCATGGTTGACTTCATCGAGGTCGTTGCCGGCGAGCCGGGCCTTTTTGTCTTTGTAGCCGTGGCAACGCTCCAGCAGGCCCATTGGCGCGACCGTCGAGAGCAGCCAGGCCAGTTCGGTCACCTCGGGAAGATCGGATTGTTTCCAGAAGACGGATTTCTTCGGATCGAGTCCGCACGCCATGAAATCGAGCGCGACGTCGAGCGTATTGCTGCGGCGCTTTTCGGCGTCGAAAAGCGAGGTCATGGAATGGTAATTGGCGATGAAGTAAAAAGCCTGGCCCTTGTCCTGCAGCTCAATGGCGGGCTTCATCATGCCGAAGTAGTTTCCGATGTGTAGCGTGCCCGAAGGCTGTATGCCCGACAGAATTCGCATCGATGAAGCTTAGCAGAGAATAGAAGGTGGAGATCTGGGGACAGACTCCGAATTCCTGACCCGCGGACTTCGGAGTCTGTCCCCAGAGCTCAAAATTCCCCTCCTGTTTTAGGAGGGGTGGCGCGAAGCGCCGGGGTGGGATTGAAGGTCCAAAGAGTCTTTCGATCTTTTTACCACCCCGCCTCGCTGTCGCTCGGGCTTCCCCTCCTAAAACAGGAGGGGAACTGCGTCTCCTTACTGCAAGAGACACCACTACCGTTTATTTCGGCTGTTTGACCATGCGCAGATACGGTTTGAGCGTTTTCCAGCCCTGGGGATACTTTGCCTTGGCTTCTTCGTCGGAAACCGCGGGTACGATGATGCAATCGCCGCCGTCCTTCCAATTGGCAGGGGTCGCCACTTTATGAGCGGCAGTCAACTGGATCGAATCGATGACGCGCAGGATCTCGTCGAAGTTGCGGCCAGTGGTCATCGGGTAGGTGATGATCAGTTTGATCTTCTTGTCCGGTCCGATGATGTAGACGTTTCGGACGGTCATGTTGTCGGCCGCGGTGCGTCCGGCTGCGGCGCCGGCGGTTTCCGCGGGAAGCATGTCATACAGCTTTGCTATCTGGAGGTCGGGATCACCGATCATCGGATAGTTGACGGCGGCGCCCTGTGTTTCCTCGATGTCCTTGGACCACCTCTTGTGGTCGTCCACCGAATCCACACTCAAGCCGATGGCCTTCACGTTCCGTTTGTCGAATTCGGGTTTGAGCTTCGCTACATAGCCAAGCTCGGTGGTGCAGACAGGCGTGAAGTCCTTTGGATGCGAGAACAACATCGCCCATTTATCACCAATCCAGTCGTGAAACTTTATCGGGCCCTCGGTCGTTTCGGCCGCGAAATCCGGCGCAGTGGCGCCTAGTCGAAGTGGCATAACAGTCTCCTTCTAGTGTTATAGAGTGATCAGGACTCTGAATCGAATACATGATTACACGACTTTTCCAGCCGTGCGTCAAAGGCTTCCGACATGATGACTGCGATAGCTCGCCTTGGTGACTATGCCGGATGCGACATGAACTCGTGATCGATGAGTCTCAGGAATATGACAATGCGTGAATCAAAGAAGAAGCGTCTGGAGAAGAAGGGATGGCAAGTCGGTTCGGTTGACGAGTTTCTGGGTCTAAGTGACGAAGAGTCTCAGTACATCGAACTAAAGCTCAGGTTGAGCGAGGCGTTCAGGAAGGAACGCCGGCGAAAAAAGCTGACCCAGGTCGAAACCGCCCGCGTTCTCCGATCGAGCCAGTCCCGCGTCGCAAAGATTGAAGCGGGGGATCCGTCGGTATCCGTTGACTTGCTCATTCGATCGCTCTTTGCCTTAGGAACCACCTCAAGTGAACTCGGCCGACTTGTTGCCTCTCGCGAACGTGCGGCGGCAACCTAACGCTTGCCGCTCAGCCGCGAGGGGCGCCCACGGCCGTCTCGAATCAGCCCGAGTTGCTCGCGCCGCTCGGCGGCCGCAGCGGCGTGAGACGGCAGGGTACTAGCGTCGCTGTTGCTTGAACAACCACGTGAATAGATCTGCCCGGTCGTAGGCCGGATCCCAGGCATTGTGACCGACGCCTGGCAGTTCGGTGTACTGAACGTTGGCACCGAGCGCCTTGAGGGCAGACGCCATACCCCGCGACTGTTCCACCGGCACTGTCTGGTCGGCATCACCGTGGAAAATCCAAATCGGTAGCCGCGAGACGCGTTGCGCAACCGCGGCAAATGGATCTGGAGCCGAGACAGGCGCAATCGCCGGATAGAAGACGCCGCTACCGGTGCCGGTAAACTCTCCAATGAATCCGCACACTACAACCAGGGCTGCAAATCGATCGGAATGACGGTAGGCGAGGTACCAGCTGCCGTTTCCGCCCGCGGATAGACCGGTAAGATACACGCGCTTCGCGTCGCCGTTGAACTCGGCGATGGACCTGTCCAACGCCGCCAATGCGATGCGTTCCCCAAGGGCCTGAAACCCTGGAGTCCCACCCGGTGGGCTCTGCGGAAAGACAACGATGGCAGGAAACCGGTCGGCGTGTCGGCGAATCGCGCGACCGAGGCCGCCATCAGTCTGCGCGAGGCCATCTTTGCCATAGCTCCCACCTCCATGAAGTGCCAAGATGATCGGCCAAGCCGTGGAGTGTTGGTATTCACGGGGGACATAGACCTGGTACCGATACTCGGCTCCGTCGAGCAGGACCGAGCGATTGAGGAAACCAGTCTCCCCCGTCTGGGCGAAGACCACCCCTACAGCTGATACTACAGCCGCCACAATAACAACTGCTTTTCGCAAGGTTTGCATCTTACAGGTCTCCTGCACCTCTGATTGCCGTCTAACTCGTATTCACCCGCTACCTCACGTCAGAAATCCTTGCGTCCGCACGCTCGATAAATCGGTACAGGTGTTCTTTTCGAAACGATGGAATACAGTAATGCGATCAGGAGTTTATCTATTAGCGATAGTGTGTAACAGAAAAAAGTTGCGTGGATCGGCCGGTTAAGACCGTTTCCATCTCGATGTCCGGCTTCGGCAGAAGGAATCGCTGCGGACTGGCGCTCGATAACGCGGCGCCGTTGAAGGGCATTCCCACGGGATAAACGGGAGGCCACCAACAGTTTCCGGATTCCAGCAGCGCATCATGAAAACAGTCACAAACTGCGCTGACTTGCGGACTAGACCGTTACAGCGTTACGTGGCCCGTTGCCTGCGCACCATCAATGGATGGCTGAAGACCACAACGAGAATAGTCGCGACGCCTGCGTAAAAGGCAGGGGTCAATTCGCGTTGCTCGCCGAAGAAGATCATGGCCAGCACGATGGCATACACCGGCTCCATGCTTACCGCCAGCGCTGTTGAGAACGCATTCAACCGGCGCAACGCGATGAATGAGAGCGCAAATGGCAGCAGCGTACATCCGATCGCGAGCGCGAACAGTAGTATTGCGTCGCGCTGGCCAGGCACGACGAACACAGCTTCCGCCGCGGGCGCGAACGGCGCCACGAGCGTCAGACAAAGGGCGCCCGCTCCCATTTCCAGCCCAGTAACGGTCAGCGCTTCGCCGGATTCGACAAATCGCTTGTTCAGCGATCCGAAGATCGCGACGAGGAACGCCGACAGCACGCCAACCGCAATCCCGAGCCGCATTTCCACCGGAGTGCCGCCAACGACGAGGGCGGCGCCCGGAATTACGGCCAGGCCGAAGAACAGTTCACGCGGATCGAAGCGGCTTCCCACGAGCACGGGCTCAATCAAGGCGACAAACACAGGCGCCAGCGCCATGCACGTGGCGGCCACCGATGCGTTGGACAGCTTGATCGAACCGTAGAACGTGACCCAGTGCATCGCCACGAGCACACCGATGCCCGCGTAGGTTGCCATCAGCCGCGGCGAGAGCCTGGCCAGCCCGGTCCAGAATCGTCGCACCAGCAGCAGCGTCGCGGTGACCAGCGTCATTCGCCACCACACCAGCGGCAGTGCCGGCAGGGAAATCGCTTTGCCCAGGATCGCGGTGAAACCCCAAAGAATGACGCAGAAGTGGATCTGGAACCAGGCACGCGTAGAAGAGGACATGAACTGCGACTATAGCCAATATTCGGCTGCGGGCACACGGGCGTTGTAGAATCCGCCATCAAGAATTATCGAGAATATGGAGGATCGTATATGACATCCAAAGCCTGGTTGGCGTTTTCCTTACTGCTGGCATCCTGCACCGCGGGCAACACGCCGCCGGCCGGCGCCGATTCGGCCGATGATCCGATGTCGGACGGCGCCGAGAACGTCAGGCTGGTCGGCCACCACGATCTGCAGGGACGGACGGCGCTTGTGGTGACTACGAAGTCCGATGCGGCGAACGGGAACTGGGTTTACGTGGGCCACCACGAGAGCTTCCGCGACGGTAAGCCCCTGCTCAACCCGATCACCGGGAACATGGAATTCAACGGCACCTCCATTCTCGAAATCTCCGATCCTTCTCAGCCCAAGCTTGTGTGGCACATTCCCAACGAGACGAACAGGAATTCGCGCGGCGTGTCGGTTGTGTATGACTACAGATTCGACTCGTCTGGCCGCGACTATCTGATCCGGAACTCAGAAACCCTTACCCAGGGTGAAACCGGACAGGACCTGAAATATCAGATCTTCGACATCACTTCCAGGGACACCGATCCATCAAAGATCTCGCTCGTGTCCGAGATAACGGGCACACCGGTAAACTCGTGCGGTCCCGGCTGTGGCGGCAAGTTCATTCTCCGCGCCCACAAAGGCTGGTGGTCTGAGGACACCGGTTACTTCTACGCGGCATCGGGAGAACCGGGATTCCGGAACGTGATCGTCCAGATTTTCGATCTGAAGAATCCCAGGGAGCCGAAACTGGTCGGCCGCGCCTGGATTCCGGGATTGAAGGAAGGCGAGCCGGGCTATGAAGGACAGTACTCGCATCATCCGGTCGTCGACGAGCAGAACAACCGCCTCTACGTCGGCTATCGCAATGCTGGAGGTCATGCGGCTTCTTTCGACATCTCCAATCCCGCCCAGCCGAAACTCGCATGGTCGATCGACATGAACCCGCCGCACCGGGGCCCCCACTCCGTTTCGCCGATCGTCTACGACACGGTTCCGAATTTCGGGCCGACGGCACTGCCCCGCACGTATGCCTTCATCGTGGATGAGGCCGGCGCTGGAGATATCAAGCCGTGCCCGGAAGGTGTGCGCGCGGGATCGTACATGCTGGACATCACAACCGAAGGGAAGCCTTTTCCCGTGTCGGTATGGCAGGTGCCGGTCGGCAATTTCTGCGATAAGGGCGGACGCTTCGGGCCGCACCAGTCCGCGGAGACGGTGAACGGGAAGATCAACCGGTTCGAGGACAAGATAGCCTGGATCGCGTATTTCAACGCCGGGGTCCGTGTTGTCGATCTCAGCGATCCCTACAACCTGAAGGAAGTTGGGTTCTTTATTCCGAAGACGAACAGCAACTCCTATGCGATCGAAGAAGGGCAGCCTGTCGTGATTCAGATGAACGACGTTGATATTGACCACCGCGGGCTGGCGTATGCAGCGGATCGTGTGGGAACGGGACTGTTCATTCTGGAATACACCGGGAAGAAGGCGGGTCCCAATTAGCCGCGCGGAGGCGCCGGCCCGCAAAGCCCGGTTACATCAGCGAGGCCGAAATGCGGCGAGCGGCGTAGATGCCCGCAGCAGTCCCGATGACCGCAAGGAAAAAGGCGGTCATCATTCCAACATGCTCCCCCAGCCACCAGCCGATGCCGCTGCCGATCGTTGCGCCGATGAAACCCAGGGTTTTAGACATTCTCCGGCGCTCCCTCAAGGAGCGCCGCAAGGACGTCCTCGAGTGGCGGCGTGGCCGGCGAACCCTTGAATCGCGCCAGTCTCCGGTAAATCTCCGCCGCCGCCGCATGGAATTCGCCAGGCATTCCTGCGTCCGAAAACGTGCGGGAGATTTCGTCCATTTCCGCGGACCATCGCCACGCCTTGGAGGTGACAAAGCGTACGCGGGAAATGGACTCGTCGAGGAATTTCGCATCCTCGCGTTTCCACTGGTTGAACAGGTCTTCGCGTACGCCCAGGCTTTCGGCCGTTCCGAGGATTCCGCAGAGCAGCGCGGCTGTCCCCTTCGTATACGCCGCGTAACACATTTTCAGCGCGGAAGCCTTGCCTATTGCCGGGCCGAGCACTTGAGTTTCCAGCGGCCCCGCCGAGAAGCAGGCCGCAACTTCAGCGGCATCGGGACCCGACAGGTACAGCCACGTGGAGCCGGGCTTCCACGCCGGCAGGCCAATGATCCCGCCGTCGACAAAACGAATGCCCGCCCTGGTCATGGATTCGCCGATCCGGATCAGCCGCTGCGGCGCGATCGCATTCGCGTCGACAAAGAGGCCTTTATAAGAGGATGCGACGACCACGCCGGCCACGCTTTCAGCAGCATGCGGAGGACACACGCTGATCACCACCGAGCACTCTTTACAAAGTTCATCGATCGTTTCCAGATCGCGGAGACCGAACTTTTTCGCGCGCTCCTTCGTGTCGGCGCTGCGGCCCCTGGACGCCCAGCACACCGTGTGTCCGCCGTTCTGCGCAGCCGCAGCAACGGATATGCCCATCTCACCGGGATGAAGGATACCGATCCGTTGTGGTGTCATTGCCCTGTTCCTTCCTTTGACCCAAGAAACTCCGTATCGAGCGGCTGTTCCTCCGGCGCGCCATTCACCAGCCGCATGCGGTATGCCCTGGCGTTGGGCCGCGAAGCCACGGCCTTGTGGATATCGCCGCCGATAAAGTGCACGGCGGCCCCATCCTCGATCGCATAACCGGACTGAATTCGATTTTCTGAAAGCAGGGAGTGGAACGTGGGTCTCCTCTCCTTTTCGCCGTCGTAATGAGGACAACAGCTTCCACCCAGGAATCCAAGACAGTCCATTACTCTGAGGTTACCTGCAAACGAATCCGTGATCCCCTGCTGAAACCAGCAAATGGCGCCAGCACTGACGCCCGACAGCACGACGCCGGCTTCCCATGCTTCCCTCAGGATTCGGTCCAATCCCCACTCCCGCCACACGGCCAGCATGCTCTTCGTGTTTCCGCCTCCTACATAGATGACGTCCTGATCCAGCAGGTACGGTCGCAACTCGGGTGTTCGCGCGAATAGAGGCAGGTAGGAAGGGCGGCAACCATGCCGCGTGAAGAAGCTGTTGAAGCTGACGGTGTAGCGAGGGTCATCGCCGGTTGCGGTCGGGATGAAACAGACCTTCGGGTTGGATGCCCCGGACTGCTTCAGGATGTACAGTTCCATGGCCGGATTGTCCGGCTCACCAGAGAATCCGCCCCCACCAACTGCGATGATCTGCCGTTGCTTACTCATTCATTAGACCGTAGTGGCCCGTCCCCGAATCAGACCACTACCAAACTTCGCACTTTAACCGGTACAGCGGAGAATTTAAACCCCTCTGGAGAAGTAGTAGGCGAAATATTGAAGGATTCGCCGGATCGGAGGGACAATCAGCAAGAGGCCCTGTTCTCCGAATGAGGTGTTCTATGCGAAGAATCGCCATTTATGCCGGTATCCCTCTTGGAATTCTGATTCTCACCGGGATCGCAGTGTGGACGTTTGCGAATCCGAACCGGCATCGAGCGTTCATTCAATCTCAGCTCGAAGACCAACTGGGAAGGAAAGTGACTCTGGGCGAGATGAGTCTTGGCCTGTTTCCTTTTCGTTTCCAGGTGAAAAATGCCGCCATCGCGGAAGATCCGTCGATGGAACAGCAAGAGCCCTTCATTCAGGCCGACGAACTCGATATCCGGATATCCCTTTCCTCCCTGCTCCGAGGCGATGTTCAGCTTGATTCGGTCGAGTTGCGGAGGCCGCGCGTTGAATTGGTCCGAAACAAAGAGGGTGCTTGGAACTTTTCAACACTGGGCCGGAAAGGCGAGGCCGGTAGTCCGGATTCCGGAAGCTCCGGCGAAAGCGCTCCGCCTGAATTCGTCCTGGAGCAGTTGGCGGTCGTCGATGGTCAGCTCGGAATCACGGACCTGCAATCCGCCCGGCCCCGCGCCGGTTACGATCACATCAACCTGACTCTTCTCCATTTCGCCGCGGGTAAGCCTTTTTCTTTTGACCTCGCGGTTCGGATACAGGGCGAGGGCAGCCAGGAGATACGCCTGAACGGTGAAGCGGGGCCTGTCTCCGTATCCAGCCCGGCCGATACTCCGTTCCGCGGCACACTGAGCCTGACGCAGGTTGGAATCGAAGGCCTCATGAAGTTCCTTGATTCCGAGGTCATCACAAAAGCCAGAGGGAACCTGTCGGGACAAGGCGAGATCCTCAATCAGCCGGGCGAGCTGAAGACGAACGGGAAAATTCAACTGGACGGCGCCCAGGTCAACGGCCTCGACATCGGATATCCAATCGCTCTCGACTACGATTTGAGTGCAAGCGCCGTCGGGATCGTCACTATCAACAAGGCTGCGATGCAGCTGGGATCAACGCCGCTGGCATTCACGGGGACCCTGAATACCGGCGTCACGCCCCCTTCCATGGATGTAGGAATCAAACTGGGCGGCGTGGCCATCACGGAACTTGCCCGCCTGGCATCGGCATTTGGCCTGGCGTTCGCTCCGGGGGCTTCCGTCACCGGGCGTCTTAGCGCAGATATGCGCGCCAGGGGTTCAGCCGCAAAACCGGAATGGACGGGGACGATTGGCGGACGAGAACTCCGGATCTCCGGCCAGGGAATCGCGCTGCCGGTTGAGGTCAAGGCCATGGATCTCCTGCTGACGCCCAGGGCGATTCAGTCGAACGAATTTACGGCCACATCGGGAAAGACGGCGGTAATCGCACGATTCTCGCTTCTTGAATATGCCTCGAATTCACCGTCGGTGGATCTCGCCTTGAAATCTCCAGGCGCCACGCTGCCGGACATCCAGTCCATCACCAAGGCATACGGAATTACGGGACTCGATCAATTGTCGGGCGAAGGTTCTCTCAATTTTGACCTGAACGCCAAGGGGGCACTGCAGTCCCTGAGCACCGCAGCGGCTGTCAGGAATCTGAACGGGACTATCAACGTCGACTTCAGTCCGCTCAGGATTGCCGGCTTTGACACCGCCCACGAGCTCGGAAAGCTGGGAGGCTTTGTCTCCGCGATTGCCCAACAGAGCGAAACCGAGATTGTCCGCATGGCGGGCCGTATCCTCGTGAAAAATGGAGTGGCCCAAACCGATGATCTCCGGATGCAGCTTGGAATCGGCAGCCTTTCGACGAGCGGCACAGCAGACCTCGAGTCCGAAGCCCTCAATCTGAAACTCTCCGCGGTCTTCTCGAAAGAATTCACGGACAAGATTGGAAGCACGCGTACCGGAACTTTCATGAACGCTGCGCTGACCAACAGCGCCGGCGAACTGGTGTTGCCGGCCATCGTTACAGGAACTTTTCATCAACCCAGGTTTTCTCCCGACCTGAAGGCGGCTGCGGAACTTCAGAAGCAGAAGTATCTGCCGTCGCTCAAAGACCCGGCCGCCGCCGTTGGCACGATCATTGAGACGCTGACAGGAAAAGGCAAAGCCGCAACCGGGCAACCTGAAGGAGAAAAGCCGTCGGCAATACAGCGGCTTCTGGGAGTGTTCGGCGGTAAAAAGGATGAGGAGCCCGCGAAGTGACCGTTTCTAGAATTTCACGACGAATGCCGTCACGAAAGCAGTGTCATTCTTCTTGATCGCCGCGTTCGGAGGTTTGTTCTTGTAGCTGTCCAGGAACTCCACCTTGAGTTCCAGGCGGCTGGTTAACGACGAAGTCAGACCAATCGCAAAGTTTGTAAGAGAATCGCCGAAGTCGTTCGTCTTCCAAAGCGTTCCGACAGATTGCGTAATCGTGGCCGTAGACGATAATTTTCGTGACAGACTCTCGCCAACGCTGACGCTGCCGGAACTCTTTACTGACAGTCCCGAATTCTTTTCCCAAACGCCGCCCGCGCCGCCACTGATTGAAAAGGATGCCGTGTCGGTCTTGATCATGTTGTAACCCAGACCGCCGCCCGGTGCGAGCAGGTAGCGAATGTCTTTGAATTCATCACGCAGATAGTCCATCTCGCCATACAGAAACAGCCGGTTGGATACGATGTGTTCATTCCGGACTCGTACGGATGAACGATCCAGACTCAGCACGTCATTTTGCGATCCACGCAGGTAGGATGCGTCCACTTTGAGCACATCTCTGGTCTTGGGATCCCGAACGAGCGCGAAGGCCAGGTTGAAATTCTTCGTATCCGTGTTGCCGCTGGTCAGCGCGAATCCGCCCCCAAGAGTTCCCGTATAGATGGGTGCGGGCGCTTGAGGGGTTTGAGCTGCCGCAAAACCGGAAAAGAGCACGCAGCCGGCGAGGCCCAGGAGAGTCGACGCATTTCGTATTGTGAAGAACACTCAGGGAGTCTCCAGATCGGAAGTGCATTGTGGGCACCGTGTAGCCTTGATCGGAATGCTCATGCTACAGAAGCGGCATTCCTTGGTCGCCGGTGGTGCGGCCGGCGCGGGAGCCTTCATCCGATTGACCTGTTTAACGAGAATGAAAATCGCGAAGGAAACGATCAGGAAATTTACAATCGTATTGATGAAATTTCCGTAGGCAATTACGGGAACGCCCGCCTTCTGCGCTTCGTCGAGGCTCCTGTAGACGCCGCCATCGAGCGCAATGAAGAGGTCTTTGAAATCCAGGCCACCCATAAGAGTGCCAATCGGTGGCATGATGATGTCGCGCACCAGGGAGTTGACGACAGCTCCGAAGGCGGCTCCGATAATGACGCCCACGGCAAGATCCAGAACGTTACCGCGCATCGCGAATGCTTTGAATTCTTTGAACATGTCACTGCCTCAATGCCAGAGTATATGCCGGTACAGGCGAATTCACGACCCAGGAGCGAACATGGAAACGACGAGCGGCTCGGCTGAAACAGTCGGCGCCGAATTCCTTCAGGCATCGTGCATTTTTCTCAAGCAGGACTTTCTTCCGAAACTGCTGCACTGCCTGGAGGGGATGTCGGACGACCAGATATGGTGGCGCCCCAACGAGCAGTCCAATAGCGTCGGGAATCTCGTGCTGCACCTTCGGGGCAATCTCATGCAGTGGATCGCGGCCGGGCTTGGTGGAGCGAAGTTTCGCCGCGACCGGGACGGGGAGTTTGCCACGCGCGAGAGAGTACCGAAAGAAGAACTGATTGCAGGCATCCAGTCCGCCGTTGCCGAAGTGGATGCGGTCCTGATGAAGTTTCCGGAGAAGCAATTGCTCGTGCGCTATCCCGTTCAGGTTTACCGCGTATCCGCGCTGCAAGCCGCGTATCACGTCGTCGAGCATTTCAGCTATCACCTGGGACAGATTCTCTACATCTACAAGCTGCAAACCGCAACAGACCCCGGATTCTACCGGCAGCTCTCGGGCAAAGCCTAAGGCTGCGTTTCACAATTTCAGGATGCTGCCGGGCGCCGGAGAATAGGGATAGTCCATCTGCCTGCGTATCTTTTCCTTCGCTTCGCTGCCGGCAAGACATTCGACCAGATACAGACCGACATCGATGGCCGCCGTGACGCCACCTCCGGTGATGACGTCGCCGGCGTCTACGATTCGGCTTTCAACAACGGTTTCGCAGTACTCGCGCAGTTCGTCTAACGGGTTGGGATGCGTCGTTGCGGTGCGGCCGCGGAGGAAGCCCGCTGCGCCGAGCAGCAAGGACCCCGTACACAAATGACGAATGCGATCTGCATGAGACTACCGTGCAAGGGGCGGGAACGCCGGTGTTGCGCCGGCGGGAAGCGGCGTGCGCACGGTGTTCACGATCATCGAGATCAGCGTGTAATAGCCCGTAATGCTTATGGTGTCGACAACGCCTTGCTCCCCGAACTTCGAAACCGCCCGGGCGTATACGGCGTCGCTGACGGTCTGGTTTCGATGAAGTTCCATGCAGAAGTCGTAAAGAATCTCCTCGTCCTCAGCCATTCGTTCCGGCCGTCGTCGGTCGATGATCGCCTTTGCAACTTCGGGGTTCAGCCCACCCTCGATGGCAAGTGTGTAATGAGAGTTCCACACATACGGCTGTGTCCACTGCCGGGCCGTCATCAGGATGACAAACTCGCTCAGTCTTGGCGGCAACTTGCTGTTGTAACGCAGATAATCGCTCAGTGCGCGGGTGCGGGTCATGAGATCGGGGCTTCGAAGAAGGGCGATCCACGGGCCTGTGGGCTCACCACGGGCCGCCACGAATTCGGCGAGCGCCTTCTTCTGATCTGCCGTCATCTTGTCGGCAGGTATGGGGGGCATTCGATTTTGAGCAATTGCTGCGGCAGAGCCCGCGACCAGCAGAATCAGAGTCAGGACAACCATTCTCCAACCGTGTGCATTCATCGTCATTCTCCCTCTATTCAGCGCAGTCCGAGCAATTGCGCCGGATTCTGTTTAGACATACGTCCGATTTCCGATTCTGTAAATCCTTTGCGCCGCAGCGCAACGAGAAACTCGCCAAAACCGTCCGGAGGCAGCGCATTTCCCATCTGGCCGAGGTCCGAAGAAAGGATGCAGAATTCCGGATCAATCCTGCGAATTGCGTCTGCAAAAGCGTTGATTCTGGCTGTCGCGTCGGATGAGGCAAGGGAACCGCCTACGAATTCGATAAGCGCGCCCGATTTTGCCACTTCCTGCATTTGCGGCACGCTCATGAGCACGGGTGCATTCATCGCATGCGTTATGACCATGCGTTGAGCGCCCTGCCTGCGGCCTTCGCGCACCAGCAGCAGTGCTTCGTCCGGTGAGGAATGGCCGGTTGCCAGCACCAGACCGTGTTTCGCGATCAATGCGATGACCTGCTCCACGGCCGGCAGCAACTTTCCACTTTGCGAGACACTGACGAACGGCCGATTCTCCTTCGAGTAGCGCACCTGGTTTTCGGCGTCAAACGTGGGCATCCAGACGAAACGT
The DNA here is from genome assembly GCA_945865815.1 of Candidatus Sulfopaludibacter sp. SbA3. Lineage (GTDB taxonomy): Bacteria > Acidobacteriota > Terriglobia > 20CM-2-55-15 > 20CM-2-55-15 > CAMBFR01. Next base: position 18,035 of record CAMBFR010000012.1, read on the forward strand.
CCCCAACCTCCGGATACTCGCGTCATATGTTCCACGGCGGCGGGATTGATTCCGCCGACCGTGAGATTCAGGTCGATGCCGCCGAATACTTCGATCCCGGGAACTTCCTTCCGCGCGATGTAAGCCATGCCGGCGGTGGACTCGTAGTGATTCTTCAGGACGATCGCTCGCATTCCCCGCGAGCGCGCGAGCCGGGTCACGTCAATTGCATCGATCGACCGGGGACGGTCGTCCGGATAGCTGTGGACATGAATGTCGATGGCGCCCGCGAGCATGGGTTCCGTTGGGTCATCTCCGCGCTGACCCGCAGCCCAGCCGCCGGTTGCGCAAAGCAGGCCGAGTGCACTACAGAATTCTCTGCGATTCATGGAAGACATCGCCGCCTCCAGGTCCCGGAATCGAAAGGATGCGACATATTAACCGTCCCGGGCGGCAAACCGCAAAATCTCCGTTGGGCAGCTTGCAATTTTCCGACTTGTTGGGCAAAGCTACACGAATGGATAAGAAAGTCCGCTGCTCCTGGTGCCTCGGTTCGGAATTGTACGTCCGCTACCACGATGAAGAATGGGGTGTCCCGGTTCACGATGACATCAGGCATTTCGAGTTCCTGATCCTGGAAGGCGCGCAGGCCGGTTTGAGCTGGTCGACGATTCTGAACAAGCGCGAGGGTTACCGGAAGAATTTTGCGGGCTTCGATCCCGTGAAAGTCGCGCGATTTACCCCGGAGCGTGTTGAGAAGATTCTGCTGGACCCGGGCATCGTGCGCAATCGGCTGAAAGTGGAGGCGGCGGTGAACAATGCCAAACGCTTTCTTGAACTGCAAAAGGAATTTGGCGGCTTTGATGCCTATATCTGGAAGTTCGTGAACGGCAAGCCGATCGTCAATAAACGGGAAGCATTGAAGGACATCCCGGCCACGACGACCGAATCTGACGCCTTAAGCGCAGACCTGAAGAAGCGGGGTTTCAAGTTCGTGGGCAGCACCGTCATCTACGCGCATATGCAGGCCTGCGGACTGGTCAACGATCATCTGATGGAGTGCTGGAGGTATCGCGGGACCCGTGGGTTGAGGTAGATCGATATGATGATTACAAGGAATCGCGCGGCCGCACTCTTAGTCCTCATACTTGTAACAGTCCCGCTTCAGGCGCAAAGCCGCATAACGGCTCCGAGAGAGCAGTTCGGTTTCAACATTGGCGACAACTACATGCTCGCCAACTACTCACAGCTCGTCGATTACTGGAAAAAGCTGGACGGAGAATCGGAACGGATGTCGATGGTCGATATCGGTAAGACGGCCGAGGGCCGCACGATCTACATGGCCGTCATCACGTCTCCGGAGAACCATCGAAGGCTGGACCGCTTTAAGGAAATCGCGCGGCGCCTGGCGCTGGCTGAAGACATAACCGAGGAACAGGCGGGAGCACTGTCGCGTGAAGGGAAGGCGGTAGTCTGGATCGATGGCGGTCTCCACGCGGATGAAACACTCGGGGCTCAGCAGTTGATCGAATTGGTCTATCAAATGGTGAGCCGGGCGGACGCCGAGACGATGCGCTTTCTGGACGACGTGGTGTTGCTGGCGGTGTGCGTGAATCCGGACGGCCTGGACCTGGTTGCCGACTGGTACATGCGGCAGGCCGATCCATTGATACGTTCCACTGCCGATCTTCCCCGGCTCTACCATAAGTATGTTGGGCACGACAACAATCGCGACTTTTTCATGTCGTCGCAGTCCGAAACCGAAGCTATCAATCGAGCGCTTTATCGCGAATGGTTTCCTCAGATCGTTTACAACCACCATCAGACCGGCCCTGCCGGGACCGTCATGTTCGCCCCGCCTTTCCGCGATCCCTTCAACTACAACTACGATCCTCTGGTTGTGACCGCCCTGGACGAAGCCGGCGCCGCGATGCACAGCCGATTCGCGCTGGAGGGTAAACCCGGCGTGACAACGCGATCGAGCGCGAACTACTCGATCTGGTGGAATGGGGGACTTCGCACGAGTCCCTATTTCCACAACATGATCGGACTGCTCACGGAAACGATCGGCAGTCCCACGCCTGTCGACATTCCGTTCGTTCCGGGAAAGGCGCTTCCGAATGGCGACCTGCCGCTCCCCATCACGCCGCAGCGATGGCTCTTTCGACAGTCCATTGATTACTCCATAACCGCGAACCGCGCTGTCATGGATTACGCTTCGCGAAACAAGGACCGCCTGCTCTTCAATGCCTACCGGATGGGCAGGAACGCCATCGAGCGCGGGAACAGAGATAACTGGACCGACACACCGAGCCGCATCTCCGCCGTGGTGGCGGCGGCAGGCGGGGATCGAACACGCGCGGGCGCGGTCAATTCGAGCTACTTTCAAATGCTGCGGAACCCGTCCATGCGGGATCCGCGTGGATATGTGATTCCCTCCGACCAGCCCGACTTTCTCACTGCCACCAAATTCATCAACGTCCTCATCAAGAACGGACTCACCGTTCATCGCGCCGCCCGTTCGTTTGCGGCGGCAGGCACGACGTACCCGGCCGGCTCATTTGTCGTAAGAACCGCGCAGGCTTTCCGGCCGCAAGTCCTCGACATGTTTGAGCCACAGGACCATCCCAACGATTTCGCTTTCCCGGGCGCTCCTCCCACGCCGCCTTACGACATCGCGGGCTGGACGCTGGCCTACCAGATGGGTGTGAAATTCGACCGAATTCTCGATGGTTTCGATGGCCCCTTTGAAAAACTGCCCGGCGAAGTGAAACCGCCCGCCGGAAGAATCACCGGCCCGGCAGGCGGCGCGGGCTTTCTTCTGAGCCATGAAATCACGGATTCCTTCATTGCCGTGAACCGGCTTCTCTCCAGCGGGGAACAGGTTTTCTGGATCAGAAATTCCGTTCGTGTGAACGGAAACGCGTATTCTCCCGGCGCGCACTTCATACCGGCGCGTCCCGGCACGCGCGAAAAACTGCAGAGGCTGTCCGCCGAAGTTGGACTAAGTTTTGAAGCGGTTGCGGCGAGGCCGCCGGGCGATGCGCTGCTGCTGAAACCATTGAGAATCGGTCTTTGGGACCGATATGGAGGTTCGATACCTTCGGGCTGGACGCGATTTATTCTCGAGCGATTCGAGTTTCCCTTCACTGTAGACAGCGACGTCGACCGTCTGGCCGAAAACTACGACGTGTTGATCTTCGTGGACGACGGACGGCCCGAAGTCTTGTCCGCTATTCCCCGGTTGAGGAAGTTCATGGAAGACGGCGGAACCGTTCTCGCCATCGGCGGTTCGACTGCGCTCGGATATCGCGCCGGACTGCCCCTCGCCGATGGTCTGGGGGGATTGGGGCCCGACAAATTCTACATTCCCGGTTCCGTCCTTGAGGCCAGAGTCGATAACACGCATCCATTGGCTTTCGGCATGGGGGACAAAGCCGATTTCTTTGTCAACCAAAGTCCGGCCTTTAAGTTGGACGCCGATGCCGAGGTCAGAGGAGTGCGGGCCGTGGCCTGGTACGACTCCCCAACCCCGCTGCGCAGCGGATGGGCCTGGGGACAGCAGTACGTCGAAGGCGCCGCCGCGGTAGTGGACGCCACCGTGGGAAAGGGAAAGCTTTTCCTATACGGTCCGGAAGTGCTCTTCAGATCTCAGTCGCACGGAACATTCAAACTGCTCTTCAACGGGATCTATTACGGGCACGCCCTGACTCTGACTCAGGTTCCATAGAGGGAAACTCACCTCAGACGTTCATGATTTCGAAGCATTGTTCGAGGCTTTTGATCACGTCGCGGCCCGGGCCCGGCCGGTATTCATGAGCGACGAATCCGGTATATCCCAGGTCGGCGATCGCGTTGGCGATGAACCGGTAGTTCAGTTCCTGAGTATCGTCGATTTCCTGACGGGTGGGGACGCCGGCGACATGGATGTGGCAAATGTAATCGAGGTTGTCCCGCAGGTTTCGCGTGACGTCGCCATCGGCGATTTGCACGTGATACATGTCGTAGACAATCTTCATGCGAGGTGAATTCACGCGCCTGCAAACATCCAGACCCCACGCGAGGTGATCAAAGGTCTGATCGGTCCGGGCGTCCGCGACGACCTTGGAGTTTGTGATTTCCAGGCAAAGCGTTACGCCCTTCTGTTCGGCGTAACCCTTGACGCGGTTCAATATGGCTACGGTATTGTCCGCGCCTTCCTCGCGCGACATGCCGCGTCGCTCGCCGGCGAAACCGATCAGGTTCGGACAGCCCAGGTCAGCGCACATATCAATGCCGGCGCGGGTCGCCTGCTCGATGGCGTCGTGGTTCTCCCTGCGGATAAACCCATTCGGCATGGTGGTGCCGGTGCCCGCCATCATTGTTGGCGCCAGGCCATACTGCCGGATGATGGGCACCTGTTGAGCTGTCGGCAGGTCCATGCCTTGAAACCCGATCCGCTGAAGGATTTTGCATTTGTCCTCGAACGAATTGCTCAATCCCGTCCACACGGAATTCATCACGCTCTGCCTTATTTTCGTGCGAGTTCGGGCCGGTGTCTGGGCGGCTGCAATTTGAGTGATCGTCGCCGCCCCCAAGGGTACGGCGGCCATACCAAGGATGAATTCTCGTCGCTTCATGCGCCGAACTATACCAGCGGTAGAGAGCGTCGTTCACCAGAAAACGCAGCGTGTTTTGCCGCGCTGTCTCTGCGGGAACCAGACCTCGATTTGGCCGGGAGGCGCGGTCAGGTTTCTCGCGTCCGAAAGCATGGACGGCCCGTCTGACGAGTTCGGGAGAAAGCGCCTGGCGGCCCGCCAGGCCGCTTCGTTGCCGAATGGAAGCACCGGCCGCCGCCTAGATCAATCGCACGTACTGCTCCGGAAGACTCTCAGAGGCGATAGAGCATCAGGTAGACCAGGACTCCCGTAATCGAAACGTACATCCAAATGGGAAAGGTGTATTTCGCGATGCGGACGTGTTGCGGGAAGCGTTCCTTGTGGGCGAGGAACACGGTTCGCAGCACCATCGGCAGGACGACGACGGCAAGCACCGTGTGTGTCAGCAGGAGCGGGAAGTACACATTGCGGATCCAGCCTTCTTTTGTGAACCTCACGGATCCGACGTTGTAGTGGTAGATCAGGTAAGACGTCAGAAAAACCGCCGAGACGCCCAGCGCCGCAATCATGCACACTTTGTGCGCGTGGATGTTCTTCTTGTGGATGAAATAGAAACCGGCGCCGATCAGGATCGCGGCCGTAAGATTCAGCAGGGCGTTGAGGCCCGGAAGGTCGGCGATGCTCATCACAGGAGTCTTCTTACGTCCTCCGCCAGGCGCGTCATTGCTTCTTCGTCCTCAGAGCCGTAATAGCCCCGAATCCGGCCAGCCTTGTCCACGAGGACGAACCGTGAACTGTGCGTGATCGGTTCGATCTGGGTCCCCTGGGTTTCATCAAGGGCAAGCTTGAATCCCTCGAGCGAAAGGTTGCGCATGGCGTCTTTGGGACCGGTGAGGAACAACCAGCGATTCGGATCGGCCTTGTAGCGCTCGGCGTAGGACGCCAGTACTTCAGGTGTGTCGCGCTCGGGATCGACCGAAAAAGAAACGAGTTGGATTTCGGACGGAAGCGTCTGCTGCAGCTTCTGCATTTTCTCGCTCATGGCCGGACACATTCCGGCGCAACTGGTGAAAATAAAGTCGGCCACCCAGACTTTGCCTTCGAAGTCCTGAAGCTTCACGGTCCTGTTGCTGCGCTCCGTCAATGAGAAATCGGGAACCGGGTAAAAAACCGGAAGCGTTTTCTGTCTTTGACAGCCCGCAAGTAACAAGAATCCAATAACGACGAATCGTTTCACTGTTTTCACTACCTTTGTCTCGTCATAAGGATAGCGGCCGCAAAAAGGATTGCCCCGAAGACTACCGACACTGCAAGCGACACTGCAAACGACGGGAGGTTCAGCGTCGCGGGGCTGCCGGCGCCGTAGATCGACCATCGCACCGCGGCCAGACCATATGTGAGGGGGTTGACCATCATGACCCATTTCAGCCACTGTGACGCGCCGGACGCCGGGAACACCGATCCGGAAAGCAGCCACATCGGAATGAGAAACAGATTCATGATGGCATGGAACCCCTGGGTGGAATCCATACTCCACGCGATCGTGTAACCCAGGGCCGTCAGCCCGAACGCTACAAGCCCCATCATGCCGAGCGCAGCCGGTATTGCCGACAACGGAATGCCGACCAGCGGCGCGAGCAGCATGAACAGGACCCCTTGTGCGACCGCCAGTGAAGTGCCGCCGAGCACCTTGCCCAATACAAATGCGGAACGCGGAACCGGCGCCACGAGCACGGCCTGCAGAAAGCCTTCCTTCCGGTCTTCAATGATCGATATTGTCGAGAATATCGAGGTGAACAGGAGAATCATGACCACTGTTCCAGGAAAGAAGTACTCCATGTAGTTCATCTCGCCGGCCGCTGCTCCTCGAAACGACGAACCGACGCCGGAACCAATGAGCAGCCAGAACAGCAACGGCGATCCGAATGCGCCGACAACGCGGCTGCGCTGTCTCAGGAAGCGCACCATTTCGCGCTGCCACAGCGTTCCGGTCGCGAGGAGGAAGGCGCTCATTGGCCGTCCTCCCAGAATCGATGTCCGGTGCGTGCAATGAATACGTCTTCGAGTGTCGGTTTCGCCAGTGTCACGGAGTCGATCATACCGGAAAACGCGTCGACGAGTTGTGAGACGAACGCGTGTCCGCTTTCACGTTCCACACGGACTTTCCCGTTGAAAACGGCCGCATCCACGGCAAATCGCTCCCTGATGGCGGCGCAAAGCTCGTCGGGCGTCCGGGAACTTATGACGATGACGTCGCCGCCAATCTGTTCCTTCAACGTGTCGGGTGTGTCCAGGGCAACGACTGCGCCCTGATTCAGTATGAGCACGCGGTCGCACCGGTCGGCTTCGTCGATCAGATGCGTGGTCAGGAGGATCGTCACGCCCTCGCGCTCCCGCAGATGCTTCAGGTACAGCCATAGATCCCGCCTGGCGCCTGGATCGAGACCGACCGACGGTTCGTCGAGAATCAGAAGCTCGGGGCGGTGCAGAAGACCGCCGGCCAGCTCAACACGCCGCTGAAGGCCTCCGGAGAGTGTTTCGACAATATCTCCGGCGCGGTCGGCTACCGCGAGGCGCTCCATCATTTCTTTCATGCGGTCTTCAAGAAGGGATCCCCGGAGGCCGTAAAGACGTCCGCGATGGCGCAGGTTTTCCGCCACCGTGAGCTTCTTATCGAGGCTTGGATTCTGAAACACGACTCCGATGCGGCGCCGAACCGCTTCGGCCTGACTGCGAACGTCGGAACCGAATATCGTTGCCTGGCCCGACGTGGGTGGAAACGAAGTGGAAAGGATGCGAAATAGTGTCGTTTTTCCGCCGCCGTTGGGTCCCAGCAGACCGAAGATCTCGCCGCGCTTTACCTGAAAGCTGACACCGGCGAGCGCCTTGCGGTCTCCATAAGAGTGCGCGATGTTCAGGACTTCGACGGCTATGTTGTTGCTCATGAGCTAACTCTTGTCCAGCATCATGAGCCCGAGCAGGGCGGGCAGATACAGAACGGAGATGCGAAGCAGGCGCTGCGCGTGCGTTGTGGATTGGAAAAGAGCCACAGCGAGGCCGTAGCCCAGGTAAACGAAACCCAATAGCAGCGCGCCGAACAGGTAATAGATGCCCGTGATCCCGAAAACTGTCGGCAGGAGGCTGATCGGAATCAGGGCGCAACAGTAGAAGATTATCTGCCGGCCGGTTCTTTCACTGCTGCCGTGCATGGTGAAACCGGCCCGCGCGTAGTCTTCAGTGAATATCCATGCGATCGCGAAGAAGTGCGGCATCTGCCACAGAAACAGGATGGCAAAGAGGGAAAGGGCCACGGTATCGAGTTCGCCGCGGGCCGCTGCCCAGCCCATGATCGGCGGAGTGGCGCCGGGGAACGCGCCGATCAGCGTGCACAGTTTGGTGCGCGTCTTCATCGGCGTGTAAATGAAAATGTAGGCCGCCAAAGTGGCGGCGCCGAGCAGGGCCGTCAGGACGTTCACAAAGACAGCCAGGTAGGCCATGCCCAGAACCGAAATGACTCCGGAGAAAAGCAGCGCATCGTTTGCCCCCATGCGGCCATCGGGCAACGGCCGGTTTCGTGTGCGCGCCATGCGGCTGTCCAGATCGCGCTCCAGGAACTGGTTGAACGCGCTGGCGCCGCTGGCCACAAGACCAGTTCCGACGATCGCGTTCAACAGCGGCAGAAGACGAATTTCTTCGCCGGAACCCATGTAGTAGCCGACCAGCGTCGTGATCAGGACCATGAATGTGATCCGGGGCTTCGTGATCTCGATGTAGTCGGACGCGCGCGAGCGGCGAGCGGTCAGGTCAGCCTGTGTTATCTCCATGCCCGTTCCCTCGCCGTGATCATATACCTGATTGCCGCGCCCTGCCGGGCTTCCATTCGTGGCCGCTCATGCCGAAAGCCCGCAGCGTCAGCACTACAGACGTTCCCAGGATAACGGCGCCGGTTGCAACGTGCGCAGTCGTGGGGACCACCGACTTCGCTGTAAGCACTGTCAGGGCGCCCAGCGTAAGCTGGACCACAACGAGCGCAAACATGGTCAGTGCGGGCCGGAAAAGCATTCGATAGCTTTTGAATTCGCGGGCTATTCGCGAGAAGGTCCAAATGATCGTTCCCGTCACGATCGTCGCTCCAAGCCGATGAGCGAAGTGGATGGCGATGTTGGGCGAATTGAAAGGCGGAATAATCCGCCCGAACGCGAGAGGAAAATCCGGAATCGCAAGGCCCGAGTCGGTATGCCGCATCAGCGCGCCGAGTATGAGCTGCAGGTAAATTGCGGCCGTAGTCAGGCCGCAAAGCGCCGGCAAGCCAATACCCGCGGACTTGTCCGTGACCGAGGGTAAACCGTTCTTCCAGCCTGGAGACGTAAACAGCGCGAGTGACACCACCAGGCAGAAGAATGTCTGGGCCAGGCAGGCGTGGGTCATCGAAATTGCCGTGGGCAGAAGATAGATGACGGTCAGGCCGCCGAGGATTCCCTGCGTCAGAACAGCGAAGAAGGCCGCGACGCTCAACCGGCGAACCCAGGCGCGCTTTTCCGTGGCGCAGGTCCAGATCGTGAGGATCACGGTAAGGAACCCGACGAAAGCGGCGACCATCCGATGGCCGTGCTCATAAAAGATTCCTCCCACCATCGGCGGGAAAAACATGCCGTACGAGAGCGGCCAGTCCGGAACGGCGAGGCCCGATTCCGTGCTGGTGACCAACCCACCTACAAAGATCAGGAAGGCCGTGCAAAAAGAAGTGAAGAGGGCGAATCGGTGCAAGCCGATACTTCCGCCCTCTAAAAAGTGCCGTGACATGTCTTGAATTCGAATCTACCTGTGGACGCGGGGCCCTTTTATTGAAGGGCCCCGCGCAAAAGACCGAAAACTAGTCGGCCGCCGCTGCGGCGCTGAACGAGAAGCCGAGATCTTTCGTCTCGCTGCCGGCAACTGTGACCATCTGGGTCTTCATTCCGTACTTCTCATGCCATGCGACGATTTCATATGTGCCGGGAGGCAGTTTCAGCGAGTACGCGCCGCCAGCGCCGGACACGGTGTGGAACGGATGACTGAAAACACCCGCGAAAGAGTTCATCCATCGATGAACGTCGCAGCGGATAGGAAGGGGCACTTCTTCCTTGTCGAGGTTGATGTTGTTCTTCATGCCCTGAACAGCCTGACCGATGTTGACCGGGGTATTCGTTTCGGCCCAGACGTGAATGTTGTGCAGGGTCATGTCGCTGTTCCGTACTTCCAGGGGCTGTCTGACCATCATTGTGAATACGTGCGGGCTGTAATGGCAGCCCTTCTGATCGATCACGATGGGTGCCGCCGGCGTCGCAAAGGTCAGGCCGGCCGGGGCCGTCTTGACGTAAACGATAACGTTTTCCAGTCCGCCATCGCTTACTTTCACTTCTTCACTCACGCTGGTTTCGGGAGTGGCGCTCATGGCGCAATAAGGATCCGCCGACATCTGAATGCGCGCCGCCGGAGGCGGCGTGCCTTCAAAGGCGATCTTCCCGCTGACAGTTCCCGTTGCGGTGGCCATGTCGAATGTCGCCCCGCCGGGCGCGCCGCCGGCGGGTGCGGGTGGAAGACCTGAGGTGTCATTGCCACCACCGCCACAGGCCGCGGCCAGCGCAAGCACCAGAATCGACGAGCAGACAAACACCAGTCGTTTAGGCATCGTTAGAATCTCCATTGTTATAAGGTTGAAACTCTCAATAAAGTTATCTGTATGACTATATTAGAAGGGAAAAAGGGACGCACACTTAATTTTTCAGTGTGCGTCCCTTTTCTCGGCCGGCCACAGGCTGCTAGTCGTTCGTCGAGGTGACGGGAGCAGGCCGGCGCCTGCCGCCACTCAACGTAATGAACATGTGGTCCCGAATTGCCTCGATCTGCGACCGCACGTTTGCACCCAGGAAGTTCGTTAGTGGACTGGGCCTGTCGGGGCCGTCCGGGAAGAACGTCGGCATTCGCGTGCCCGGCATGATCTTCTGCGGATCCACCAGCCAGTTCAGAACCCACTCCGGGCGCAGTCGCTCGTGCGCGATCATCAGGTTTGGCGCCAGGTCCTCAGCGGATACGCCCGGGGGCGGCGGGCCGGTGCTGGTGGGGTGGCACTTGGCGCACTGCAAAGTCGTGAACAGTTGCCCTGCCGCCTGCAGCTTTTCGTTGTTCGTCGCGATATCCGTCGTGATGAATGGGTAATCCACATTGTCCAGCGCCGAGAAATAGCGGCCAATAGTCGCGCTTTCCTGCTCCGTGAAATGGAAAGTCGGCATCCGGGTCGTGAGCCACGGCCGCAGCCTGGTTGTTGAAGGATCCTTCACGAACGTATGCAGCCACATGGGCTGGGTTTTCGCTCCCTGCGTTGCAAGGTTCGGCGGCCACATCGCCTGATCCATGGTGGCGCGAATATCTCCGCCGGCTCCTTCGATCAGGTGGCAGCCCTTGCAGTTCTTTTCGGCCACCAGCAAACGGCCCTCGGAGATCGCGGCAGTTGTCCGGTCGCGCATTTCGAGAGGAACCGGATCCTTCACGAGGCTGGTCAGGACCATCGCGATGGAATTGACTTCGTCCTCACTGAAGCGGAAGTTCGGCATCTTCAGTAATTCTTCCGGCCGTTTCACGCGGCCGACGTCGAAGATCCGAGGGTCCTTCAGCTTCGCTTCGTACCATCCGCTCCGCGAATGCTCGATGTTGAGGAAACCGAAATCGAACTGCGAGATCAGCTTGCTGCCGGCCACGGTGAGTTCCGTGCCGATCGGCTGGGCATTCTCGAATCCCGGAATAGTGTGGCAGCCGAAGCAACCGTAACGTCCAACCAGGCGTTCTCCCGCAAAAAGGGTCTTTTGCTCGGGAGTCATGGTCGCCAGGGTCTGGCGGGCTTCGATGTCGGTTGAACCGGCCCGCAGTATTTCCACGGTAATTTCGTCCAGCGCTGCGGCATCCGCCTGGGGCAGCGCCTGGGAGTCGAACTCGGTGTTTTTCAGGGACGTCAGATACGCCGTCACGTCTGCGGCTTCGGCGTCGGTCAGGCGCAGGCTCGGCATCTTTGTGCCGGGCCAAACCTGTTGGGGATCCTTCACCCAGTTAAAAATCCAGTTTGCCGTAACCTTGCTGCCCTGGCTCGCCAGGTTGTAACCATGCTTTCGCCGTGTCTGGCTCTGCCGTTCGGCTTCCTGTATTGGCCCGATCGCATGGCAGCCGTAACAACCCACGGACTCCACCAGCTGCTTGCCGCGCTCGGCGCTTCCGCCATTGCGGCCCTGGGGCAACGTTTGCGATCTGGACTTTGAGAACAGGTATTCGGTAATCGCGTTTATCTCGGCGGCGTTACGCTTGTCCCATCCTGACGGAGTGGCATTCTCTGTTCCGCTGTTGTTGCTGTTCCCCCAGAACTGCGGCATTCGCGCTTCAGGTTTGAATGCCTTTGGATTAGCCAGCCACTTTCGCACCCAATCCTTCGAAAGCTTTCCGGAAACGGTGGAGAGATCCGGTCCGACTTTGCGCACATTCTCGTAGCCTGGAATCCGATGGCAGCCGAAGCAGCCATAAATCCGGATCAGATCGCGGCCGGTATTGAGCGATGGGGCATTCGGAACGTCGGCGCTGGCGTTGTGGCATTTGTAGCAACCCGCTTCGATGTTGTTCATTGCGAACATCGGGGTTTCAAGATAATGCTCCTCGTGCCAGCCGTACTTTTCCTCCCACTCCGTCCGCTGCTCGGGAGTGCGCGGCATGTGTCCCGCGGTCTGGAAGTCCACTGCCCGGTCAAGACCGCTGTGGCAGCTTGTGCAGCCGAACTGCTCCACCGGATGGGCGGAGCTGGCCGCCAGGTAAAGGTCCATTTGCGGATGGGTCTTGAAAGGCTGGGGAGCGTTCTCAAACGCCGGCTGGTCGATGCCAAGATGACAGGTCGTGCAGCGATCGACGCGGGGAACCAGCTTGAACGGGTGCTCGTAAAACAGGTTTGGCAGCAGGATCTGGTTCACGCGCTCTGACGGAGCCAGCATGTCCAGCACCGGCGCGTTTCGAATCGATGTCACAACGGCGCCCGGATTCAGCGCATTCATTCGCAGTTGCAGGCGCTGGTAATCTCCGAGCATCCCGTCGACTTCCGTCTGGATCACGGCGCGCTGGCCGACGAACTTGTTGAGCTCGGCGGTGACGTTACGGATCTCGATCGTCAGCTTGTCGACTTCAGCCTTGTACTCGTTCATCCCCTGCTCAGTTTCGCGCAACTGCGTCCCGAGCTGCTCGACATTGGAAGCCTTGAGTGCGAGAGCTTCTTCGTACTCGTACTTTTCCGCATCGTAGATTGCTTTTTCGAACTGATAGTTCTGATTGACGGCGAAGAAGTCCGCCTGCAGATCGGCGATCTGATCCTGAATTCCTTCGATCTGAGCCTCGTTCTGTACCTGTCCTGCCTGCGCCTGCTGTAACTGCTGCTGAAGCTGGTCGAAGCGGGCCCGGTCAATCGCCGACGCGGCCTGATTCATGTCCTGCTGGGTGTTTGCCACACTCAGGCGGTTGAATTCCCGCTGGTACCGCTTCCAGTCGCGGGAGTAGTCGGCCAGAATCATTCCGACGGTAAAGACGAACAGCAGCAGACTCGAGATGGCGAACCACTTATGCAGATGATCGATCTGGTAAAGCCGGTCGCCCCTCTTCTCGATGTTCAGTGCGGGAATCTTCTTGGCTGGTGTCGGTATCGGCGGCTTGTGGCCGCCATTGGGACTTTCACTACTCACGATTCAGCTCCAAAACTTGATGGCTGCGCCCTGTGGGGCTTGCATTCGCAGCCGCTCATCTAAATATTAAAAAAGTATTCAGGTATACCCACGATGTACTTCAAGTTAAACAACCACCGCAAAACCATCTTGATCGGCAGAGACGCCATGGCCAGCAGCAGGAAGACCATGGTGTGGTATCGCGCTGCCCCGAGCGTGTTGTAAAAGCGCTTGAACGAGGTTTTCGCTAACACCGCCGGAATGGCAAGGAAATACGCCAGAATTGCGATGAATCCAAATATCTCGCGGATCAAGGGATTTCCCGGCAGGCCCATGCCCAGCGCCTTGACCCAGATGTATTCCGAGAGGTTTACATTCACCAGCGCCTCGAGCTTGTGAAGATCCCAATACTCGTATGGCCCGAAGAAACTCCAGTTGGGACCGCGCAGGAATGTGCCAAGGATGACGAGCAGTATCCATAGGACCAGGAATCCAAAGAGAAAGACCGAAATCTCCCACTTGCGCTCTTTGAGCGTGTAGTAGCCGTTACCTTTCGGGTTTGTGTCGATGTAGGGAATTGCCATCAGGCCCACAATAATCAGGCTTGGAAAAACCACGCCTGCAAGCCACGGATCGAAGTAGACGAGCATTTCCTGGAGTCCCAGGAAATACCACGGCGCTTTCGATGGATTCGGCGAAGCGGAGGGATTCGCAGGCTCTTCGATTGGCGCCGGCAGCAACAGGGACCAGCCAATGAGCACCACGGTCAGCACGACCATGCAGATCAGTTCGGTGTAAACCAGATCCGGCCAGGTGAGAACCTTCTCGGCAGTCTCTTCCTGCTCGGTGAGAGGCTTTCCGTCTGCAAGTCTCTTATCGTTGCGCACGGCTTCCCGCATGGAGAACCATGTGAAGAAAGGCACCAGGAAAAGCATCCCCACGATCGGAACATTGTCCGGCTTGCTGACGATCAGTCGAAAATCCGCGTCGAACATGCTCAGCACCAGGAAGAGAGCCATTCCCGAAAAAACAATGGCCGCCGCCCTGTCGGTATAGAACTTGTGGGGATACCTGAGCGAAACGAACAGCAGCGCCGACGCAAGCACGATCAGGATCTTGGGATCCGATAGAAAATTGATGAAGTCTTTTATGAATTCCATGTGTTTCTATACCGGTCCGGAAATTCCGCCGTCACGCCGGATGCGCCAGAAGTGAATCGCCATCAGGAAACCCGCCACCAACGGCAGACCGACGCAGTGGAGTACGTAAAAACGGAGCAGCGCGGCTTCGCCCACAAACCTTCCACCAAGCAGCGCAAACCTCGCATCGCTCGTGTTGCTGACAAGAGGAATGTCGCCCAGCGTCAGCAAAGCGGCGCCGGGTCCTTCATGTCCCAGGAACGGCGTGGCCCGCGCCATGCCGCTTCCCACCGTGATCGCCCAGATTGCAAGCTGGTCCCACGGCAGAAGGTAACCGGTAAAGCTCAGCAGTAACGTCAGGACGAGAAGAATCACGCCTACGTTCCAGTTGAACTCCCGGGGTGGCTTGTAGGAACCGGTCATGAACACCCGGTACATGTGGAGCCATACGGAAATCACCATTGCGTGCGCGCCCCACCGGTGAATCTCCCTCATGATTCCAAGCGGGACCTGCTCTCGCAAATCGATAATGTCGACGTACGCGTACTCGAGCGTCGGACGGTAATAGAACATCAGCAGGAGACCGGTGAAGGTAAGAACAAGAAAGAGAAAGAAAGTAATGCCGCCCATGCACCACGTGTAGCGCATGCGAATACCCGATTTGCGGACCTTCACCGGGTGAAGGTGAAGAAAGACGCTTCCGAGCATGACGAGCATGCGTTTCCGGTCGGAGTCCGGAACACCGACGCGGAAAATGGAGCGATAAATCTGACTCTCCTGGATGTATTTCCCGACATTCGAGGGCGAAAGAAACTCCAGACCTTCTCGAAGCCGATCTTTCAAATTAGGCATAGTTCGTTAAGTTGTTAGCCGCGTAAATGCGGATTAATTAAAGTTTCAAGAAAGAAGCCGGGTTCGACCACTCGCCCTTTTCCTGCTGGAATTTCCTGTTCTTGTCGACCACGATCTGGCCATCGGCGCCAAGGCTGATTGCAAAACGTTCGAGCGGACGAGGCGTCGGACCTTCGAAATTGACGCCATCCTTGTAATAACCGCTGCCGTGGCACGGACACTTGTATTTCTGTTCCGCTTCGAGCCAATTGGGTGTGCACCCCAGATGCGTACACACGGTGGAGAGGGCAAAAATACCCGCCTGGTCGCGAACGAGCCAGACGCCGAAGCGTTGCTTGAACCGTTCGTCCACCTGACCTACCTGGATTTCATTCGGGAGGCCGGCTTTGAAAGTAGCCGGAGGTTCAAAAAGGACATTTGGAAACATGAATCGCCCCGTTGCCGTCAACGTGGCGAGCATCGATGCTGTAAACGCAGCCCACGCCAGTGTCATCCATGAGAGGAAAGACCGGCGCGGCAGGACCGCCTTCGCAGGCCCAGCAGCCTTTGGAGCCGCGGCTTTGGGCGGGGCAGGCGTCGCAGGCGTCGCTGCCGGCCCGGTACCTGCCGCCGTGGGTTCTTTTGATTCCTCTTTACTCATTTGGAATCTCTCCTACACCTATTAATTCGCTAGTTAATCCGAGTTTTAAAACTTCTTCAACGCTTCCAGTGAAACATCTCTGACGGACAGGTCAGGATCACTCCGGCTGAGATCGGATATCTTATCGCGAGCCGCCGGAAATTTCAGTATTCCAAGGCATTTAATAGCGTTTCTCATCAGCTCGTTCTTCTGTTCCTCGGTCATGCCTTCGAGCCGGGAAACATAACCGCGGTCGAGAAGCATCATCAAAAGATCCGCGCCCGCAGGATCCTGGAGCTGCGCGAGGGCGATCGCAGCGCTCCACTGTACATCCTTGCTGGGGTCGTTCAGGGCGATCTGGAGATCACGGCTTGCCCTGGGATCCTTGATCGAGCCCAGCACATAGGCTGCCACCTTGCGAACGGAGGGATCCTCATTCCGCAGTTCGTTCACGATGCCCGGAACCGCAGCATTGTCTCCAATCGTACCCAATGCCCACAACGTATAAATTTGATTCTCAACTTCGGGATCGTTCAAGCCTTCCGTTAACGCCGGCACGGCTCGAGGGTCGCCAAGACGGCCCATCGTCAGGGCAAGGAACTGGCGAATTCGAGGATCCGTTCGCGTGGTGCTGCCTTCCTCGGAAGCATTGCCCCGCGAGTTCCGGTAAACCGCTGTCAGTTCTTCAACGAATCCGCTGTTTCTCAGCCGTTCTTTCTCGGTCGTGATGATGTTGGACAGCTCGTATGCGGCCTGCCAGCGCCTCGTGTCCGAGCCGGTTCGAATCTCGTTCAGATAGTCGCGCGCGTTTCTCTGTTCGTAGGTGAGGTATCCGAATAACAGAAAGATGCCGACACAAATAGCGATGATGATCAGGGGAAAGAGGAAAAACTGCGCGACCAGCAGGGAGGTCGGTTTCTTTTCCTCCGCCAGATCTTCGACGGGTGGCATGGGAACCGGATTGTTTTTCACTTCCATGTAGACGCGACCGACATCACCTATTCAAACAAAGAAGAATATGGGATTGCCTTCAACAAAATCAAGGCAGGACGACGAGCGGTAGTGACCGGGAATTTCTCCCAGCAGAAATCAGGCGCCGTGAGCGGTTTCGGCAATGACGCCCCTTTTCAGCATATCGCCGATCTGTTCGGAGCTGTATCCCAGCTTGTCCAGCACTTCCCGATTGTGTTCGCCGAATCGCGGAGGAGCCTTGTCGACGGCGCCGGGCGTGGCGGAGAGTTTGATCGGCAGTCCAAGCACTCGCAGAGGGCCGTAATCGGGGTGCGTGAGTTCGACAATCATTTCGCGCGCGTGGATATGAGGATCCTCCATGATTTCTCCGACCGTATTGATGGGGCCTGCGGGAACGCCAACACCGGTCAGGCGGGCAATCACTTCCGAGCGGCTCAGTGCGCCGATGGCATTGTCTAATATGGGCTTGAGTTCATCGTAGTTCGCCACGCGGCCTCTCATGCTTGTGAAGCGTGGATCCGTCGCGATCTCGGAAAGGCCAAGCACGGCGCAGAAGTTTGCCCACTGCTTCTCGTTGGCCACGGCAATATTGACGAAGCCGTCCTTTGCATGAAACGCCTCGTAGGGCACGATCGACGGGTGCCTCGTTCCCATGCGCTTTGGCGAACGGCCGGTCGTCAGGTAAATGAGCGACTGGTATGTGAGTGTGGACACCATGCTGTCAAGAAGACTGACGTCGACATGCTGTCCCGTGCCGGTTCTATGACGCGCGAGCAGCGATACGGCGATTCCCTGGAATGCAAACATTCCCGTTACGATGTCTGCCAGGGATGCGCCCAGCTTTTGCGGTGGCCCGTCCGGATCGCCGGTCAGATCCATCACGCCGGACTCTCCCTGTGCGATCACGTCATATCCCGCCCGGTCTCGATAGGGCCCGGTTTGTCCGAAGCCCGAAATCGAGCAGTAAACGAGCCGGGGATTTCGCGCCGAAACAGCCTCGTAACCGAAACCCAACTTCGCAAGGACGCCGGGCCGGAAATTTTCGAGCAGCACATCGGCGCGCTCAATCAGCTTCCACAGGATTTCCCGGCCTTCATTGGCCTTGAGGTTGAGTCCGAGACTTTTCTTGTTCCGGTTGACGGAAAGAAAATAAGTACTGATTCCACCGATAAACGGCGGCCCCCACTGCCGGCTGTCATCGCCAAGCGGCACAGGTTCGACCTTGAGTACTTCCGCTCCGAGATCGCCGAGCAACATCGTGCAAACCGGACCAGACAAAACTCGTGAGAGATCCAAAATGAAGAGATCGTCGAGCGGTTTCATGTCCGGAGATAATACTCGAAAAATAGGAACATAGTTTTCCACAGATAATTCAGCCCATCTAGTGCAACCAACTTGGTTGAACGGCTAAGGGCTTTTATTTCTGCTGTTTTCTGCTTTTAAGAATTTTTTTGGTTCGTGTTACAAAAAGTTTCCATTTTGTAGGACTGTTGGTTAGAATACCCGTCGTTCCAGCAATTTATGGATTGGTTCGCGAATTGCTCAATGTTGGTGGGTATTCTATGTTGGTGAGCGATCAAACACGCGATAACAACGGGCATCCTGTCATGCCTCTTCCAGCGCAGCCGCACTACGCATGGAAGACACGTGCTTACCCCGTGCCGTCGCCGACACGCAGCGGTTTCCGGTGGAAGGCCTCTGCACTTCGTGGACTGCCTCGATGGATGGGCGGATGCTCAGCCGCAAACCCAGTGACCGTCATTGTTCCAGCCCTGTACAACTTTCTTCCCGGCGAAAGTATTGCGATGGGCTGGTTCAACGAAATTGACGCGCTCACCACGATTCGCCAACGGATTATTCATTCCGCGAAACTTACCGGATGGGATGTTTTTACATTCCACACTCTTCACAATCTCGATCATTATTTTGATTCGACGATTGCTGCAGTGCGGGAGACATGGGTTAAAGAAGGCAACCTTTCCATTGATGCGATGGTCGAGACGAGGCGCCGCTTCGGCAAGCCTTACGACTACCATCGCGTTCAACCTCGCCTGATCGAGAATCTTGTCTTCCAATCGTCGCTCCTCGAATGGTTGAGTCATCGCGCGGCCGACGTTCCATTGCGTTTTCAGGTTATGGGCACAGCGCTGCTGTCGGCGTTGGTGTGGTCCGGCGCATTGCCGTTTGCATCTGCTGTCAAGGCTGCGCTGAAGATTGGCGAGCGCTGGGACAAGAGTATTGACGCGATGGTAGACGTGGAAAACCAGGACGACCGGGGCTGGCTCCGATTTGAAACCGTCCGGAACCTTGTCGAGGGCCGGAGCAACGTCTCGCTTGCCGTAGCGCGCGAAGATCTTCCGCGGCTCAGCGCGCCGGCGCGTCCATTCTGGTATTGCGCCAATGCGAGGGAACACCCGATTCTGATCGAAACCGCTCACGATGCGACGGCAGTTCTGGAAACGCTGAACATCGCGTCGTGGTCTGCGGCCATGCCTAAGGCGAATGACGATTCGATCCGAGGCTGGCTGGTCAGCCCGCTCCACCCGATGGCACGGGCTTGCCGATGGAGCTTTTCGAACTACCTTCTGGCTACTCCCGGTGCGGTCACGCTGTTCGTCGACCACATCGCCAGCATTGGCCGGGCGCCGGTCATGATGATCGAGCCGACGAGAGAAGTCACCCGCGTCGCCCGGTTGGGCGCCCATCCCCGCACTTAGAATCTTTTTCTGCTATCCAGGATAAAAGTCACAGGACCGTCGTTTGTAAGCTCGACTTCCATCATTGCCTGAAAAACCCCGGTCGCCGTTGGAATCCTGAGACGGCCGATTTCGTCGACGAACTCCTGATAGAGGTTTCGCGCGAGGTCGGGATGCGCCGCGTGATCGAACGACGGCCGCCGCCCTCTTCGGCAGTCGCCAAGAAGCGTGAATTGCGAAACGGCAAGAATCGCTCCGCCTGTATCCGCGATGGTTCGGTTCATCTTTCCGGCTTCGTCTTCGAATATCCGCAACTCGACGATCTTCCGGGCAAGCCCTTGCGCGTCTTCCAGGGCATCATCCTTTTCGACACCGAGCAGGGCGAGTATGCCGGGGCCGATTCGCGAGTGTTCATTCCCATCAATAATGACGCGGGCCTTCGAGACCCGTTGAATCACTGCTCTCATGGCTGTGTTCTGTAATTTACTTTGTGCTGTGCAGGCTTCGCAGAAATTCCTGCTCGGCCTTGCGATTCATCGCGCGGATATTTCGCGGATCGATTTCCCAGCTGTGGGAAATCTGGGAGAGGGGAATGATGGCCTTGGCCATGGTGGCGTGGCCGCCGGCCGAACCAATTTCGCCGAACGCATCCTTGATAACGCGGCCCGCGGCGCGCACATAACCCACGTTCCGGATCGAAATAATGTAGTTGGAGTCGTATATGCCGCTTACAAAGGCCCACTCGATTCCTTCGAATGACAGGCTGAAATCGGCCATCTGCGGAATGAGATCGTCGCGCTCCACGCGGCCGAGATGAACGAATGCGACCTTGTCGATGATGCGGCGGTTCTTCAGGCCAAGGCTGAGCGCATCAAGGGCGGCCGGGGGCAGTTCCGGACGCTCGATGCGCCGCATCAGGTTCTGGTTTGCCAGGGGGTACAGGTGAGAGAACGCTTCGACGTCCCATTCGTTGACTTCGCGGGAAAGCGAGAACGTGTCGCTCTTGATTCCGTACAGCAGTGCCGTGGCAAGCCGTGTTGGGATGCTGGCGTTAGTACAGAGCAGGTACTCCAGCAGAATCGTAGACGTTGCGCCGTATCCCGGCCGGATATCCTTTATATGACTTTTGTAGGTGAATTGTTCCGGATGATGGTCGATGACAAGATCCACATACTCGGGCGGGTTGGCAAGGTGAGGAGGCTGAAGGTCTACAACCGCTATCCGGTCGGCCTCCTGCAGACTCTGCGTAGTGACCTTTGCGATTTCAATCTCAAGCAATTTCACCATCGCGATGTTTTCAGGCCGGGTCACTCTTCCAAAAGAGCAAATCGGCGCCGTCTGCTTGTTGCGGCCGAGCACTTGCCGCAGCGCAAGACCGCTTGCTATTGCGTCCGGATCGGGATCGTCCTGTAACAGGATGACGATCGATGCGGCGTCGTGGAAATGCGCACGCACTTCCTCCACGTTTCGCATAGTCCGTGCCAGGCGGATCTGCCATCGCAGATTCGATTCCAGGAGTTCGTGAAGCGAAACACAGTGGGCAAAACTCCTGTACTTTTCGGGGAGACGATCGGCGTGTGAGGTCAGTACGAGCGTGGCAACCTTGCGGCTTTGCTGGCGGACGGCCTCGAGAATCCCGCCGAGCTTTTCAGGATCTTCGGATTGAGCGACAAACAGGTCAATCGAACTCCTGGCTATCTGCTCGCCAAGATTGCCGTTCGTTCCCCGCTTGACGGACTGTGCCGTATTGCCGTTGCCTGCGAAATAGTCTTTCAGAAGACTGGCAACAAAGTCTTCCTCGACATAGAAGAGCGACTTCATAGCCGTTCAGGCTTGCCTGCCAGCAGCAAATAAAAATGCACCTTCAATTCTGAAGGTGCTGAGGTATTACAGATAAGTTCCACGACGTCTAGTCAACACTTCATTCTAGATACGGTGATCCGACCGTGTAAAGACGTTTCTCCGGCGGCAGTCTCACCTGTGGGTGCGGGGCTTTATCCCCGTGCCGGCAGCGTACTCCTCACAGCCGCTCTATCATTCCCGCCAGCAGGCCCGCGCGGAGCGGGAGCGAATCGATTTCCACGTGTTCGTCCACGGCATGGGCGCCATCTCCGATGGGACCAAGGCCATCCAGAGTCGGGATACCCAGTGCGGCCGTCAGGTTCCCGTCGGAGGCCCCGCCCGTTGAGCCCTCTTTCAAGTCGATTCCAATCTCTGCCGCGATGTCTTGAGCGGCTTTGAACAGTCGGGCCGTTTCCGCAGTCCGCTCCATCGGTGGTCTGCTGATGGAGCCTCGTACCTCAAGCCGCGCCCCGGCCAGTTCGGGTGTCAGCGAACGAATGGCTTTCGTAATTCGATCGGCCTCTTCCATTGATTCAACGCGCACGTCCACTTCAATGCCGGCTTCTGCCGGTACGACGTTCGATCGGGTACCACCCTGAACCACGCCGACCGTGACGGTTGTTCCTCCCGGGCCGCTCATACCCTGCAGTCTGATGATCTGGCGCGAAATCTCCTCGATCGCGTTGATTCCCTTCGACGGGTCGATACCGGCATGGGCCGCCCGCCCGATGGCTTTCAGCGTGAAACGGCCCACGCCTTTGCGCGCCGTCTTCAGGACTCCGCCCGGAAGCGAAGGTTCCAATACAAGAACCGCGCTCGATTGGCCGGCTTCGGATTCGATAAGACCGCGTGATGAGTTGCTGCCGACCTCTTCATCGCTGGTCAGCAGCACGGTGACGGATCGCGCGAGTCCCGGGCGAAGTTCCTGCAATGCGGAGAGAGCCATCCACATCAGTACGATGCCGGCCTTCATGTCGAAGACTCCCGGTCCGTATGCCCTGTTGCCATCAATCCTGAAGGGACGTTTCTGGATCTCGCCGGCAGGCCATACGGTATCGGTATGGCCCAGCAGGAGGATGCGTCCTTTATCAGGGCCTGCAAACCGCACGCGCAAGTGATTCCCAAAACGCTCGGCGTTGATGAAATCGACCTGCCCTCCAATTTCATGAAAGCGCTCGCCCAGAAACGACACAAATTCGTCGACCATCCGCTTTTCAAAGCTCGGTGACTCCATGGTGACCATCTGTTCGAGAAGGCGAAGCGACTCTGGAAGTTTCCGTTCGAGGTGCGAGAGGAGCTCGTTCATTGATGCGTCCGAGCATAGACTATAATCCCGTGCGATGAAACTGGCCATCGTCGGAACCCGCGGCATTCCAGCGAACTACGGGGGCTTTGAGACTTTCGCTGAGGAACTGTCCGCGCGGCTTGCCGCGCGTGGGCACCAGGTTACCGTCTACTGCCGGTCCAACAACATCCGTTATTCGGAGCCGACCTATAAAGGTGTCCGGCTGGCGATACTTCCCACGGTTCCCACGAAATACCTCGATACGGTCGTCCACACATTCATCTCCGTTCTTCACGCGCTTCCGCGGCGCTTCGATTGCATCCTCATGTGCAACGCGGCTAATGCCGTTTTTGCGCTGGTTCCCCGGCTCGCAGCCGTTCCGGTGGTCCTGAACGTCGATGGAATTGAACGGAAGCGAAAGAAATGGGGAACTGCCGGGCGCGCGTACTACCGTGTGTCCGAGTACCTGGCGACGCGGATTCCGAACGTCATCGTTACCGATGCCACCGTCATTCGTGAGTACTACATGAAGGAGTATGGCGCGCCATCCGTGATGATCGCTTATGGCGCCGAGTGCGAACGGGTTTCGACCACGAAGGCCCTCGATCAGTTGGGCGTCAAGCCGCGGGATTACTTTCTCTATGTGAGCCGGCTCGAGCCCGAGAACAATGCGCATCTTGTTGTGCAGGCGTTCGAGAAGCTTTCTGTCGCCATGCCGTTGCTTATCGTCGGCGACGCCCCCTATGCAAAGGAGTACATCGATAGGGTGAAATCCACTCGCGATCCCCGCGTTCGCTTTCCCGGCGCGATCTATGGAGCCGGATATCGCGAGCTGCAGTCCAATGCGTATGTCTACATCCATGCCACCGAAGTGGGCGGCACGCATCCCGCGCTCATCGAAGGCATGGGGGCCGGCAACTGCGTCATCGTGTATGACACACCTGAGAACCGCGAAGTTGTCGGCGATTGCGGAATGTTCTTTCAGGACGCCGAGAGCCTTGCGCGCCAGATTCAGGCAACGGTCAGCGACCCTGCCCTGGTGGCGCATTATCGCGAAAAGGCGTGGGCCCGGGCGAAGGCCCTGTATTCGTGGGATGCCGTTACGGATGCATACGAAAAGTTGTTCAGGGACTTGGCGTTTTCCGAGTAGAGTTATGCCCATGAGACCCCCGATGACACCGATTGCCTGTGTCGTTTTAGCGGCCGCTATTCTGGTCAACACGCCCATGGCGTGGACCCAGGATGTGGGCTTTGCTTCGGCCTGGCCCCAGTTGATGCCGGCAGAGCGCGACCAGGTCATGAAGTTCGCCGATGACTTCAAAGACTTCATGGGCAAGGCAAAGTCGGAGATGTTCTTCGTCCGTGAAGGAGTGAGCTTCGCCGAGGCCCGCGGTTTCAGGAAGTGGCAGTCGAACACTCCAAAAGCCGATCTGAGACCGGGTTCGCGCTGGTATTCCGTGAACAGGGACCGCACGCTCGTGCTGTTCGTCATCGGGACCGAGCCGCTCGAAAACGGCATGCGAATTGTGAATACACACATCGATTCGGTGCGGCTCGAATTCAAGACAAGGCCTTTCCGCGACAGCAACCAGATCGCGCTCGTCGATACGCAGGTGCACGGCGGCATCAAGAACTATCAATGGGTCAACGTCCCGCTGGCGATCATCGGGCGGGTGGACAAGGCGGATGGCACGGTTGTCTGGATCGATATCGGAAACAAGCCCGACGATCCGGTGCTGCTGGTTCCCGACCTGGCCCCTCACGTAGATCGTGACCTTCGCAACCGCACGCAGACGGACGTGATCCGGACCGAAGAGCTGGATCCGATTATCGGGTCGCTCCCCGCCGACGAGGCAGCCGGTCAGAAGACGGCGACCGATCGAATCCTTGCATTGCTCAACCAGCAGTACGGCCTGACCGCGAGGGATTTCCTCTCGGCGGACCTCCAGATCGTGCCGGCGACGATGCCTCGCGATATCGGCCTGGATCGCGCACTCGTCGGCGCCTACGGGCACGACGATCGATCCACCGGATGGGTCAGCCTTCGCTCGATAGCGGAAGTCCAGACGCCCCGCTTCACCTCGGTTGCCTATGCCGTCAATAACGAAGAAGTGGGATCCTGGAACACCGGCGTGAACTCGGAATGGTTCAGCACACTGGTTTCTGAGATCATCTACACCCAGAGCGGCAACCAGTACAACGACCTCATGCTGCGCCGCGCGTACTCCCGAACCCAGGTACTGGTGTCGGATTGCACAACGGCAATCGATCCGAATTTTCCGCAGCCCACGAACCAGAGTATTTCAGCCCGCCTCGGCTATGGTCTTGTGGTCAAAGAATACGGCGCCGGCCGGGAGAGCAATTCCGAGTTTTTTGCGAAGATGCGCTCGCTGCTCGATCGCGAAAAGGTCCGGTGGCAAACACACTCTTATGAGGCAGGCTACGGCGGCAGCACGATCGCCGCATGGTTTGCCGGACAGAATATGGATGTAATGGACGTGGGCATCGGCATTCTCAGCATGCATTCGCCGTTTGACGTATCGTCCAAAGTCGATCTTTGGGAATTGCATAAAGGATTTCAGGCTTTTTTTAAGAATTAAAGCCCTCATCCGGCTCTTCGGGCTACTTTAATTTGACGGCTGCGCCCTATCGGGCTTGCATTCGCAGCCGCTCATGCTCCCAGAGGGAGAAGGACTATTTAGAGAATTGTCCTTACTCCCTCCGGGAGAGGGTGCCGCGAAGCGGCGGGTGAGGGAACGCAGATCGAGGAAAAGAAATGAAGGGAATTGTTTTGGCCGGCGGCCTCGGAAGCCGCCTCAACCCGCTCACGAAGGTGACCAACAAACACCTTCTGCCCGTGTACAACCGGCCGATGATCTACTACCCGATTCAGGCTCTGGTGGATGCGGGCATCTCCGAGATTCTTATCGTTACCGGAGGCAACAATGCGGGCGATTTTCTGCTCCTGCTCGGTAACGGAAAGCAGTTCGGCCTCAAGCATCTGGACTACACGTATCAGGAAGGACATGGCGGGATCGCCGAAGCGCTGTCGCTGGCGGAACACTTCGCAGACAATGATCCGATCTGCGTCATTCTCGGCGACAATATCTACGAAAAGCCCTTTCGGAAGTCCGTCGATGAGTTCAAGCGCCGCGGACATGGCGCGAAAATTCATCTTAAGAGGGTCAAGAATCCGCAGCGATTCGGCGTTGCCACCATCAGTGGGGATCGCATTGTCAAAATCGAAGAGAAACCCAAAGCGCCGCAATCCGATTACGCCGTCACGGGTCTGTACATGTACGATGCGGCGGTGTTCGATATTGTGAAAGGTTTGAAACCATCCGGACGCGGCGAACTTGAGATTACCGACGTCAATAATGCCTACATCCAGCGCGGTGAACTGACCTACGAGATTATCGATGGCTGGTGGTCCGACGCCGGCACATTCGATTCCCTGATCCGAACAAACATCCTTGTCGCGAGTCAGCACGAGGGCAATCCGGAGGAGATGCCGCAAAGCGTGCTGCAGGATTCCGCCTCGATTCTGAGAACCCACTAAATGAAGATTCTCGTAACAGGCGGCGCCGGATTCATCGGCTCCAGCTTCGTTCGATACGTACTTCGCACACAGCCGGGTACCGAGATCGTCAACTTCGACCTGTTGACCTACGCCGGCAATCTTCGCAACCTGGAGACCGTCGCGGGCGATCCGCGCTATCAATTTGTTCGCGGCGATATTACTTCGTCCAACGATGTCCGGGCGGTTTTCGAAAGCCATCGGATCGATACAGTCGTCAACTTCGCGGCGGAAACCCACGTGGACCGGTCCATCGAGGACGCATCGCCGTTCGTCAAAACGAACATCGACGGCACGCGTTGCCTGCTGCAGCAATCGCTCCAGTCCGGAGTATCGAAATTTGTCCAGATCTCGACAGATGAAGTTTATGGGAGCCTCGGGCCCGTCGGCGCGTTCACGGAAAACAGCCCGATAGATCCCAGCAGCCCCTATTCCGCGAGCAAGGCCGGAGCCGATCTTCTCGCTATGGCGTTTCACAGGACGTACGGTCTTCCCGTCGTGATTACGCGCTGCTCGAACAACTACGGTCCGTGCCAGTTTCCCGAAAAGCTGATTCCGGTTCTGATCACGAATGCGATGGAAGACAGGCCTCTGCCGATATACGGCGACGGTCTTAACGTTCGCGAGTGGATCTTTGCGGACGAACATTCACGGGCCGTCTGGCTCGCGCTTGAACGCGGCAAGACCGGGGAGGTCTATAACATCGGCAGCGGGCACGAGAAAACGAATCTTGAAGTCGTGCGGGAGATTTTGCGTTTGCTCGGCAAGCCCGAATCGCTGATCAAGTTCGTGAAAGATCGGCCGGGACACGATCGCCGGTACGCTATCGATTGCTCGAAGATCAGGCGTGAATGGAATTGGTCGGCAGAGGTCGATTTTGGCGCCGGCCTGGCCGAGACAATCGACTGGTATAAGAATCAACAGGACTGGATCCGCGACATAAAGAACTCCGCCTACCTTTCTTATTACGATCGCATGTACACCCGCCGCGACCAGACACTCGCATGGTCGAGACAGGACTAATCCCGTGCGACCTCTGCGGAAATGCAGATCCGAACATCGTTCTTGAGTCTGCCCGGCTTGATGGGCCATTGGTGGAATGCCGCTCCTGCGGCTTTCGGTACGTAGGCCGCCGCCGTTCCCAGCTGACTTTCGGATCGGAAAAATCAGCCGACGTGGCCGAGCGCGTTCGACAGGCCAACTCCGATTTCCGGAATATCCCTCTTGAAGAAGAGCATCGTCTTGCGATGCTGAACGCGCAATGGCGCCTCGACCTCATTCGTCCGCTTTGCGGTTCGGGAAGACTGCTTGAGGTGGGGTGCGCCCGCGGCGACTTTCTGCGTGCCGCGCGCGAACACTTCGACGTGTATGGAGTCGAGCCCAATCCCGATCTGGCGGCCTTTGCCAGCCTCGTTGCCCCGGTCCACACCGACGTGGCCGAGACGGCGCCCTGGCGGGACTTCGATGTCATCGTGAGTTTCCACGTCATCGAGCACGTGGATTCACCCCGGCGCTTCATCGCCGCGATCCGCGAGCGGCTCAAGCCCGGGGGCCTTGTGGTCATCGAAACGCCGAACATTCAGTCGATAGCCTTCAGGATATTTCGAAAACACTGGCGCCAGTTCATTCCGGAGCATTATTTTTTCTTCGACCCGAAGACCATAACAAAACTGTTCCGGGAAGAAGGGCTGACAGTGAACCGGACGATCGGAATTGGAAAGTACGCCAGCCTGGAGTTGATCACGAATCGGCTTTCGCGCTATCTGCCTGGCATGCCGGCGGTGCCCCGCCTGCCGGGGTTATCACGCCTGACATTTCGTGTGAATCCCACGGACATCATGCTTGTATTCGCCACGAGGCCCGGGGAATGACGACCAGCGTGGCGATCGTGAACTGGAACTCCGGAGGCCGGCTCAAGACCTGCCTGGAGTCGTTGCTGGCTACAACAGCGAGCCCCGAGATTGTCGTCGTCGACAACGCTTCCAGCGATGGATCCATCGATTCGGCTGTCAGTTTCAGGGACCGGGTTCATTTCATTCGAAACAGCGTGAATCGTGGGTTTGCGGCCGGGATCAATCAGGGTTTCCAGGCCACAGAGGGCGCCCATGTCCTTGTGCTCAATCCGGATATTCGTGTCATGCCGGGCGCGGTCGAAACACTTGAGAATTTCATGACCACCCACCCGCGCGCAGGAGCAGTCGGGGGCTATGTGAACGCAAAGTACTTGCCGCGAAGATTTCCCACGGCTGCTGCGTTGATTCGCGAGAATCTCGGCCTGGGCCGCCGCGCACTCGCCTCAGTACCGTCGAAGGAAGCACGGGAGATCGTGCCCGTCGATCAGCCCGCTGCCGCGGCACTGATGGTTCGGCGCGATGCATACGATCAACTGGGCGGATTCGACGAGCGGTTTTACCCTGCGTGGTATGAGGACGTGGATTTTTGCCGCCGGCTCAAAGGCGCCGGCTGGGAAATCTACTTTGCTCCGCATGCGGAATTTCAGCATGAAGGCGGCTATAGCGCCGGCGCCCTCGGCGTCGAAGATTTTGCCCGTGCTTACTATGCCAACCAGACCCGGTATGCGCGGAAGCATCTCGGTCCCGCGGCGGTCGTTGCGGTGCGGGCATCAATTGCCGCCGGAATGCTGGGACGCATGGCCGCAAGGCCCTGGCAAGCCCGGGCATATGCCAGAACTTTTTGGGAGGCCATTCGTGGCTTGTAGGCGCGGGGCTTCAGACCCGTGCCCACGGGTAGGCATTCAATGGTGAAGCTCTCCGTCAACATCGTCACTTTCAATAGTGAATCCGACATTGCCGATTGTCTCAGGAGTCTCGAACACCAGACATTCCGCGATTTCCGCACACACATCTTCGACAACGCTTCCAGCGACGAGACGCTTTCGCTCATTGAGCCCTTTGACGCCGATGTCATTCGCTCGACTGTGAACACCGGCTTCTGCAGGGCACACAACGAACTGGTCCGAAGATTTCCCGCGGAGTACGTTCTCTTCCTGAACCCGGACACGGTTCTTCGTCCGGAGTTCCTCGAAGAACTGGTTCGCGCGCTCGACGCCCGGCCCGATGCCGCCTCGGCCAGCGGCAAGCTGCTTCGCATGGACGGCAAGACGATCGATTCCACCGGGATCATCATGCTCCGAAGCCAGCGTCATCTCGACCGAGGCGCCGGGGAACCGGATCGAGGCCAGTACGACCAGCCCGGCGAAATATTCGGACCCAGCGGCGCCGCTGCGCTCTACCGGCAGAAGGCCCTCGAGGATGTGGCCATCGACGGCCAGTACTTTGACGAAGACTTCTTCGCCTATCGCGAGGATGCGGATCTGGCCTGGCGCTGCCGCTTATTCGGGTGGATCTCAATCTATGTTCCAGCCGCCGTTGCCCGGCATCGCCGGCGCGTCACACCGGAGCGCCGATCCGAGCTGCCGAACCTGATCAACTACCACTCGGTCAAAAACCGATTCCTGCTTCGCATGAACAACATGACCGGCAGTCTCTATCGCCGGGATTTCTGGCTCATCACGCGACGCGATGCCGAAGTCATCGGTTACGTCCTCTTGCGGGAATGGTCTTCCATCCCCGCGCTGACCTATATCGCGCGCCACTTCGTCCGGCTGTGGGGGAAGCGAAGGTCGATCCAGGCCCGTGTGCGAATCGATCGCGGGAAGCTGGAATCCTGGTTTGGTCATGTAGAATGACTTCAACCATGATCCGGAAAAAGACAGCCCTCTTATCCCTGCTGTGCTTTGTTGCCGTGGTTTCCTTCGTCTCGTTGGCGGCTGCCCAGTTGGCGGACTCCGTTACGGACCCGCCCGAGTTCTATTTCACACGCCTGATGTACACCGAGAATAGCCGCCGCGGGTTCGGCGGTTTCAGTATGACGATGGCCAAGCCGCGTCCATACACGTGTCCGGAGTTCGGCGGCAAAAATTTCTTTCCGCGCCAGGGCCGGGGATGGGGCACGGATTATCCCGGGGCGGACTGCAAGTTCATGGGCGGCATTCATCGGCTGACCGGCATGCGTGTCGATCCCAATCCGAACGTCATCGCGATCATGGACGAAGACCTCTTCAAGTTTCCTTACGTGTACATCGTCGAGCCGGGAGGCATGTCGATCAACGACAGGGAGGCCGCGCGGCTTCGCGAATACCTGCTGCGCGGCGGCTTCCTGCACGTGGACGACTTCTGGGGACTCCGGCAGAAGGCGAACTTCGACGCCCAGATGCGAAAAGTCTTTCCGGATCGGCCGTTCGAAACCCTGCCGCTGACACACGAGATCTTTCACACGTTCTTCGACATCGATACCATGATGCAGATTCCGGGCGAGGGCGATGCCTGCAATGACGGGCCCACCTGGCAGCAACCCGACGATAAGGAACCGAGAGTTTACGGAATATCCGACGACGCAGGCCGCGTCATGGTTGCGGTGACGTACAACTCGGACCTGGGAGACGCGTGGGAATACATGGATCTCGCCTGCTATCCCGAAAAATACTCCGGCCAAGCCTACCGCCTCGGCCTCAATTTCATGATTTACGCGTTGAGTCACTGACGGCTAATGCCGGCTAATGCGGCAATTTAGAGCGCCAGGACAAGCCGTAGTCCGTCTTCGACTTCTTTGACCAGAGCCTCGGAGACGCCGGCAACCCTTTCCGTCAGGAATCTCTTATCGATGGTGTATAGCTGGGAGACGTTCACAACTGAATCTTTGGACAAACGCGTTTGCTTTTTCTTACAGAGCACATTGCCGGGGGCGGCCGCAAGGTTGATGTTTGAGGTGATTACCGCGACGATCACGGTATTGATGCGGCTTTCATTGAAGTCGTTTGACTGCACGATCAATACCGGACGACGGTAACCGGGACCGGACCCTTTCGGGTTGCTCATGGAAGCCCACCAGATCTCGCCCCGCTTCATCACCATCTTTCTCTTGTGGCAGTAGTTCGCTGCATTGCGTCCAAAACGGAATCGGCATCCGACGATTCGGTGGAATAAACACTGTTGAGGCGTTCTTTGACGTGCTGAAGGTTCTGCGATTTTAAATATTCCGTGACGGCGCTCGTAAATAGTTGGCTACGCGACACACCGGCGCTTCTTGCATGACGCTCTGCCGCACGGAATACGTTGTCAGGAATCGAAATGGCGGTTTTCATGTGCCGAGTATAACCATGGTTATACCCCAAACTCAAGGAT
Organism: Candidatus Sulfopaludibacter sp. SbA3; assembly: GCA_945865815.1. Taxonomy (GTDB): domain Bacteria; phylum Acidobacteriota; class Terriglobia; order 20CM-2-55-15; family 20CM-2-55-15; genus CAMBFR01. Next base: position 49,521 of record CAMBFR010000012.1, read on the forward strand.
CGGGTAACGATCTACGTCGAATGTCGATGCCCCGGCGGTGGAGTAGCGATAAACGTACGGACGAGTTTCGGCCATTTCTCCTGCGACAGTTCTGCGGACACTTCAGGCGGGATCATCACTTTGCCGAAAAGACGCGGAAGAATGTCGATCTGCCGGATGTTGACCAAAACGATCAGGGGCGAACCCGTCCAGATCCGGAGTCTCCTCGCGAAGCTTCCGTTCAACATGCAAGAAACCACGCGTTTGTTTGTGAGCGTTTAGCAGCGATCTTAGTCTAGTTCGCGACCAGGGGACGGAAAGAAGTTTATCGCTTTCGCTGGTTGACTCACTGACGTATCCCATGCCTTCATTGTTCCAGCGGTAAGAAGAGCATGATCGAATCGAAAACCTGGTCCACGGATGAAATTCTTGCGACGGTGCGCCGGTATTGGGGTTTTTCCGAGCTGCGCCCGCTGCAGGAGCAGGCGATCCGGGCAGGTCTGGAGAGGCGCGACTCGCTCGTGGTCATGCCGACAGGTGGCGGCAAATCGCTTTGCTACCAGGTTCCGGCGGAACTGGAGCAGCGCACCGATATTGTGGTCTCGCCGCTCATTGCGCTGATGAAAGACCAGGTCGATGGGTTGCGCGAGTGCGGCTATCCGGCCGGCGCTCTCTACAGCGGCATGCCTCTCCATGCTGTGCGCACAACCGAGGAGGGAATTGCCGCCGGACGCTATCGCCTGGTCTTTGTGGCGCCCGAGCGTCTGCTCACGCCGTGGTTTCTGCAGCTCATCGAACGGCTGCCTGCGCCCGCCTTTGCCATCGACGAGGCTCACTGCATCAGTCATTGGGGCCATGACTTCCGGCCGGAATACCGCCAGCTTGCCGAACTCAAGACCCGCTTTCCCCAGGCGAGCATGCACGCGTACACGGCAACAGCCACAGAGCGCGTGCGCGCCGACATCGTCCAGCAACTCGGATTGAAGGACCCGGCCGTGCTGATCGGAACGTTCGATCGGCCGAATCTGGTTTATCGCGTCGTTCCGCGCGTGGATGCGCATGCCCAGGTGCTGCAGGTCCTCCAGCGGCATCCGGGTGATGCGTCCATCGTCTACTGCCTCAGCCGTAAAGACACGGAAGGGATGGCCGAGGCGCTCAAGGAAAACGGAATGCGCGCCGCGTTTTACCACGCCGGCATGGAGGCGGGCGATCGCCGCAGAACGCAGGATGCGTTTGCAGCGGAGGAAATCGACGTCGTAGCGGCGACCGTGGCGTTCGGCATGGGTATCGACCGCAGCGATGTGCGCTCGGTCATCCATGCCGCCATGCCGAAATCGATCGAGCACTACCAGCAGGAGACCGGCCGCGCCGGCCGCGACGGCCTGGAGGCGGAATGTGTGCTGCTGTATTCGGCCGCCGATGTCATCCGCTGGGAGTCCCTGATCGAAAAGAGCGCAGCAGAAGCAGGGGCCGCTCCCGCGGTGATGACCGCATCCCGGCAGTTGCTCGAACATGTGCGCCGTTTCTGCACGGGCCTTCACTGCCGGCACCGCAGGCTGTCCGAGTATTTCGGCCAGGCGTTTTCGAAGTCCAACTGCGAGGCCTGCGACGTGTGTCTCAACGAGGTCGAGAACCTTGCAGACGCGACCGTCACCGCGCAGAAGATCCTTTCGTGCGTGGCGCGCACGGGGGAACGCTTTGGCGCCGAGCACGTGGTGGACGTCCTGGTGGGCGCCAACACCGAACGCATGCGCCGCTGGGGCCACGATCAGTTGTCGACGTACGGCTTGATGAAGGGCACGGAACGGAAGGGCCTCACCAACATGCTCTATCAACTTCTCGATGAGGGTCTTCTTGATCGGACCGCCGATGATCGCCCGGTCTTTAGACTCAACGACGAATCGTGGGCGGTACTCCGCGGCCAACGTCAGGTGAAGCTGGTACAGCCGAAAGCAAAAGTCCGCAAGACCCGCTTTGCCGAAGAGTCATGGGAAGGAGTCGATCGCGGACTATTCGACGGTCTTCGAACACTGCGCCGCGAGGTCGCAGACGAACGAGCCGTGCCCGCGTATGTCGTGTTCAGCGACGCCACGCTCCGCGATATGGCGCGCGCCCGGCCGGGTTCCGCCACAGCGTTGCTCAACGTGCGCGGAGTGGGCGAGCGCAAAGTGAGCGATCTTGGACCGCGATTCCTGGAGTGCATCGCAGAGTATTCCCGCGCGAACGGCCTGGAACTGGATATGAGTGCCGGCAGCCGGCCGAAGCGGCAGCGTTCGTCCCGGAAAAATGACGCGAAGGCGGCCGCCTTTCAAATGTTCGCCAAAGGCGCCGCGATTGAGAAGGTCACCGCGGCTACGGGCAAGGCGCCGAGTACGGTGTGGGGTTACCTTGCGCTGTTTATCGAAGCGCATCCATCCCAGCGACTGGATCCATGGGTCAGTCAGGAAACTCATCAAGCCGTTGCCGGCGCCGTACAGGACTTGGGCGTGGCATACCTGAAACCGATTTTCGACCGGCTTGAAGCACGAGTGCCGTACGAACAGATTCGCCTGGTGATCGCGTCCCTGAAGAATTCCGCGTAGATCGAATATTGAAGGTCCAAAGAATCTTTCGAGCTTTTTACCACCCCGCCCTCGCTGTCGCTCGGTCTTCCCCCTCCTAAAACAGGAGGGGAATTGAAAAACAACGCGGTACACTGGCGCCGCCATGTTTCGGGTTTTCCTCATCCTATTTTGTTTTGTCGCGACGCTGAATGCGCAGCGGGCTCCGCGCATCACGGTTTCGCCGCTCCAGCTGGCGCCCACCGATACCGTGGAGATTCGCGGGACCGGATTCACTCCCAGCCGGCTCGTGATTTCCCATCTCCGCCGGCCTGACGGGAGCGAATACGGCGTCCTACGGCTTCTTACCAATGCCCAGGGCGAGTTCTCGCACCCGATCGACACCTTGCTGTTGCTTCCGGGCACTCATGAGCTCTGGATTGTGGATGAGACCGCGCAGGTCACCTCCAATACAGTCCGGTTCACGATAGATTTCGATGCGGGAACTCCGGCTCTTCCGGAAGTTCAGCAGGCCCTGGGTCCTTACATCGGAGTCTGGCGCGGCGATGGGGCACGAAATAGTCCCGCTGTTCCGGCCACAATTCTCATGACCCTCACGGGGGGGAATAACGGGCCGGTCGCCGGAACCATTGCCTATCCTTCCTTGTCCTGCGGGGCTGTGCTGACGTTTCGCGCAATCGCAACGGACTTCGTCGAGTTCTTTGAGACATCGACCTACGGCGTGGAACGTTGTGCGGGCAACGGCATTGTCTCCGTTAGAACTGCGCCCGATGGCAGCCTCACATTCCAGTGGCGCAATCCAGCTCTTCCGGCCGTTGCGGGAACCGCGGCCGGGAAGCTGGTGTCTTTAAGATAGAATCAGAAACGAAGGAATGTGAATGGCTGACAAGCTGATCGGCAGTCTTATTTATGGCGAACACGCGGTTCCGAAGAAATCGAGGCCGTGGAAAGACCGGCTGAAGGTCCCTGTAGCGATAGGTGTGCTGGCGCTCGTCATCGGCGGCCTGGCTTACAAATTCGCAAACTTCCGTGAAGAAGGCCGGACCCAGGAATTTCTTCAGGCTGTTCTTGCCGGGCAGTACGATGCCGCTTTCGGAATGTGGGAATCCCAGAGCGGGTACTTGATGGAGGACTTCCTCTCGGATTGGGGCAAGGACGGCTACTACACCAAAGGCGTCCACACGGCCGATGTGATCGATTCGAACACGAGCGGACTTGTGGTCATCGTTTACGTCGCGCTCGACACTTTCAAGACGCCGCTTGCGCTCCGCGTGGATAAAGAGACATTAAAGTTGTCATACTCACCCCTAAACAAATATCGTTAGCCCCATGATTGCTCTTCTGCTCCTGCTCGCAGTTACCACCACCGACATCGTTGTTGTTTCCCTGCCGGTGAGAGGCGGCGCCAACGTTGCGCTGATGCCGCCGGGCAAAGTCGAGCTTCGGCGGGAAGGAACCCTCACCACTGCGAAGATCGAAATCGAGCGGTTGCCGCCTATCGCCACTCTTGGGGCCGGCGCGAACGCGTTCATCGCGTGGTCGGTTTCGCCGGAGGGGGTTTTCGAAAATCTCGGGGAACTGGACGAGAAGGGCCAGCTGCAGGCCACAACCCGATTCGAACATCTGGGCATTCTCATTACGGCCGAACCGCACTATCTGGTGGATCGTCCGAGTTCGGCGGTCGTGTTTCGGAGTGGAAACCCGGAGGAGACCCGGCTGCGCCGGACGACCGTTTCCATTGAAGTCGGGACATACGACTACTCGGCGATTCAGTTTCCGGCCCGGCAACTTGTGCCGAGTGTCGTTATCCAGTCGCGTGCTGCGCTGCAGGTGGCAAAGAGCATTGGAGCAGACCGGTTGGCCGTGGCTGAACTCCGTCAGGCTCAGATCGCAATGGACACCGTCGAGGAAATGCTCAACCGGCGGGCTCCTCTTGAAATCATCTGGCCCACTGCCAACGAGGCCATTCGCAAGGCGCAACTGGCTGTCGTCGCTTCCCGGGAGAAGGCTGCTCAGGCAGAGATCGATGGTTTGAAAGGGGAAGCCACAACGCTTCGTGACAACAATCAGGCGCTGGAAGCCCGTGCACAGGAAACCACGCGGCAACTGACCGGGCAATTGAGCGAGCAGCAGCGCCTGGCCGCCGAGCAGATCCGGGCACTGAATGCCGATGTTGCAGCCGCCCGCCAGGAGATCCAGCGCCTGAACCAGGACCGCGATCAGGCCGCGGCTCGCGAGCGCGCTCTCGAAGCGCAGATCGCGGAGCTAAGACAGAGAGCGAACGCCGTTCAACAGGATTTGACTGTGCGCCTGCGCTCCGAGTTCATGGATCCGGTCAGCAACCAGATCACTTCCGCCGGGCGTGACGCCCTCACACGAGTCCTGAACTTCGCGGCGGTCGTTGCGGGACCGATCCGAATAGAGGGTCCCGCCACCGATGCGCTTTTCGAAGCAGCCCGCCAGTTTCTTGTCGAGGCGGGCGTTGCTCAGGACCGCATCACGACGGTCCGATAGAAGGCCTCGACTCGCGGTATGACCCTCGAAATCTCATATTCCTGCTCCACTCGCCGGTACGCGTCCCTGACAACGCGCTCTCGCAGCGCCTGATCCGTTGCGAGTGAGCGTATCGCCGTGGCCAGCGCCGCCGGGTTGCGCGGAGGCGCCAGTATTCCGTCGCGGCCCGAAACGATGATCTCTGCCGGTCCGCCCTTGTCGGTGCTCACTACAGGTATTCCTGCCGCCATCGCCTCGAGCAGCACGATGCCGAACGGCTCTTCCCAGGAAGGCGCCGCCAGAACATCAATCATTTCAAAAAACAGAGGCAAGGAAACGAAGCCGGGAAAATCCACCGGCAGGCCTGCCGATTTCGCCTTGAGACCCTCAGTGTAGGCATCATCACCTTTGCCGGCGATCACCAGGCGATAGCCTTTGCCGAGCAGACGAATGGCCTCAATGGCATCGTCGTGGCCCTTATGCGGTGCAATCTGACCGAGCACGCCAACGGTAATCGGATCGTGCAGGCCGTGAGGCTGATGCGCAAACTTCGCGAGGTCTACCCAGTTTGGAATGACAGCCGACATCTTCGGCGCGAGTGGCCGAAGCGTGGCGAGCACCTGTGAGGTTATGGCAATCCACCCGTCGACCCGCCTGTAAAGGATGTTCGGGCGTATGGGATAAAGAAGATGGCGCGTGAACACAACCTTGACGTCCGGAATATTCCACGCGGCGGCTGCGACAACGGAATAGTCGCGGGCAACGTGAGCGTGAACGAGATCGAAGCGTTCCTTCCTTAGAATCTTTCGAAGCCGGAAGGCGCTGAAAAAGTCTGCGGAATTCAGGAAGGGCAGCGTAATGTCCGGCTTTAGCGGGCCGTTACGCCGGCCGGCAACCACGACCTCGTGGCCGCGCTTGCGCAAACTCCCGGTGAGTTCGAGTAGGTGTGTTTCTCCGCCTCCGAGACTACGCGCCGAACTAATCTGCAGAATGCGCATTTCTGGATACGAAATCGGCCACAAGCTCAGGGCAGTTTACGGTAGCGGTCCCGATCTTTCCGACAGCGATTCCGGCCGCGTGGTTGGCCAGCGTGGCAGCCTCTTCCATTGTCGCTCCGCCGGATTTCGCCAGGGCCAGCGTTGCAATCACCGTGTCGCCCGCGCCGGTAACATCGAAGACTTCTCGCGCAAACGTAGGCAGGTGGTGCGAGCTCGTTGAATTGAATAGCGACATGCCTTCTTCGCCCCGGGTGATGAGGACGTATTCGCAGCCGAACTTTTCAATCAGCCGGCGGCCCGCTTCGTTCAGGGTCTGCTCGTCTTCGATGACGAGCCCGGTAAGGAGTTCGGCTTCGCGTTGATTCGGCGTGATCAATGTAACCGGCCGATAGTAGTCCGCGTGGTGCACTTTGGGATCGAGAAACACGGGGATTCCGGCGCTCCTGGCTTTCGGAAGAATTTCATCGAGCAGGTCGCGGTTCACGACGCCCTTGTCGTAGTCCGATACGATTACGGCGGCCGCTTTGGAAAGCCATCGCTCGAACGCTTCGGCGAGACTTCTGTTGATGGCGGCCGCAAGCGGTTTTCTGCTTTCACGATCGGCGCGGACCACCTGCTGGCTATGCGCGATGATGCGGGTCTTGAGCGTCGTTGGGCGTAGTGGTTCTTCGATCAGGCCCGATGTATCCACGCCGGACTGCGCCAGCAGATCCCGCAGGCGTTCGGCCGCGCGATCCCGGCCGATCACGCCGATCGGAATGGGCGTGCCGCCCAGGGCCCGGATATTTGCCACGACGTTGCCTGCGCCGCCCAGCCGATACGTCTCGTCCCGAACTTCCACGATTGGAACCGGAGCTTCGGGGGAGATGCGCCGAACTCTTCCCCAGATGAATTCATCGAGCATGGCGTCGCCTACGACGAGAATTGTCTGGCCGGAAAATCGTTCGAGGATTTGATTAACGCGTGTGCGATTCATAACAGTTCGTTGACGGCTGCGGACACCTGTTCCACCGTCACGGACTCGATGCAGAGCGGCGAATCCGCGACGAGGCAACGATAGCCCGGACACGGATTACACTCAAACGGATTCTGAACCACGCGTGACTTCACCCGCCACGGACGCCACCGGCGCGAATCCGAGGAACCCCAGACGGCCACTGTCGGCGTTCCCACGGCCGCGGCCAGATGCATGGGCCCGCTGTCGTTGCCGATGTAAAGCCTGGCGCCGCGTATCAGCTCGGCAAGTTCGGGTATGCCCAGGCCAGTCTGCGTGACGCTGCCCACGAGGTCTTTTGCAACCTCGCGGACGACGGATTCTTCGCCAGGACCGCAGGTCAGAACGACAGTCAGCCCGCGAGATGCCAGTTGGCGCGAGATGCCCGTGAACCGCGCGGCCTCCCATCGTTTCGTTTCCATCAACGCGGCCGGGTGAATCACGACATACGGAGCCTTAAGGCCTTCGCGAATGCGCGCCGCCTCTGTGGGATGCGGTTCGTAACGCAGCGGCGGCGCTTCGAGCGCCCGGACGCCAAGCCACTGGAGCGCAGCCATCGTGGATTCGACCGAGTGAGCGGCCGGGTCCGGGGCGGGCAACAGGCCGTGATACAGCCTTCCATATTGATACTGTTCGCTCCCGATGCGGGCGCCCCGGGCCATACGTGAATAGAAAAGACTGGTCGGTCCGCCGTGCAGATTGATGATCGCGTCGAATCGGCGCGTGAGCAGTTGAATGCCGGTGCGGAATTTGCCGGACGCGATGAGAACTTCGTCAAAGTCCGGATTCTGGTCGAAGCAATCCGCGAATCGCGCCTCGGCCAGCACGGATACACGGAAGTCCGGGAACTCCTGTTTGAGCGCTCGAACCGGCGCGGTCAGCAGAAGGCAATCGCCCATCGAACGTAAGCGGATAAGGAGAATGTGCGCCCGGGATGGTAGCTTGTGAAAAAGATCCTTAGTCTTCAACTTTGGCTTCGCTGATGAGCATCACAGGGATGTCGTCGCGAATCGGATACACCCGGCGGCATTGAGTGCATTTGAGTCCCTGTCCGCCCTGCGTCAAATCGAGCTGGGCCTTGCAGAGAGGGCAAACCAGAATCTTCAGTAGCTCGGAATTCACCGCCATAATGGCGAAAATGGTAGCACAGGGCGGCGAGATTGCGCCCACAGCAAGTGCTGGAAAAGAACTTTCGTACTGGCGCCCTCTGTATCGCTATAATCGCGCAAAAATACTCAGGGACAGACAGAACAAGGAGAAATTGATATGCGTAACTGGCTTTGCCTGCTTTCGCTTTCCGTATTGGTCACGATTTGCTTCGCCTCCGGCGCATCCGCGATGCAATTGACGACCGACATCAAGATCATCTCGAGTGCCGGGGCCCGCGCGCTGGTGGACGCCTGTGCCGTCTGGGCCGGGAAGAACAACCAGATCGTGGCGATCGCGATTTTGGATTGGGGCGGCAATCTCATCGAGTCTCACGCCATGGAAGGAGCGCCGGCGAACTCCATTGACACGGCCCTGTTGAAGGCGAAGTCCGCCTTGCGCTGGCGTCGCCCGACCTCCGAAACCAACCGGATCGTGCGGACCGGCGAGAATCTGGCGCCAACGTTCATGAACGATTTTCCGCAGCCGGGCGCGCTTCCCGTCGTGCTGAATGGCAAGGTCATCGGCGCGATCGGCGTTTCCGGCGCGGACGGCGAAAAATGCGGCCAGGCCGCGATCGACGCCGTGTTCAAGGGGCAGGCCACAAGCACGGCACGGTGAATCGTCCGCAGAACCTGCAAATCGTGCGCGGTCTATG
>CAMBFR010000013.1 GCA_945865815.1 Candidatus Sulfopaludibacter sp. SbA3
AGTGAACAATGACAAAGCACCGAAAAATTTGTCATTGTTCACTGTTCACTTGTCATTTGTCACATAGAGGACCCCCGCGCCGCCCATAGGTGGAGCGAACAGAAGCACAATGAAGGAGCCTTCGTTAAAAAGCTTTGTCTCTTCCATCCTGCGAAACCTTGTCGACGGGATTCGAGGGAACAGGCTTGCCGCGGCGCTGTCTCTGGTTGCGTTTCTGGCCGTTGCCACGTTTGCGCTGAGTAGTCAGTACGACGAACGGCCCCGGTATCGTGAAGTGATCCTGCCGGACATCGAGGCTGCCGAAAACCGGTTCTTCAAAACGCTTGAGGCCGCGGAGACCGCACCAAACGAAACATGGCGCCTCCACTACTTCCTGATCGCCCATCAGGAGGCGAGACAAGTGCTGAGAGTCGTAAGACGGCGCCAGCCGAGGACTCGCGATGGCATTCAGGCTCATAGCGAGTTGATCCGCTATTACGATCTCGTAACCGAAGCGATGGCTATCATCAGAACCGAGATGAGTGTCGACGAAAAGCTGGACTATCTCAACGAGTGGAAATCTCAGCAGGAGCAGCTCCTGCGGATTCGAGAGAACTGGGCAGCGTGGGTGACGCTTCGTTAGAAGGGTTGAGTCTATGAGCAGCATCTCTCTCTCCATCTCACCAGCGGCCTCGGCGAAGTCCGCGGCTTCCCTTACCACTGCCGACAAGCGCCCTTATCGCCTCAGCTCGATTGACATGATACGCGGACTGGTCATCGTCATCATGGCGATCGACCACGTGAGGGACAACTTCTTCTTTGGCGCACTGCAGGATCCGGCTACCGACCCCAACGTTACGTCCGCAGTATTTGCAACTCGATGGATCACGCACTTCTGCGCTCCCGTGTTCGTACTGCTTGCCGGCACGAGCGCGGGTCTGATGGCAACCAGGAAGAGCGGGAGAGAACTTGGACGATTCCTCTTTATCCGGGGGACGTGGCTGATTTTCGTCGAGATGGTCCTCATCTCGACAGCCATATCGTTCGCCCCACGAGGCATTCCGGAAATCGGCGGACAGGTGCTCATCGTGATGCAGGTGATCTGGGCGATTGGCGCGAGCATGATCGCACTCTCGCTCCTGCAGTGGATGGGCCGCCGAACCTGTCTTGTTCTCGGCCTCGCGATTGTCGCCGGTCACAACCTGCTCGACGGCTTCTGGCCGGCGGCCAGCCTGCTCGATGAACAGTGGCCGCTCTGGGTTTCGCTGCAGGCCCAGATGGCGATCCGTGCCGGTCCATTCCTGTTTCTCTTCGCCTATCCGCTAGCCGCATGGATCGGCGTCATGTTGCTCGGGTTCGGCGCTTCCGAAGTGTTTGCATGGCCGCATGAGCGGCGGAACCGGATACTGCTTCGCGCAGGATTCGCTATGACCGCGGCATTTCTCCTGCTTCGCGCCTTCGACGGTTATGGCGATCCCAATCACTGGCAGTGGCAGCAGGCGGGGCCGGAAACTACCATCATTGATTTCTTCAATACTACCAAGTATCCGCCAAGCCTTCTGTTCTTGCTCATGACTCTCGGGCCGGCTGCGATGCTCTGTGGCGTCGCCGACAGGATCGCCGGAGTCGTGAAGGATTCGCTGGTCATGTTCGGCCGCGTCCCATTCGCCTTTTATGTGGCGCATTTCTACCTGATTCACACGCTGAGCGTGATTCTCGGGTTGCTTCAGGGTTTCAGCTTCAGCCAGATGATGACCGTGTTCCTGTTTTATCCGGCGGGATACGGCGTCGGTCTGACTGGCGTCTATGTCGCCTGGATTCTGGTAATCGCCATCCTGTATCCGTACTGCCGCTGGGTAGCAGGGGTGAAGGCCGGGCGCCGGGACTGGTGGCTCAGCTACCTCTAGGCGATTCGTGGCTGTATGGAGGGCAATACGGAGTTATGAATCGTGCAGAGCGGGGCTGCAGTTGGCGCGATCCATCCGGCAGCTTCAGCTTCGTTTCGCGCCGCGCGATCGTCTACCCTTGGGCGCGGGGCTTCAGCCCCCTGCCCACAGGTAGACGATCACCCGGACTGCTGCTACCAGAGCAGTTTCAATCCGAGTTGGATCTCACGCGGTCTGGTATCGGTGGCCTGATACGTTCCAAACGCCGGTGACGTCAGGATGTTCTGGAAACCCGCAAAGCTGGTGTTGTTGAACACGTTGAAAAAGTCGGCCCGGAACTGAAGGTTTACACCCTCCGCAACGGCCGTGTTTTTCAGGACGACCCAGTCGAACTGAGTCAGTCCATTCAAGCGAAGAACGTTCCTTCCAAGTGATCCGTACTGGCCCAACAACGGCTGCACAAGCGGATAGGCGCTCGTGTTGAGGTTCCGCTGGGCAGCGGTGGAATTTACGCCGCGTGCAGCAGGCGTCGGAATGAGCGCTGCTTCGGCGCTTCCGGCGGGTGCGAAGACCAGCTTGCTCAAGTCTCCTGCCACGTTGGCACGCACGACATTCGCTGTCGTCGTGTTTCCAGACAACGCCGCATCCGTGATGCCCAGCCGTGTTCCGGCAAAGATGTTCGTTGGAGCGCCTGCCTGCGTCTGGAAGATGCCGTTGAGAGCCCATCCATGAAGCAATTTGCCGGCTGCACCAGTGAGTCCGCGGAAGATCTGGGGTTCCAGAATGTGATTGACGACGAGCCGATGCGGCACGTCGAATTGCGATAAACCGCGGCCCTCCCGCAGATCGAAAGGATTCTGAGAAACGTAGCTGTCGTTGACGAGCACTCCTCCAAAATCCGAGACGTCGTCGATGGACTTGGACCACGTGTATGCGGCCTGCACCTGCCATCCACGCGAAAACCGTTTATTCAATTCCGCCTCGAACGCATGAAAGGATGAACTGGCTGAGCTTTCCGCGATGGAGATGGAATTGAATCTGGGATCCAGGCGATTGCTGCTGCCTGTAGGAGCGCCCGTGGCTCCGGCAAATGCCGCCTGAAACTGGGCGAGCCGGGCAACCTCGTCCGCCTCGCTGGTGGCCGGCCCGACCAATTGCCGCGAAATCGTATTGAGCTGGCGGCTTCGAAGCAGATAGCGCCCGCCGGTTCCAACGTAGCCCACACGGACCGCTATGTCCGGCGTGAGCTGACGATCAATTGTGAGGTTCCACTGTTGTACCTGCGGATTCTTCAAGTGAGGATCAACAGGCGATATCGAGCTGAAATTGGTCTGGGTCGAGCTGAACTTGCCGGCAGAAGCCTGGCCCTGAGCCTGTATGGGGCTCGTACCCGCCAGAACATTGGCGTAGGAATTTGCGCCTGAAAACGCGGCAGTTCCGGTCAGGTCCACTCTTTGAATAAATGGGGGCAGCGAACGCATGTTCGTGATCGGGTTCAGGAAAATAAAGTCATGCGCGATTCCGTAACCGCCGCGCACGACCCAGTTTCCGCGGCCCGGGTTCCATGCAAATCCGATTCGAGGCTGGTAATTGAAATTCGGCTCGTACGTGTTGCCACCGATCACAAAGCTGCCGAGCGGCCCGGCAGGAGCCGCGGCGATAGGGCCTGGTGTCCGGGGGTCGAGATTCGAATGAAGGTTGTTCACTTCGCTCACGCCGCCGGCGATCTCGACGCGGAAGCCGACGTTCAGAGTGAAATCCGGACTCGCCCTGAAATCATCCTGGCCGAAGAAAAATAGATTCGAGACCCGGTGGCCCCGGGCCGTTGAGCCAAACCGCTGCTGGAAAGTCAGCGGACGTCCGGCGGCAAAATCATCCCAACTGGCGAATGTCAGGGCGCCCCGGGTAAAGCCATCCAGCAGGCTGTTCGCCTGTATCCGATGAAAGTCCCCACCGAATTTCAAACTGTGCCGGCCCGTTACCCACGCCAGCGTATCGCTGTACTGAAAAGTGTTCTGGACCCGTCCCTGAGGCATTCCTTCGAAGAGTCCAAAGAAAGACATGCCCGTAATCTGTATGCGGGGCAATGAACTGTCGGTTTCCGGCGTGAAGAATGGATTGACCCGGCCGAATGCAGCACGGGCTTCATTGACAAGACTCGCACCGAACACGTGAGTCCAGCCCAAATGCAAATTCTGCGGGCGGTTCGTCGAAGTCGCGCCCCAGCCGGCAAGATTGGTGAGAAGGAACGTGTTGCCTGGAGACGAGCCCTCCCTGTCCTGAAACGAGTACCTGCCGGTCAATGTGTCGGCTCCGCCATTGAACGTGCTGTCCAGCCGTGCCGACCAGTCGGTTGATTTTTCTGAGTCGGAACCACTCTGCTCCACGCGGCCCGTCCCCGCCGCATCCACCTCGGTTGCCGCAGGTAACTTGCCGGCGGCCAGAATGGCGCGTGATGTGGGATCGGTAACCGCTCCCAGTTGCGACGAACTCGGCACGTTGGCTACGCGTGTTCCGCCTGCTCCCCGCTTTTGAAGTCCTTCGTAATGGCCAAAGAAAAACAAACGGTCGCGAAGGATCGGACCGCCTGCGGTTGCGCCAAACTGATTGCGCCGGACAATGCTGGCCTTGCCCGTCTTGTCGAACCACTCGCGGGCGTTTAGCTTGTCGTTCATCAGGAATTCGTAAACAGTGCCGTGGAAATCATTCGAGCCGCTCTTCGTTAATATCTGAAGCTGCGCGCTCGCATTCCGGCCGAATTCCGCATTGAAATTATTTGTGATGAGCTTGAACTCTTGAATTGCGTCGATGCTCAGCGTGTCGAGCCCGGCCTGACCGGTTGTTGTCACGTCCGTGGAAACAATGTTATCGATCGTGATGTTGTTTCCTCGTCCACGGCCGCCATTGCTATTGAAACTGCCGGCGTTAAGAAACGGGTTGCCGGGCGCAATCGGAACAACGCCAGGGGAGAGTGTGGCAAGAACCAGAGGATCCTGTGTCCGGATCGGCAGCTCCTTAATTCGCTTCTCCCCGATCGAGATCTGAATCTGGGCGTCCGCCGTGTTGATGAGCTGGACGGCCGTATCGGTTACGGTGATCTCCTGGGTCAAATTCCCGACTTCAAGTGTCAAATTCAGGCTTGCCCGTTCGCCGCTTTTGACCAGAAGGCGCTGCCCGGCCGGCCTGAAGCCCGGCAGCGCCGCTCGGACCTCATACGCCCCGATTGGCAGCAGCGTGGCCAGAAAGTGTCCCCGGTCATTTGTGATGAGAGACCGCTGCGCGCCAGTCTCAAGGCTTGTAATTGCAATGTTTACGCCCGGTACGAACGCGCCGCTGCCGTCTGTAACGAACCCTTCGATATCACCGGTCAATGCGGCCCACACGCTCAATGAGCACGCAAGCAAAACCACGGCCGCATCCCAGATTCTCTGCTTTGACATTACTGTTCTCCGTAGAGTTAAAAACATCCATTTCAAGTGTTCGGTTTTAGAGCGTGGAGCCAGGAGCACGCCGGGGGCCAGGAATGCGGACTACCAGGTAAGCTTCAGGGCCAGGCATATTTCGCGCGGCCTTGTCAGCGTCGATTGATAGGTTCCGAAGGCCGGCGACGAGAGGGTGTTCTGGAAGCCGGCGAAACTGGTGTTATTGAAGACGTTGAAGAGTTCGGCGCGGAACTGGGCATTGACGAATTCGTTTATCGGGGTGTTCTTCAAGAGGACCCAGTCAAACTGGATCAGGGAATTGAGGCGGACAGAATTGCGTCCCATGTTGCCGTAGTGGCCGATGAGCGGCTGCACCAGAGGATAGTTGCTCGTATTCGTGTTCCGGTCGGTCGCGTTGGCGTTGATACCGCGCGCCGCGGCAGACGGAATGAGCGCCGCACCGGCGCTGCCCGCAGGCGCGAAAACCAGTTTGCTCACGTCTCCGGCCACATCTGCAAGCACCATGTTTACGCCCGCGGAATTGCCCGATAACGCAGCGTCGCTGATGCCCAGGCGCGGTCCAGCCAGGATCGTTACAGGGAAGCCCGACTGGGATTGAAAAATGCCGTTGAGCGCCCAACCGTGAAGAATTTTGCCGGCGATGCCCTGAAGATTGCGGAAGACCTGCGGTTCGAAAATATGATTTACGACCAGCCGGTGTGGAATGTCGAACTGGGACGGACCCTTGCTGTTCGCCAGATCGAAGGGATTCTGCGCCACAAAACTGTCGTTGGGGAGCGCTCCGTTGAGAACATCGGATCCGTCGTCAATGGACTTGGACCAGGTGTATGAGGCTTGCAGCTGCCAGCCCCGTGAGAACCGCTTATTGAGCTCGACCTCAAGACCATGAAACGAAGAACTGGATGAACTCTCCACGACACCCACGGAATTGAACCGCGGATCCAGGCGGTTGCTGCCCCGCGCCGGAGTTCCCGACGAGGCGGCGAAAATATTCTGAAACTCCCCCAGCCTCGCAATTTCATCGGCCGCGCCGGCAGCAGGCCGTACCAGGCTTTGAGGGATCATGTTGATCTGCCGGTTGCGGAGCAGATAACGTCCCGCGGTGCCGACGTAGCCCACGCGCACGGCCAGATCGCCGGAAATCCGGCGTTCGAGCGTAAGGCTCCATTGTTGTACCTGTGGGCTCTTGAGCGCCGTATCGATCGGACTGATCGAACTGAAGTTGACCTGCGAGCTGTTGAACCGGCCCACAGCGGCACGGCCCTGCGCCTGAATTGCGCCTGTCCCGCCCAGGACGTTCGCATAGGAGTCGGCGCCTGTGAAGGACGCGGCGCCCGTAATGTCGATCCTCTGGATAAACGGCGGCAAGGTTCGCGAGGCGCTCGTAATCGGGTTCAGAAAAACGAAATCGTTCGTAATGCCGTATCCTCCCCGCAGCACCCATTCGCCGCGCCCGGGATTCCAGGCGAATCCAAGCCGGGGCTGATAATTGACGATGTTTCCGTAGATCGTGGATCCGAGTACGAATGTTCCCAGCGGGCCGGTCAGCGCGCCTCCAGCCGGGCCGGCCCTGTGAACATCGAGATTCGACTGGATGTCATTGACTTCGCCAACGTCACCGGCGGCTTCCACGCGCAAGCCCAGATTCAGCGTGAAATCCGGTAAGACCTTGAAGTCGTCCTGCGCGAAAAAGAAGGCGTTCGAAACCCGGTTTCCGCGCGCTGTCGATCCGAACCGCTGCTGATAGCTCAGCGGCCTTCCGGCCGCGAAATCGGCCCAGCTCGCAAATGTGAAAATGCCGCGCGTGAACGCATCCAGAACGCTGTTCGCCTGGATTCGATGGTATTCCGCGCCGAACTTCAGATTGTGGCGCGCGCGCGTCCAGGTGAGCGTGTCGCTGTACTGAAACATGTTCTGGACGCGTCCCTGAGGCAGTCCTTCCCAAAGCCCGAAGGACGCCATGCCCGTGATCTGAATGCGAGGCAACCGATTATCCGTCTGCGGGCTGAAGGTGGATGTGGCCCGTCCATAGGCGATGCGCGCTTCGTTTGCCACCTGCGGGTTGACGACGTGGGTCCAGCCCATGTGAAAATTTCGTGGATCGTTGGTAACCGTTGCGCCCCAGCCGGCAAGATTGCTCCCGAGAAACGTGTTATTCACATTTCCTTCTGTGGCGCCCTGAGCCGAGAACCTTCCATGTAAAGTATCGCGTCCGCCGTTGAAGTTGTGATCGAGCCGGATCGACCAGGCATTTGATTTCGTATAGGTGGCCGCGCTTTGCGAGACGCTTCCGGCGCCAGCGGAATCAGCCTGCGCCGCCGGCAGTTTCGCGGCTGTCAGGATCGCCAGCGATGTGGGATCTGTCACTCCGGCAAGCTGCGCAGCTGTAGGCACACTTGCTATCCGCGTCCCACCCGCTCCGCGAACCTGCAGACCCTCGTAGTGACCAAAGAAAAACAGCCTGTCCGGCAGGATCGGCCCACCGGAGGCTATCCCGAACTGATTCCGGCGGATGATGCTGGCCTTTCCGGTCTTATCAAACCAGTCCCGCGCATTCAGTTTGTCGTTTCCCAGGAATTCGTAAATGGCGCCATGGAATTCGTTCGAGCCGCTTTTCGTGATGATTTGAAATTGGGAACTCGCGTTTCGTCCAAATTCAGCATTGAAATTGTTGGTAATGAGCTTGAGTTCCTGGATTCCGTCGACGCTGAGCGTATTGATGCCAGCCGTGCCTGCGCTGCTGACATCGGTCGAAACAATGTTGTCAATGGTGACGTTGTTTCCGCGTCCCCGGCCGCCGTTCGCGTTAAAGGCTCCCGTGCCCAGAAAGGAATTTCCGGCCATTGCCGGAACTACACCCGGCGCAAGCCCTGCCAGCGACACCGGGTTCCTTCCTGCGAGCGGCAGACCTGTGATTCGCTTTTGATCGATGGAGACCTGAATTTGCGCGTCCGTGGTGTTTACCAGTTGAACCAGGGTTTCGGTCACGGTGACCTGCTCGGTTAGATTCCCGAGGGCGAGGGTGAGGTTCAGGCTTGCCCGCTCCGCGCTCTTAACCAGAATGCGTTGCACTGCGGGCCTGAAATTGAGCCGTTCGGCGCGAACCTCATACTCCCCGGGGGGCAGCAATGTTGCGAGGAAGTGTCCGCGGTCGTCTGTGACGAGAGTCCGTTCAGCGCCGGTCTCGACGTTTCTGACCGTTATGGCGACTCCGGGGACCAGCGCGCGGCTGGAATCCGTAACGAATCCTTCAATATCCCCGGAAACGGCTGCCCCGCCGGTCAGCGACCCAGCCAGCATGAGCGCAACCGCCCACCAGATCTGTTGTATGGACATCAAACCAATACCTCCATGGGACTGAGGGCCTGCGAAACCGGAGGAGCGGCTGCAAATGCAAAGCCCGATAGGGCGCAGTCATCAAAAACAAACGGGTGGGTGTCGCGGCTGCATCCTGCCGGGTTCGGAACCCCGAGGGCTCCAGAGAAAATCATGCTAGAGTCGGACCCAGACTAGGCCGAACATCGTCTAACTGCAACGGCTATTCGTTTTAGGCCGGCGATTTTCCGAGTTTTTCCTACTATTTTTCTCAGTGTAGATGCCACTTTATGGCGAGTGACGACGTGCCGTTGGTTGTGGAGACCTCCGGATCTGTAACCCCCATTAAACGTTCGGCGTACACCAATGTGGATGTCGATCGCGAACTCATCGTACGCGCCCAGGGAGGAGACAGTTCGGCCCAGGCCGCCATCGTCGAGCAATTCTCTCCGATGGTTTTCCGCCTGATCGGCCGCTTTTTTCGAGTTCGTGAAGATGTGGAAGATATTGCGCAGGATGTGTTCATTAAGCTCCTTACCCGGTTCGATCAGGTTCGGCCCGATGATAACTTCCCGGGTTGGCTGGCCAGGGTTACGGTAAACACTTGCTATGACGAATTGCGGCGGACGCAGCGCCGCCGGACCGCGATGGAGACATACGGTCCTGAATTGAGCAAAGATCGTTCGTCGGCTTCTCCTGAGGCCGATTCGTTTGACCGGCTTCGCGCGGGGCTTCAGGCCCTCGATCCCAAGTTGAGGATCCCGCTGGTCCTGAAAGAAGTGGAAGAGATGTCCGTAGAGGAAATTTCACGGACCATGGCACTGACCCAGACGAACATCAAGGTCAGGCTGTTCCGCGCCAGAAAGAAACTGGCGAAGTTTCTGGGTGAAAAAGAATGAAAAAAATAGAAGAGTTTTTCCGTCAGGAGAGACAGAGGGTGTTTCTGCCCGATGCCTATTTCGTGCAGCGCGTCATGGCAAGGCTCAGCCGGAAAGCCGAAGACGTTGGGGTCTGGGATATGGTTCGGAAGCCCAGCCGATCGGTGCTGGTGCTGGCAGTAGCGATGCTGCTCTGCTTTTTTGCGCTGGACGTGTTTATTCCTGTGATGCCGCAGCTGGGACCTGTGGACATGACTCTTGAATCGGAGCAGGGACCGGTTGAAACCCGGGTGCTCAGTGGCACCGAGGACGATGGCCAGGAATTCATTCAGGAATTGATCGCGATGGAGGGAGAACAATGATCACCCGTTCTTTCAAAGCGAAGGTTTTGGTCCTGGGCGTGTTCTTTGTCGGGGTCGTTACCGGCGTCTTTCTGCTGAATATTTATGAAACCCGCGTTTTGAGCGGCGAGGTCGAAACGGCGGTAGACACACCTCAGACCGGCGCGGTGCAGCCGGCGATCGAATCCGATGACCGCGCACGCCGTGAGAGACGAAGGACGAGCGCTGCCCGCGAGGTACAGCGTTTTCAGGACTACCTCGGACTCGATGACCAGCAACGGGTTCAGACAGAGGCGATCCTCGATCAGACGCGGACGGACTTCCGGAAGCTGAGCAGCCAGACTCAGACTGAATACGACATGATTCGTGAAGAATCGCGAAATCAAATTAAGGCCATTCTGACCACCGACGAACAGCGGCGCAAATACGAGGAAATCATCGAGCGCCAGAATCGCCGCACCGCCCGGCGTCGCGATCGAAACTAATCCAAACTAGTCCGAGGACACTTCATGAGCGTTCGTAATAGCCTCTTGCTCCTGGTTGCCCTGTTGAGCGCGACCTTGCTGTTCGGCCAGATAACGCCCCTGCGCGGCCGGGTCGCGGACTCGACCGGCGCAATCCTGCCGGGCGCCGATATCAAGGTCTATCAGGGCGCAGCAGTAGTTCGAGACGGCAAGACCCGGGCTGGCGGAGATTTCGAATTCCCATTGCCGCCGGGCGAGTACCGGCTGGAGATCACGGCGCCCGACTTTGAGCCGTACACGGAAGTCGTCCGGGTTACGCCGGAACTGGGTCCCCTTGCGATTACCATGCAGTTGGCGCCAGTCACGCAGAACGTCGAAGTTATAACTGACAGACAGCAGCTCAGCGTCGAAGCGGACAGCAACCTGAACGCGACAGTCCTTGGCCAGGATTTCATCGAGCAATTGCCCGAAGATGAAGACGAATTGCTGGCTGTGCTGCAGCAACTGGCCGGTCCGAGCGCCGGGCCCGGCGGAGCGGATCTCATCATTGACGGCTTTTCGAACGGGCGCATTCCGCCGCGCTCTCAGATCATGGAAGTCCGCATCAACAACAACCCTTATTCAACCGAATTCAGCAGGTCGGGTTTTGGCCGCCTCGAAATCATTACCAGGGCGGGAACGGGCAATTTTCGCGGCAGCTTCGGGTTTCAGTTCAAGGACGAAACGCTGAATGCGCGAAACGCCTTTGCGGCGGAGAAGCCTTCATTTCAGCAGCGGAACTTCAATACGAATGTCAGCGGTCCGGTGATTCCCGGTAAGCTTTCGCTCTCGCTGGACGCGCGCTATAACGAGTCCGACAACTCCGGCACCATCCGGGCGATTACGCCTATTGCATCAATTTCGCAGGGCGTGCTCCTGCCCAACACCAACCGCAATATCGGGACGCGAGGGCAGTATCAGCTGACGCAGAACAACATGCTGAACTTCAACGTCCGGTATGGCAGCAACAAACGGCTGAACCAGGGAGTGGGCGGTTTCAACTTGATGGAGCGCGCATCCAACAACACGAGCCGCGAGATCGAGTTCCAGGTGCGGGAGTCCGCGGTCATCGGCCAAAGACTGGTGAACGAGGTTCGCTTTTCCGTTGAACGGCAGCGTAGCTCCACAACTCCGAAGACCGAAGCAGTCGCCGTCAATGTTCTCGATGCGTTCCAGGGTGGCGGCAATCCGAACCGCAACACGAACAACGACACGACGTATGAGTTCGGCAATACCCTGATGTATAACAAGGGGAAATTGGCACTGAAAACCGGTTTTCAGGGTGTGCAACGCAGCCTGCACTCACTGTCGGAAAACAATTATCGCGGCAGTTTCGTTTTTTCCAGTCTCGCGGATTACATCGCCAACCGGCCCATTACGTTCACTGTCACGCAGGGCAATCCGCTGCTGGATATGAAACAGTTTGAGTCGGGTCTGTTCCTCCAGACGGACTGGAGGATTTCCCCGCGCTTCACTTTTTCGGCCGGAATGAGATACGAGGCGCAGACGAATCTGGCCGACTACAACAACTTCGATCCCCGCGCCGGTTTTGCCTTCCAGTTGAACCAGGCGACCGTCATCCGGGGCGGCGGCGGCGTCTTCCACCAGCGTCTGAATACGCAGAACGTCCAGACCCTGATCCGGCTGGACGGGACGCGGCAGCGCGAGATCGTCATCCGGAATCCTTCTTTCCCGGATCCATTCTCCTTCGGCGACGTCAGCGAGCGACCCGCTTCGTCGATCCGGATGCGCGCCGAAGATCTTGCGGCGCCTTACACGGTCAATTCGTCCATTTCGCTTGAGCGGCAGTTGCCCAAGGGAATTCGTCTGTCGTCAACCTACGAATTCGTGCGCGGCGTCCACCAGTTCCGCGGCCGCAACATCAATGCTCCCTTGCCCGGCTCGTTCGTTCGCCCGGATCCCATTCGGGGTAATGTCGTTCAACTGGAATCCACCGGTCTATCCAACGAGCACAGCTTCCGCCTGCAAATGAACAAGCAGGTGAACCAGAAGATCACGGTGTTCGGCAATTACACGCTGCGCTTTAACCGCAGCGACAGCGACGGCGCATTTAACCAGCCCATGAACAACTACAATATGGCGCTCGACTGGGGCAGGTCGAATGACGATACAAGGCATAACGTCAATGCCAACGTCCTGATTTCCCTTCCGTGGAATCTGCGCCTCGGATCACGGATGTTTGCCGGCTCCGGACGGCCTTACAACATCACCACCGGAAAAGACGACAACGGCGATACGGTTACAAACGATCGCCCGGCCGGTTTCGCGCGCAATGCGGGCAATGGCCCCGGCAGTTTTGATATGAGCTTCAACATCACCAAGACGATTCAACTCCGAGGCGGCAATGCGGGCAATGGAAATGCCGGCGCTGCCCGGCCCGCCACTAGCTTCGCCGAGCCTCAGCGGGGCGGCGGTGGCGGCGGATTCCCGGGCGGAGGATTCCCCGGCGGCGGGGGCCCTGGCGGGCGTCCCGGCGGCGGCCCTGGTGGCGGACCCGGCGGCGGTCCTGGTGGATTGCCCGGAGGGGGCTTTGGCCAGCCGAGCCGTCTTCAGATGCAGATCACTGCCGACGTCCGAAACGTCCTGAACCATACGAACTTCGGCAATTACAGCGGTGTCATGACGTCTCCGTTCTTTGGCCGGCCGACGTCTGCCAGGAACCCGCGTGAGATCCAGGTCGGGTTGCGGTTCAATTTCTAATTGGAAAATCGTATGAAGCATTTCGTCCTCATCATCACGCTGCTGGCTGTTCCCGTATTCACGGCTTCCGGCCAGGACCAGGAAGGCCGTGTACTAGGCGGCGGCGATGGCGGCGGGGGTGACCAGGACGACGGCGGCGGCAATGGTGGTATCCAGCTTCAGCAGATGGCCGACCCCCTGAAACAGCTCAAAGAGGTTCTCGCGCAGGCAAAAATCACACTGACGAGAGATCAGGAGAGGGCGTTGCAGCCTGCTATCGATGAAACGATCAAGGCGATGCAGGAAATGGCTGCGGCTCCGGCTCCGAATGGAGCCGAGGCAGGTAACCGGGCCAATGGAGGACGCGGCGGTAATCGCGGCGCTGGCGCGCCACCGGAAGGCGCCCGAGGCCGTGGTGCGGGCCGTGGCGCAGGCCGCGGGGGAATTGCCGTCCTGGCGAATCCCCGAATGCGAGCGCTCAACGATCAGTTTGAAGCAAAGCTGAAGGCAATCCTGAAACCCGACCAGGCCACGGCATGGGACGCTTACCGGAAGGAGCAGATCAAGAAGGCGGGCGGTCTTGAAGCGCTCAAAATCGTGCTTGAAGAAGCCAGGGCTCCGGCGCTCAGCCCCGAACAGGAACAGCAGATCGGCTCACTTTATGCGGAACTCAACCGCGCGCGCGTCCGGCTTGCCGTTGAAAGTGGGGGGCAGGCGGATCCCGCAAGGATAAAGGAACTCGAAACCGCGGCGAGCGCTCAGGTGCTGCGGGCGTTGAACGCCGATCAGCGCAGAACCATGCTCGAATCCATCCGAACCCAGCAGAGGCCGAACCCGCAGGAATAGCCAGAGCATCAAAAAAAGGACAGTGATCTGTGGGCGCGGGGCTTCAGCCCCGTGCCCACAGATCACTGTCCTTTTTCCCTTGTCCTCTTATTAGCCCTTCTAGAAAACCACTCTTATTCCGATCTGTGCCCGGCGGGCGTTCGTCCCGTCCGGGAAGCCCTGCGACTGATTGCCATTACCCAGACCGGCGGATGGTGTGAGCACGCCCCCGTTGGCTGAGAACGCCTCCGTAAAGACGTTCGTATTGGAAACGTGATTGAAGATATTGAACCCCTCGAAGTTCACGTAGGCCTTCACTGTTTCGCCGAACGGAAGCATCTTGCTCAGGCGCGCGTCCGTCCGGAAGACGGTGTCGATATCCAGGTTGGAGAACGGCTGAAACGGGACTCGGTTGCTGCCGCCCAGGCCGTTCAGCGAACCCGTGAACGCGGCACCGGCAAACGGAGCGCCGACAATTCGTATCGTCGCGGTTGCGGGTTGGGGCGATGCAGCCGTCGTAATTTGAGTCAGCTGCCAGTTGTTGACGAGAAAACGCGCCACCGCTGAATCGCTTTGCGTGAAGGTTGGCTGCAGAATCGTGGTCACCACCAGCCTGTGGCGCTGATCCAGTGATGACGACCCTTTATCCATGTCCCAGCGCCCGCTGAAGGTCGACCGGATAAAGTCGTAAAAGAGCGCATTGCTGCCGCCGCCCTGGTTGGCTGTATCGATTGCGTGAGACCAGGTGTATGACACCGAAGCCTCGACACCCTTCGACATGCGCTTTTTCAACTGAACAGCGAGCGCGTCGTAGTAGCTTCGACCGGAATTCTCCACCTGATTGACTCGGCGAAAGCGCGTATCGACTCGATTTGCGAGCCGGTAGGTTGGCGTGGAATAACTGCCCGCCTGGTTGCCGCTTGAATCATTGATCCGGTAAGTAACGGCGGCGCCTTCCGCGCCGATATTGAGATCACGCGTCAGAAGCAACTGGACGCCCCGGCTCCAGATGTAATTCAGCGTCAGGGTCATGTCGCTTGTTAACTGACGCTCAATGGCAAGATCCGCCTGCTGCGTGTAAGGCGTCCGAAGATTCGGCGCGGCATACGTGATGTCGACGCTTCCTGTCGGCAGGTTCGTGGCCGTCAGCGGAAGTCTTCCTGGCAAAACGGGGCCGGCCGCCAGGTCCGGCGCGACCGTTCCGTTCAGCGAGACCGCCGGCTGATAGACTCCGTTTGCCAGAAGCAGTGTCTGAATGAATGATCCGGGATATCGCGCATAGAAGATTCCATAGCCGCCTCGCAGGACCGTCTTATCGTCCATGGAATAGGCAAATCCAAATCGCGGCGCGATATTCTTGCCGTATTCATTGATTTTTCCCGTTTGGGCGTAATTCGGATTCACAGTAGTCGGCGTCGGCAGATTGGAGTAGTCGTACCGTAGCCCGTAATTGAGGGTCAACTGGTTCGTCGCCCGCCACTGATCCTGGCCGAAGAACGCAAAGTCCGTGGTCCGGAAGTCCAAAACGGGATTACCAATGGTCTGGGTGAAAGTAGTCCAGCGTTTCGCTCCGGTCGTGTTACCTGAGAGGTCCTGGGCGAAGGCAGTCCAGGTCGAGTAGGTATATGAACCTGCGCGGTTGCGAAGACTGTCGAGATAGTCCTGTGTAGTCGCGAGATCCACGCCAACCTTGATCGTGTGCTTGCCGCGGGTCCAGTTGAGATTGTCGGTGAATTGAAACCGCTGCTCGCTGGGATTGAGGCGAGGGTAGTCGATGGCGGTGCCCAGATTCGACTGACCTGCCACCGTGAGGCCGATCGTGCCGGTCTCAGCAGGGATCAACGCTGGATTGACCGAATCGAATAGACGATCCTTGAACCAGCCGAAACGAAGCTCGTTGACCATGCTACTGGATGGGACGCTGGTCCACGAGACGCGGCCATAGCGGGTACGAACAGTCGAATTTGCGTTATTGCCGATGCCATTCCCGTTTGTGAGCACAGCCTGTGTCTGGATGCCGTTCGGTGAAATCCAGCGGAGGCCGTTGAAACTTGTGCTGATCGTGTTCCGGGCGTTGGCTACAAAATCCAGTTTCCCAAAGCCAAGCTCCGAATTGGCCGTGCGTTCCAGAGTCTGGAATTGACGATTGAGAAAATTGCGGGCCGCAGTGCACTGCGCTGCAGTTGCCGTGCAGGTCTGGAGGAAATTGCCGGCGGCATCGAAGAACTGCGGATTGATGAGGCGATTGATCAGCGGGAACTTCCGCCGGGTGAATTCGGTATTCAGGAAATAGAACACCTTATCCTGTTTGATGGCTCCGCCAACGCTGCCACCGAACTGATGACGGGTTTCGTCGGGATTGATTGTGGCGTACCGATCGCGCGCATTGAATGCCTGGTTTCGGAAGAACCAGTAAACCGTGCCGTGAACGTCATTACCTCCGCTTCGCGTTACCGTGTTGACTACGCCGCCTGATGCTCGTCCGAACTCCGCGGCGTAACCGTTCGTCAACACCTGAAACTCCTGAACGGCGTCCGCCGAGATCTGCGAAGAGATGCGCGTTCGGCCCGCATTTTCGTTGTAGAACTGGTTCGTCGTGTCGTTTCCGTCCGTCAGGTAGGAGTTGCCGCCGGCGATGCCGCGGAAACTCACCAAACCGAAGCTTCCATCCGGTACCACCGCCGGCGTCAACAAGACAAAGGAGTCGACCCGTCGGCCGTTGATCGGCAATTCCTGAATCTGCGCCGCGGTGACGACCTGCGAGACTTCGGTCTTCGTGGCATCCACAACAGGCGCCGTCTCCACGATCACAACCGTGGTCTCCGTGCCAGCGACAGCAAGTTCAACGGTCAGGCTGATCTCTTGTCCGACCTGAAGCTCGATATTCTGTACATTGTAGTCCCGGAATCCGGCCAGCCGGACAGTGACTGTATATCCGGACGTCGGTACAAGGGCGGACGCCGAAAAGACTCCTGATTCGTTCGAAACCAGCGTGCGCACGACGCTTCTGGATTCGTTAGAGATGCTCACTGCAGCGCCTGGAACACGAGCGCCGGTCGTATCCTGTACAACGCCCGAAATCGTTCCGAATCCCGCTAATTGCGAAAAAAGGTTAGCCGAGTGAAACAGACATAAAACGGTCAAGCACCCGATGATTCGTTTCATGGAACCTCCACATAAAGGCATCCCACAAGATGCCGTTAAACCCCAGAGTTCTTCCCCAAGACAGGAAGTCATTTTACCCCGACGCTACTTGAGGCCTCAAAAGAAAGCCATTAAAAGTTTGTGAATAAAAATGAGTGGCGGCAAATGCAAGGCTGAGTTCGCGAGACGACCCAGGGCCTATTGGATCGCCAAGGGTTGAAGGGCGTCGCGCAGAACTTTCATTAAATTGTCAGGCGGCGTCAACAGAGAGCCGCGGAGGCGAACGGCGCCGGTCTGGTCGAGCAGCACAAACTCACCAGGGACAGCGTTCAACAAACGGGAACCCTGGTTGTAGAAAAGCGGGAACGTGGTGTTGGCGGGGTTGGCCTCCCGTTGGTTGGAGATGCCGACAATGCGCAACCTGGTGTTGCTGCCGAAAGTCTTGTAGACACGTTCGATGTTGGCGATCGCTTCAGGTTGGGTGGGCTGCCACACGCCGAAGAAAAGAACGTAGCCTTTATAGTCCTCGAGCGTTCGGGAATATCCGGCTGGATCCGTGATCACGAACTCCGGAGCGCCTGAGGCGTCCGGCCCGGCAGCCGCGGCAGCGGCGGCTGCGGCAGGACCGCCGCTCGCGGCGCCGGCCGCCGGTCCAGCCTCTTCCGGCTTCGCGCGCAGCGTGGCTGTGGATTCGGAGTCTTTGTCCAGTCCAGGATTCTCAGCTGGAGCAGGCGCTGTTACGGACTGATCCGGCGCCGGCGGGAGACTGGCCGGGCCGGGTTGTAATTGAAGTGAGACTGCCATGACGAGTGCGATGGCTACTGCCGCTGCGGCCCCCACATATCCCCAGGCAACCCTGGGCCGTCCGGGTGAATGTGCAACCGCCATCTGGTGGCGCACATACTTTTTGATCACGACATCGATTGCTTCCAGGCTCTCTATTTCGCTTCGGCAGTGCGCGCAGTCCTGGATGTGATCCCTGACAAGGCGGGCTTCTTCCGCGCCCAGGCTGTCACAGGAGATGGCTTCAAGATTTGTGGAAACCCATTGGCAATCGATTCTCATCGTCTTCTCTTCCCTAATGTTTCCTTCAGTCGTTTGCGGGCGTAAAAAATTCTCGATTTCACCGTTCCCTGGGGGATCTCGAGGATCTCCGCGATTTCGGGAATCGTCAATCCATCCAGCGCCAACATCAATAGCGGCAGACGGAAGTCGTCCGGCAACCGGTTGACTTGTTTCCGGACGTCCATGAAAGCTTCACGATCAAAGTCCTTTGAGCGATCCTGCGGATCAAAGCCCTGCACCGAGCCGTCTTCATAGCTGGTTTCAAGGTCCGTAAAGAAAATCCAGCGTTTAAGGCGTCGCACGGCGCTCTTGTGGTGATTGATCGCCACACGAACAACAATCCGGGACAGCCAGATTCTCAGCGGACAATCGCCGCGGAAACGGCTGATTCCACGGAACCCCCTGATCAGGGCCTCCTGGACAATATCTTCCGCATCCGTAGGATTGCGCGCCGATGCAATCGCAATCTGCATCAGGAAGGACCGGTGCTCGCCAGCAGCCGTCTCGAAGTCCATTTCGTCTGCTCGAACAGCCACGGTTTTCATCCGGCCGTATTTAAAGGACAGCGTTGGTTAGGGGAAGGTTCACAGAGATTTAGCGAATTTCAGGATCCGGGAAAGAGTTCTGAAACTCCTTACCTGTTGGCAATCCTGGTCTTAAGTCCATCGAGCTTCTTCTTTATTCGACCGACTTCCTCGGAGTCATCGCCGATAGCCAGAGACTTGTTCCATTCTGTCCGGGCTTGCTCATACCGCATGGTCTTGAAGTACAGGTCGCCCATGTGGTCGTGAATCGTCGCGTTGTCATTGGCGAATATCAGGGCTCGCGTCAGGTATTCCTCGGCGCGATCGAGCTGATTCATTCGAAAGTAGGCCCAGCCGAGGCTGTCCAGATAGGCCCCGTTTGTCGGTTCCGTTTCTACGGCCTTATGAAGCATTGCGACGGCTTCCTGCAGTTTCAGGCCGCGGTCCGCCAGTATGTACCCCAGATAATTGAGAACGGCGGGGCTGTCCTTTTCAATTTCCAATGCCTTGCGGAAGGCCCTCTCGGCCTCGTTGAACTTCTTCTGTTGTTCGTAAAGCGATCCCTGCAACAGGTAAACATTCTCGTTTTCCGGGAAGCGCCGGACTGCGGTGTTCACGACATCCTGGGCCTGATCCCATTTCCGGGCCCGCGAGTAGATGTTGGCCATGGTTGAAAACACGGCAAGGTCGCCTTCGTTTCCGCGAGTCAACCTCTGCAGGTTCCGGATGCCTTCGTCGACGCGTCCCTTTTCCGCGATCAGGTCGGCATGGGTCAGTAGAAGGTCACGGCTGTCGGGAGCCGCCTTCAGCGCCTGTTCGCTGTACTCCAGCGCCTTGTCGATTTGTTTTGCGCTGCGATAAGCCTCCGCGATCAGTGCATCGATGCGGTCGGTGTCCGACGATATGGTCTTCAATTCAGTAAAAGCCTGGATTGCGGCGCCATGGTTGCCGACCGTCGTATTGAGCAGCGCAAGGTTCGTCAGGAAGATTCGCCGGTTTTGCTTTTCGCCTTCGCTGTAACGTCCGTTCGCTCGTTCCCCGAGCTTTAAAATGTCGGTTACGCGGGCAATGGCTTCTGGAAGACGTCCTTCGTCGCGCTCCAGAAGGACGAAGTTGAATTGAACTTCCGCGCTGTCGGCAAACATCGTGACGGCTTTTTCGAGATTTTGCCTCGCAAGCGCGTACTTCATTTGGCGACGGTAGATCTGGCCCAGCCTCAACAGGGCAATGCCATCCTCAGGCTCGGCGCGCTGCAATGCCTGATACAAGTCCGCCGCCTCGTTCAGCTGGTCGGAAAAGAAGAGGGATTGCGCATAGTTTTTTTTCAGTTCGAGATCGTCGGGGTTGAGCTCAACTGCTTTCTTGTATGCCGCCGCCGCCTCTTCAAACCGTTGGAGGCCGGAGTACGCCTGGCCCAATGTGGCATACGCGGCGTCCGAATCCGGACGTTCCCTGAGAAAAGTTTCGAGCAGGCCGGCAGCCTCCCTTTCGTTACCCGCGTCCAACTGCAGTTTTGCCAGCGCGATGATGCCCTGTTCGGAACCCGGCTCAATGCCCAGATACTTCTTGTAGATCTCGGCAGCCTTCTCCGGTTCGTTCCGGATCTGGTAAAGCTGGCCCAGCATCATGTAGGACTGGGTATCGGCGGGGTCAATACGAATGATTTCTTCAAATTCGCGAACCGCCCGGTTGAGAGTGTCCTGCGGCAGCGGCTGTTGGTTGTTCGCGTTGCCCAACATTGCCGTATAGATCGTGCTGAGTGTCTTATGCGCCTCGATGTTGTTGCGGTCCGCCTGAATGGCCTTGTCCGCGGCGTCAACCGCTTCGCGGACGCGGCGGTTACGGTAGTACGTGTCTGCCATCTCCGAATAAATCAGAGAATTATTGGGATCAAGCGCCAGCGCTCTCTGGTATTCCGCGATCGCCTCGTTCCACTGCCCCTGCTCATCCAGGACTCTTGCTTTTGTGAAATGGAAGTACGCTTCGGCCCGGTTGGCCGCCGATGCCTGGGCACGAGCCGGTTGTCCGAACCCGTTGGTCGCAAATGCCAGAATAAAGATGACAGAGACGACAGAAAGGAGGCCCCGAATCGTCCTGAGTGTTCTACGCATAGACGCTAAATTCCTCGGAAGTCGAAACTTTGCCGCCATTATACAGGCGGGTAACCGCCTTTTAATGCTTAAAATGCCGTATTCCCGTAAAAATCATGGCGATGCCGTGCTCGTCTGCGGCCTCGATAACTTCAGCATCCCGCACCGACCCGCCGGGTTGAATGATGGCGGTAATACCGGCCTTTGCCGCCTCATCTATGCCATCGCGAAAAGGAAAGAAAGCATCCGAGGCCAGCACGGAACCCCTGGCTGCGGGCCGCGATTTTTCAATGCTCAGCCTCACGGAATCGACGCGGCTCATCTGGCCTGCCCCGACGCCAACGGTTCTGCCGCCTTCGGCAAGCACGATGGCATTGGATTTCACGTGCTTCGCCACCCGCCACGCGAAATCCAGGTCGTGCTGTTCCTTTCCGGTTGGCTGGCGTTTGGTAACGACGCGCGAGTCCGGCCCGGCCAGAATTCCATCCTGGTCCTGCAGCAAAACGCCGCCGGCCACCCGCTTCAGTTCGAACCCGGAGATTGGACCCTGGAAATTCGTAGACGTTAAACCGTTTTCCAGGGACAGCAATCGCAGGTTCTTTTTCGAAGATAAAGCCGAGATCGCCCCTGCCTCATACCCGGGAGCGATAATGGCCTCCACAAAGAGCTTCGCGGCCTCGCCGGCAGTTGCGGCATCGACAGGTCTGTTGAACGCAATAATCGATCCGAATGCCGAGACGGGATCCGCTTCGTACGCCTTCTGATATGCCTCGCCCAGGGATCCACCCACCGCCGTACCGCACGGGTTGGTGTGCTTGATGATGCAGCAGGCGGGCTCCTCAAATTCCCTGATGAGATTCCACGCCGCTTCGAGATCCACGATGTTGTTGTAGGAAAGCTCCTTGCCCTGCAACTGGCTCGCCGCCGCCAGGCCGTGCGCAGGCTCGCCTCCCCACCTGTAAAAAGATGCGCGCTGATGAGGATTTTCTCCATAGCGGAGGTCGGCAACTTTTTCAAAATCCGTGAAAATGTTAGCCGGAAAGACGGCTTGTTCAGCGCCAACCTGGGAAAGATATTGCGCGATGTAACCATCGTAGCGTGCCGTGCAGATGAACGCCTTGCGGGCCAGGTCAAACAGTATCTCGCGGGTCAGGATTCCATTTCCCGCGCGCAGGCCTTCCAGCACGCGGATGTACTGTTCCGGAGACGTCACGACCGCCACGTCCTGGAAATTTTTCGCCGAAGCGCGAATCAGCGAAGGGCCTCCAATGTCGATGTTTTCGATAACCTCTTCGAATTCGACGCCGCTTTTTCGTGTGGTCTCCAGAAATGGATAGAGATTCACGCAGACAACGTCGATCATCGGGATCGCGTGTTCTGCGACCTGCCGCATGTGCTCAGCGTTCTGGCGGATTGCGAGCACGCCACCGGCTATGCGCGGATTGATCGTCTTCACGCGGCCGTCGAGAATTTCCGGAAAGCCTGTCAGATCCGAGACTTCACGCACACGAATGCCATTGGAAGCCAGCAGTTTGGAAGTGCCGCCCGTCGAGATGATCTCGGCGCCCAACCCGGCAAGCCCGCGGGCAAATTCGACCACACCGGTCTTGTCGTACACGCTGATGAGAGCGCGCTCGATTCGTTTCACGTCTTTGTTCCCCCCCCCCTTAAATCACTTGAGTTCGCCATTGGCCCGTTGCCAGATGTGCAGCCACACATTTGCGACATCCGTAACGGCATGAGAAAAAGCGATCGAGGCGATGCCAAACACAGGTGAGTTCTCAATCACATTCGAGCGGTCGGGCAGCTCTACGGAGCGGCGCAGACGCCGCAGCAGGCGCTCTTGCTCGTCAAGCCGGATTTTTAGGAATGCTTCGAGATTTCCCTGACGTATCGACTCATGAAATCCGTAAAAGACCACGGTAAATGTGCCGGCCTGGGCCGCGACCAGGGAATCCAGTTGCGGGTCATTCAAAGCCGCGACCGCACAACCCGCGTCGCGCATCGCCGCCACCGATGCGGAGAGATTTCCTGTTCTCTTCGAAATCTCGGTGACGGCTATCTTCGATGCTTCTTCGACCGTCAGTTTCCGGCACGGCTGGGAGAGCAAACCGTCGAAATCGGCCAGGAGCGTGTTCAGGTTTTTCGGCAGCGTCTGGCGCGCATCGCGGAACATCTTTACGTAAGCCGAAGGCGGCCACGCGCCGATTTGCGCCGGAGCAACAAGGAGAAGGGCAATGACGGCAATCGCTAATCGCATGAGCGGCAATTGTAAATCAAGTTTTGGTGTGCTGAAATAGCGCGCACAAACATGGAAGCACTTCGACAAATACCGCCGGTCAACGACGTGCTTCGTTCCAGCCGCCTTGCTGAATTCGGCGACCTCCTCAACCAGCCCTTCGTTTCGGATCTTCTCGACCGCATTTTCGCCGATACGCGCCGGGAGCTTGCACAGGCGAAAGCCGTAGTTTCGCGGGCGGAGTTAACAGAGAAAATTGCCGTCCATCTCGCTGAACGAATCCGCGAATCGCTGAAGCCGTCCCTGCGCAGGGTGATCAATGCCTCCGGCGTCGTTCTTCATACAAACCTCGGACGCGCGCCCCTGCCGGATGAAGCAATCGACCACCTGCGCGAGGTCTCGACCGGATATTCGAACCTGGAGTTCGACATCGAATCCGGCGAGCGCGGCAAGCGCGACACTCACATCGACAAATTGTTGCGGCAGCTCGTCTCCTGCGAAGCTGCGATTGTCGTCAACAACAACGCGGCGGCAGTGCTGCTGGTCCTGAATGCGCTGGGAGAGGGTGGCGAGGTCATCGCCTCGCGGGGCGAACAAGTCGAGATCGGCGGATCATTCCGGATACCTGAAGTGATGGCCAAGAGCGGCGCGCGGCTGCGGGAAGTCGGAACAACCAACCGGACCCGCATCGAGGATTATGAAAAGGCGATTAACGAAACTACCCGCCTGCTGCTTCGGGTTCATCCGAGCAATTTCCGGATGATCGGCTTTACCGAGCGGCCGTCGCTGGAAGAATTCGTCGAGCTTGGCAAGCGAAAGAACATACCGACCTTCGAGGATCTGGGCAGCGGCTGCATGGTGCCCCTGGAGTCCTCGGGCATACAGGACGAGCCGGTTGTGGCCGACAGCATCCGTGCCGGCGTGGATATCATCTGCTTCAGCGGCGACAAGCTTCTCGGAGGACCACAGGCCGGTATCATCGCCGGAAAGAAACTGTTCGTCGAAAAGATCCGGCAAAACCCGCTGTTTCGCGCCCTGCGCGTGGATAAACTGACGCTGTCTGTCCTGGAAGTGATCCTGCGAGCTTATCTCCAGGGAAAACCGCAGACCGTTCCGATTTGGCGGATGCTTCAGGCATCGGAGTCCGAGTTGAAAGCTCGCGCCGAAGCATTTGCGAAGCGGGCCGGGAAAGTTGCCAAGCCGGTACAGATGGCATCGCTTATCGGGGGAGGCTCCGCGCCGGAAGCGCCCCTGGCATCGTGGGGCGTCGCTATTGAAGCCAGTGGAATTTCGGAGTCGGAACTGGAGCGGCGCTTTCGCGCCGCCACCCCTCCCGTGATTGTCAGGGTCGAAGATGGCCGCGTCATGTTCGATATGCGGACCATATTCCCCGGCGAAGAAGATGTGCTGCTGAAAATACTCTCGAGCGTTACTTAGTCGCGCGAACCCGCTCGACGTATTTCCCCTCGGTGGTGTCCACCCGAATGACTTCTCCCTCGGTGATGAAGTGAGGTACTCCCACGACGAGGCCTGTTTCGAGAGTGGCGGGTTTGAGCACGTTGCTGACGGTGGCGGAGGGCATTCCGGGGTCGGTTGAAACAACCTTCAGGTCTACTGTTGCCGGCAAGTCGACGCCCAGCGCCTTGCCGTCATAGAACTCCACTTTGATCTTGGCATTGGCGACGAGGTACTTCACCGCGTTCCCAAGAAGTTCCTCATTGAACTGGATCTGCTCGTAGTTTTCCGTATCCATGAAATGGTGATCGGTCCCGTCGGCATAGAGGTATTCCATTTCGCGCTGGTCGAGGATGGCTCTTTCCACCCGGTCTTCAGACCGGAACCGGTGATCCACGATGGCGCCCGTGCTGAGTCTCCGTAGCTTGGTCTGGACCATGCCGCGCCAGTTTCCGGGCGTAATATGTTGATAATCCACCACTTGATAAAGCTCGTTGTTCATCAGGATGGTGTTTCCCCGGCGCAGTTGGGTTGCTTGAATCATTACAGGCAGACTCCTCGTGTGAAGTGAAAACGGAAATTGTACCGCATGGCAGGGAATTAGTGGAAGGAAGCCTTTCCGGGGACTCGCGTCGGGCTGTGACGAGTTCCACACTTCCTCAAGCGTGCTCCGAAACAGTCGGTTCAGATCTTCGGTTTCTGAAGGCAACCCAGGCTCTTCGACCGTATTTTGAAGGCGCGCTATTTCAGATTCTATGAATTGACTGATGGCCCGTATCTTTGGTCCATAGTCAAGCTCCGCGCCTTTAGTCTTTGCGGCAATCAAATCTTCGATGGCACATCTGATTTCAGGAACCGAAACCGTGGTTTCCACCCAACGCGAGGGCTATCGGTATTAGCGCATGGGCGGTCCTCGCGATACAGGTGCCGCGCTCGTCTACAGCCCGCGCAGCCGGTGCAGGGTCATGTGCAGAATCGACATCAGGCCCATGTAGGTGAAGCCGACTACGAAAAGCATGAGGAAGGGAATCGTTGGATAGTTCTCGCTGAAGAACGCGTACATGACGACGAGCGCAAAATAAGCGCCCAGAGACAACTCGAAGAGCGGGAGTACGCCGGTTGGCCGCAGGTACTTCTTTGTCGCCCAGAGGTCTTTCTTACTCTCGATTTTGTA
Source organism: Candidatus Sulfopaludibacter sp. SbA3 (assembly GCA_945865815.1). Lineage (GTDB taxonomy): Bacteria > Acidobacteriota > Terriglobia > 20CM-2-55-15 > 20CM-2-55-15 > CAMBFR01. The sequence continues at coordinate 25,562 of CAMBFR010000013.1, forward strand.
CTTAGGCGTTCGTTTAAAACTGCTCTTGATGCCCAGAATGGCTTCCATGACTGCCTTTGAATTGCTTACCGACAAGCCGATGCCGACCGCCATCAGCAAGGGCAGGTACTTCAGGCGGCGCCGCCAGTCCGGATAAAGCTCGCGCTGGGAGACCAGATAGAAGGTTGAAACCGAGGCCGTCGACGCAAGCCACAACGGCAGGTCGATATACAGCATCTGGAACCACCCCTGGTTGAAGCGCACGATCATCGCGGGCAGCAGCAGGAACGACAGCAAAATCATGAGCGGGTATGCGATGTTGGCCGTCAGGTGGAAGAACGCCTCGACCTTGATCTTCAGCGGCAGGTCGCTCCGCATGATCCGCGGCAGAAGCTTGATGGCGGTCTGTATCAGGCCCTTGGCCCATCGCGACTGCTGAGTCTTGAACGAATTCATTTCGACCGGCAGTTCGGCATTGCAGACAATGTGGGGCAGATAAAGGAACTTCCAACCCATCATCTGTGCCCGGTAGCTCAGGTCGGTATCTTCGGTCAGCGTGTCGTGTTCCCATCCACCGGCGGTTTCAATCGCGGTTCGCCGCCAGATTCCGGCAGTGCCGTTGAAGTTGAAGAATCGGCCCGACATGTGGCGTCCGCCGTGCTCGATCATGAAGTGTCCGTCGAGGATGACCGATTGAATCTGCGTCAATAATGAATACTCGCGATTGATGTGGCCCCACCGCACCTGGATCATTCCAACCTGTGGATCGCTGAAATAGTCGACGACAGCCTCGAGAAAGTCCGGCGAAGGCAGGAAGTCCGCATCGAAAATCGAAATGTACTCGCCTGTGGCATACCGGAGACCGTTCTCAAGAGCGCCGGCCTTGAAGCCCAGGCGATTTGTCCGGTGAATGTGATGGATGTTGAACCCGAGCTGGCGGTGCTTCTCGACACACGCCGCGGCGATCTCCGTCGTGCCGTCGGTTGAATCGTCGAGCACCTGAATCTCGAGCAGTTCGAGAGGGTACCGAATCCCGCATACCGCTTCGACGAGGCGTTCAACGACATACATTTCGTTATAAACGGGGAGCTGAATCGTGACTCTGGGCCGGACCGAAAGCGCGCCTTTCGGAACAGCCACCTTGTTCTTATGCCGCAGGTAGAGGAAAACCAGGTGATAGCGGTGGATTCCGTAGACCGCAAGAATCGTCAATGTCGCCAAGTAGGGAATGAGCACGAGAACATCGAACGCGTTCCATTCGTAGAGCCTGTTCCAGTGATCGATTGCAGTAAATTGATAGAACCGGGTGCGCTCGGGCGGAACGATCAGGGTCAAAAACATGTTCAAAGTAGTTCCTATCACCGTATCAGGATGTCTGTTGCGAACGTCAGAAGCAACAGAATGCTTATGTATCCGTTTAGATTGAAAAACGCCACGTTTACACGGCTCAAATCATGGGGCTTCACGATCCGATGTTCCCAGAACAGAATAGCCGCCACGATCGCTATGCCGGCATATGCGATCCACCCCAGGCCCGTCAGCAGCGCAGTCGCAAATAACAGCACAACTGTTGCCGCGTGGAAAATTTCCGATACACGCAGGGCAGGAGCGGTCCCAATTCTCGAGGGCAGTGAGAAAAGTTTTGCCTTTCGATCGAACTCCGCGTCCTGAAGCGAATAGATCACGTCAAATCCAGCGACCCAGAACATAACGGCTCCACACAGCAGAACCGGCGCCCAGTCAAACTCGCCGCGGATGGCAAGCCAGGCAGCCAGTGGAGCGCAACCTATGGCGAAGCCCAGAACCAGGTGACTCCATGTGGTAAATCGCTTCGTATACGAGTAAAAGAACAGGACAGCCAGAGCCGGGAACGAAAGGTAGAAGCACAACGGATTGAGCTGCCACGCGGCGAAAACAAACATCACCGCCATCATTACTGTAAAAACGGCTGCGAACCTTACGGAAACGGCGCCTTGCGGCAGCGCCCTTGCGCGCGTCCTGGGATTGGCTTTGTCGTAGTGCATGTCCGCCAATCGGTTGAATGTCATGGCTGCGCTTCTGGCCCCCACCATGGCCACGACGATCCATCCCGCCTGCCAGGCTGCGGGCAGACCTCCGGAAGCGAGCAATGCGCCGATAAATGCGAAAGGCAGCGCGAAAAGCGTGTGCTCGAACTTGATCATTTCCAGGGTGGCGACAACCATCGCGCTCACCGGCGGTTTGCGGCTGGATTCCACGGTCACAGCTTTTCAGTCTAATATGGAGTCGGCCAAACGGGGAGAGGAAGCTCGATGACCGAAGACCAAATCCGGAAAATTCTCGAAGAGGTGAAGCAGGGAAGCCTTCCTCCCGATGAAGCGGTTCAGCGCCTGCGTTCGCTTCCGTTCGAGGATCTCGGCTTTGCGAATGTCGACCACCATCGTTCGCTTCGGCAGGGGTTCCCCGAGGTGATCTTCGGAGCCGGGAAAACCGTCGAGCAGGTGGCGGGCATCGTCGAGTCGATGAACAAGCACCAACACAATATTCTTGTCACCCGGGCAACGCGCGTACAGTTCGATGGAGTGAAACAAATCGTGGCTGACGCTGCGTATGACGAAGGCGCGCGGACCATCGTCATTCGCAAGGATACGAAGATTTACGGGAAGGGCACGGTCATGGTCGTGTCGGCAGGCACGTCCGACATGCCGGTGGCCGCAGAGGCTGTGGTTACGCTGGAGGTGATGGGGAACACCGTCGATGCCCTGTATGACGTCGGTGTTGCCGGCATTCATCGATTGCTCGATCGCCGGGAACGCCTCAGCCAGGCGCGTGTGGTCATCGTTGTGGCCGGTATGGAGGGCGCGCTGCCAAGTGTGGTCGGCGGACTCGTTTCCGCGCCTGTCATCGCCGTGCCGACGAGCGTTGGATATGGCGCGAGCTTTGGCGGCGTTGCCGCCCTTCTCGGCATGCTGAACAGTTGCGCTTCCAACGTGTCCGTCGTCAATATCGATAACGGATACGGCGCCGCAGTCGTCGCCAGTCTGATCAATCGTCAGTAGGACTGCGACCTGGAGTTTGGACATTTGTGGGACTGTAGCGCAAAAACTCCCCTCCTGGATTAGGAGGGGTGCCGGTCGCGCGTTTTCCAGCGAACGGCGGGGTGGTGTCCAATCACCGGTTTGAATGAGCGCTACGCGAGCATCCATAAGGTGGCTTCGCGTCATTCCGTACCACCCCGTCTGCGCAAATAAGGAACGGGACCATTCCCATGGTGGCGCAGCCACCCCTCCTAAGACAGGAGGGGAGTTCGGACTCACGTTTTCAGGGCGCGGGGCTGAAGCCCTACGCCCACAGGTGCACGGGAACCATGGATTTTTCTGCACAGGCCCTCGAATACAACCGTCTGAAAGAGCTTCTTGGACGATACGTGTCTACGGCAGCCGCAAAAGAAGCCCTGGCGCGGCTTGCGCCGAGCCTTGACGAGCAGCACCTCGAGGCCGAGCACACCATGACCGCGGAAGCGATGAGCTATCTCCGCGAGCAACGAGTTCCGTTTAATGAAGTTCCATTGCTTTCGCAGGCCCTTGAAAAGCTCACCGTCGCGGGATCGACACTGGAGATCGAGGAAGTCGAGGCGATCCAGGGCTTTCTGCATCACGCCGAAGGTTTGCGGCTGCGTTGGAAGGAGGAGCGCGAGCATTTTCCGCGCCTGGCCCAGACGTCCCAGCGCATCCCGGACCTGCGCAACCTGAGCAATCACCTCGGCCGGGCGATTCGCGATGGCGAAATTGATGAACGCTACAGTCCGGAGCTGGGAAGAATCCGGCGCGCCCTTCATACCGCCCGCGCGCGGCTGACCGACAGACTCGAATCGATGATGCGGAGTCCTGCGTTTTCCACTCAGGTTCAGGATGAGATCATCACGATTCGCAATGGGCGGTTTGTGATTCCCGTTCGGAGCGAGCAGAAGCGCACTGTTGACGGAATCATCCATGGCAGTTCTTCCAGCGGAGCGACTGTTTTCGTGGAGCCCCTTGCCGTACTCGAAATGAATAACGATCTCGTGCGGCTCCAGGAGGAAGAGCGCTACGAAATCGCGCGTATTCTTGCGGAACTGACCGACCTCATTCAGCAGAGCGCTGCCGATCTGGATCGCGCCCGCGCGATTTCGGCGCATCTCGAGCTGACTTTCGCGAAAGCGCGGTTTGGGCGCGAGTTCGACTGCGTACGTCCGGTCTTCACCGCAGGCGGACTCCTGAGTCTCATTAAGGCCCGGCATCCCCTGCTCGAAGATAACCTGCGGCACGAAAGTGTGCGGATCGCACCGGTCTCGCTCGACATGGATTCCAGCCGGCACGTGCTTGTGATCAGCGGCCCTAACGCCGGCGGAAAGACGGTGGTCCTGAAAACCGTGGGGCTGCTCGCATTGATGGCTCAATCGGGCATCCCGGTTCCGGCGGAGGAAGCGGCCTTGCCTGTTTTTGACCGCGTGCTGGCGGATATCGGCGATCAGCAGTCGATCACCAACCACCTCAGTACGTTCTCGGCGCACGTTCTGGCCATCAAATCGATGATTGAATCCGCAACGCCGCGCTCGCTTATTCTGCTCGACGAAATCGGCGGCAGCACGGAGCCTGGCGAAGGCGCGGCACTCGCCCGCGCGGTTCTTGAAAAATTTCGCGAGATCGGCGCCTTAACGGTTGCGACAACTCATTACAACCGCCTCAAGCTCTACGCCGAAACGACAGGCGGAGTCGCCAATGCCGCAATGGAATTCAACGAGATCACCCTGGAACCCACCTATCGGCTGATACACGGATCGGCCGGCGCATCCAGCGGTTTGAAAATCGCCGAGCGCTTGCAGCTGCCGGCATCCGTCCTGGAATCGGCACTCGCATCTCTCGATCTGGCGGACGTTGAAGCGGCGCACTACGTGGACGAACTGAGACGGCGTGTCGGAGATCTTGAACGCGAAAAAAACCACCTGGAGCAGCAGCGCCGCGACTTTGAAGTCTGGAAGCAGAAGGAGTTCGAACAACTGACGTCTCAACACAAGGCCGAAATTGCCCGCGTTGAACAGAAGCTCGAACGGATTGTTAAAGAGATGTCGGATCGAGCGTCACGCGAACTGGAATCGGTTCGCGATGATTCGGTCCAGCGGTATCAGCGCAAACTTGCCAGTGTCAAAGCGCAGGCTGCATCGGAAGTGCAGCGTGAGCGGGAGAAACTCGCTCCAAAGGAAACTCGGCCGGAAAAGGCTGCTCGCCCTGCCCCGGCTGTGGAAGCAAAAGAAGGTTCCCTTGTGCGTGTGGTTTCAATGGGTGTGACGGGTTCGGTGACCTCGGTGAAGGGCGACAGCGCCGAGGTGCTGGTTGGCAATATTAAGCTGCGCCTGCCGCTCGACGACCTGGAGGTCGTCGAGCGGGCGGCGCTCAAGTTGCCGGAAGGCGTGCGGGTCAGCTTCTCTTCGAAGCAGCTCGAAAAAAACGAGATCAATCTGGTCGGCTGCAAGGTGGACGAAGCCCTGGATCGTACCGACAAGTTTCTGGACGAGGCCTTTCTCGCTTCGATGACCCTGGTCCGCATCGTTCATGGCAGCGGAACCGGCGCGCTTCGCCACGCAATATCGGAGTTTCTGGCCGGCCATCCTCATGTCGCGCGTTTTGAGGCTGCACCGCAATCTGAAGGCGGAAGGGGTGTGACAGTCGTAACTCTTCGGGATTAGGTTTGCGTTCCGCGGAATCGGCTCAGCAACTCAATTCGCCGCGCATGACGATAGGGAATTGAGTGGCCTGTCCCCGAATTACCCATCCTGACTTGACATCGCTTTCACCGGCGGTGTCGAATATGGGTTTGATTTGCCGAGCTCAGTCGAGGCGGGGGACCCAGTAAATGGGGCGAAGTTCACGTCGCATCACGGTCGATGACGGAAGGTGGACCGGGTACTTTCGAGCCCAAGCCCGTCAGCTAACCCCGTAGGCCAAATTGAGAGCGTGCCTGTCGAGCAGGCCCGAAAAGGAGCGGTTTCCCTTGTCAAGCCAACAACGGTCGGCAACCACCAAGATCGTGGTGGCCAGCACCGTCATGCTGTCGTTCATTTCCTTCTGGAGAGCGGCAGCCATCGTTCTCAGCGATCTTGCCTCATCCGCTTTTTACGTAGGCGGCATTGTCGAGCAGGCGATCGGCCCCAGCGCTCCCTGGTACATCCTGGCTGTAATGCTCTTCAGTTTCGCGGTCCGCTCCGTGTACCTGGAGAGCTGCAGCATGTACGTCCGGGGCGGCGTCTACGTCGTTGTGCGCGACTCGATGGGCCCGTTCATGGCGCGCCTTTCGGTTTCGGCGCTCATCTTCGATTACATTCTTACAGGTCCGATCTCAAGCGTCAGCGCGGGACACTATCTGGGCCGCCTGCTCAACGAGCTGGGCGCCCTGATGAACCTTGGTTTCGAAGTGCCGCCCAACGAGTTTTCGGTTCTGTTTGCCATCGCAGTCACGGGATATTTCTGGTGGAGCAACATCAAAGGCATTCACGAGTCGAGCACGAAGGCCCTGCGGATCATGCAGATCACGACAGTAATGGCCGCGATGTTTCTGGTCTGGTGTGTGCTCACGCTGCTGGTGAATGGCCCTGCCCAGATTCCGCCCTCGCCGGTTCCTTCCAATCTCACATTTACTGAAGAAAGTATAGGGTGGCTAGAGGGAACGCGATTGCTCACGATTCCGTTCGTCCTGATCATTGTGGCGTTCGGACACTCTTTGCTGGCAATGAGCGGTTTCGAAACCCTGGCGCAGGTTTATCGGGAAGTTGCATCGCCGAAGCTGAAGAACCTGAAGATGACGGCAAACATTGTGTGCGGATTCGCCGTCCTCTCCACGGGTGTCATCACGCTGTTTGCGTTCATGATCATTCCGGATAACGTCCGGCCTCAGTACGTCGACAACCTCCTTGGCGGACTTACCGAGCACCTGGCCGGCCCGGAACTGCTGCGCCTGGTATTCCATATCTTTGTCGTCTTCGTCGGTACGCTGATTCTTTCGGGGGCCGTAAATACTTCGATTATCGGAGCGAACGGCGTTCTCAACCGCGTGGCCGAAGACGGCGTGCTTACTCCATGGTTCCGTAAGCTCCATCGGCGATTCGGCACGTCGTATCGTCTTATCAATCTGATCACCGGCCTTCAGCTTGCGACGATCCTGGCCAGCCGCGGAGATGTCTACCTGCTCGGCGAGGCGTACGCCTTCGGCGTCGTCTGGAGTTTCTCTCTCAAGGCCCTTGGGATCCTCTTCCTGAGATTCCGGCGTCACGACCAGGAATACAAGACTCCGCTCAACCTGCACATCGGCGGCAGGGAGATACCGGTCGGCCTGATCCTTACAACGTCGATGCTGTTCCTGGTGGCGATTGCGAATCTCCTCTCGAAACAGATTGCGACGATCTACGGCGTAGCTTTCACCATTGCCCTTTTTGTCGTCTTTACGATTTCCGGGCGCCTGAACGCGAAAGCACGAGCGGAGGGCAAGCAAGGCTTGGAACAGTTCAATCTTGATGTCCAGCCTGAAGTCGTTGCGGGTGAGGGTTCAATCCACGCGAGGCCCGCCTGCATTCTGGTTGCGGTCCGCGATTACAACCGGCTGATGCACCTGCAGAATGTGTTGCAGAAAACCAACCTGCGGCGTCACGACATTGTGGTTATGACCGTGCGTGCCATCTCGACCGGCGCGGGTGAATACGAACTCGCCGAAAACCAGCTCTTCACCGACTATGAACGGGAACTGTTTACCCGGGTTGTCGCGATGGCTGAAAGAGAGGGGAAGACCGTGGACCTGCTCGTGGTGCCGGGCATTAATCCATTTGATGCCATGGTCCAGACCGCGTCAAAACTCCAGGCTTCGCGCCTTGTAACCGGTGTTTCCGCCCGCATGGATTCCGAAGAATTGGCTCGCCGGATCGGCCAGGCATGGGAAAAGCTGCAGGAGCACCGGCATCCGTTTTCGCTCGAAATCCTCACGCCTGGCCGGGCATCGATTTTTGTGAACCTCGGACCCCATCCACCCCGCCTCTGGCCGGAGGACGTCGATCTCGTGCATTCGATGTGGCTGGAGCTGAGCGAAAAGTATACCGGTGCAAAGCTGCACCATCGCGACATCGTTGGTGTGGCACTTCGCCGCATGCACGACCAGCTCGAATTGGAAGACCGCGAGGCGGTTGTGAAGGACATTCTCGAAGAAGTCACCCACCGCAGGGAAGAACCTCCGCCTTCCTCGGGCTAAAATCGGCTCATGGCCACCTTCAAGCGCTCTTATCCCGACAATGTCCAGGGAGACTTCTTCGTCGACGAGACGTGCATCGATTGCGACATGTGCCGGCAGATCGCTCCATCCGTCTTTCGGGAAGCGTCCGATCACTCGTTCGTCTACCATCAGCCGGATTCGGATGGAGAGCAACTCCGCGCGAAAATGGCGCTGGTGGCATGCCCGACCGGTTCCATCGGCACGCGTTCGAAGTCCGGCCTGGGAGCCGCTCTGGCGGCGTTTCCCGAGAAGGTGGATGGCGACGTTTACTTCTGCGGCTTCGCTTCTGAAAGCTCGTACGGCGCCGCGAGTTACCTGATCCGGCGGCCGGAAGGAAACGTTCTTGTCGATTCGCCCCGCGCCGCGAAGCAACTGGTGAAGAGAATCGGCGAACTGGGAGGTGTGGCCACGATGTTCATGACGCATCGTGATGACGTGGCGGACCACGAGAAATTTCACAGCCATTTCGCCTGCCGCCGCATCATCCACCGCGCGGATGCCGGCGGCATCGCGGCCGAGCATTTCCTGGAAGGATACGAGCCGGTGGAGGTGGATCGCCACCTTACGGCCATCCCTGTTCCGGGTCATACGCGTGGTTCGGTGGTGCTTCTGTATCGCAGGAAGTATCTGTTCACGGGAGATCATCTGGCATGGTCCGGCGAGCGGGGTGAACTCGTCGCCTTTCGCAATGTCGCGTGGTATTCTTGGCGCCATCAGACCGAATCGATGAAACGCCTGCTGGACTTCGATTTCGAATGGGTGCTGCCCGGTCACGGCCGCCGAGGATTCCAGCCAGCCGCAACCATGCGGCGGAAACTTGAACAGTGCATCGAATGGATGAATAAAGTTGCATGACTGTGGAGAGGATTCATGAACGCTGCTAAACGTCTGCCGATCGTCTTGCTGTCAACTCTGCTTGTGGTTTCGAGCGCGTTCGGCCAAACGGTCGACTTCAAGGAATTCAGGCTCAGGAACGGATTGCGCGTCATTCTCGCGGAGGATCACTCGGCGCCGACCTACTCCATCTCCGTGACGTACAACGTCGGTTCGCGCGACGAACGCCCCGGCCGCAGCGGTTTTGCGCACCTTTTCGAGCACATGATGTTTCAGGGTTCCGAGAATGTCGGGAAAGGCGAGCATTTTCTGACGGTACTCAACAATGGCGGCAATATGAATGGCACCACAAGCCAGGACCGCACGAATTATTTCGAGAGCCTGCCGGCAAATCAGCTTGAAGTCGGCTTGTTCCTCGAAGCCGATCGAATGCGGTCGCTTGCCATCAATCAGCCGAACCTGGACAACCAGCGCGCCACCGTTCAGGAAGAGCGCCGCTCCAGTTACGACAACCAGCCCTACGGCAAGGTGCAGGAAGCGATCCTGGATACGGTTTACGAGAACTACGCGTACAAGCATTCCACGATCGGGTCCATGGAAGACCTCAATGCCGCAACGCTGAAAGACGTCGAAGATTTCTTCAGAATCTATTACGCGCCCAACAACGCCGTGCTCGCAATGGTCGGCGACTTCAAGACGGATGAAACGCTTGCGAAGATCCGGAAGTATTTTGAAGATATCCCGTCACAGACGGCGCCTCCGGTTCCCGACATGACGGAGCCGAAACAGGCGGCGGAACGGCGGAAAACACTGGAAGACCCGTTGGCCCAGTTTCCGCGGCTCGACATTGTTTACAAGATTCCTCCGGGCAATACTCCGGACTGGTATGCGCTTTCGGTTGCGTCGCGCATTATGACGAACGGCCAGTCGTCCCGCCTGTATCAGAAACTCGTAAGAGGCCTGGAAGTCGTAACGAACGTGAATGCTTTTGCGCAGGAGCGCCGGGGCCCCTCGCTTTTCAGCATCGGCCTGGTTCTCAGGCCGGGCAAGGATCCTGCCGAAGTGGAGAAATTGATTTACGAGGAGATCGAGCGGATCAAGGCCGAGCCCGTTACCGACCTCGAGATGGAAAAAATTCGGATGTCGTTCCGGCGAAGCGACGTCGAACAGTTGTCGGGCACTCTGGGCCGGGCCGTCCGGCTCGGTCAATACGCCGTTTTCTACAATGATCCCGGACTCATCAACGCCTACGGTCAGAAGTTCCGCGCGGTTACGAAGGAACAGATTCAACGGGCTGCGCGCACATACCTGACCGATGCGAATCGCACCGTCATATTAACTGTACCCAGGCCGCGCACCGCCGGTGGTGCTCCCGGAGGCGCCCAATGAGAGTTTCTCGTTTCACCGTAAAGTTCATGCTCGCAATCGCAAGCTTGACGGTTGGTTATGGCAGCGCAGCTGCCCAGGATCCAACGAAAACCGACGACGCGAGCAAGGTCGAACGCAAGAACCGGGCGCCCGTGTCCAGGGATGTTCTTCAGGTGCGGATGCCGAAGCCGACGGAAGCAACGCTTTCGAACGGAATGACCGTGTTGATCATCGAGGATCACCGGCTGCCGCTCGTGTCGATTCAATACAACATCAGTGGCGCCGGTCCCCTGTTTGAGAATTCGGAATTGCCGGGCCTGGCAAACATCACCGCGCAAATGCTTCGTGAAGGCACTAAGACCCGGAACAGCCTGAAGATCGCGGAGGATACCGAGAGCCTGGGGGCGTCGCTTTCGGCAACGTCCGGATTTGGATCCTCGGCCGCAATTGTCAGCGCATCCGGTTTGAGCGATAACTTCGACCAGTGGTTTGCTCTCGCTAACGACATCCTTTTGAACCCGAGCTTTCCCGCGGATGAGCTCAACAGGCTGAAGCAGCGCCTGAAGCTCCAGCTCCGCCAGCAACGGACGAATCCCGGATTTCTTTCGGCGGAGAGGTTCAGCCGCGCCGTGTATGGACAGCATCCCGCGGCAACCATATCGTCGACCGAAGCTTCCATCGATGCGATGACGCCGGAAAGGCTGGCCGAATGGCACCGCCAACGGTATGCCCCGCAGAACACGATTCTGGGAATTGCCGGCGACGTGAAACCGTCGGAACTGGTGCCAAAGCTCGAGAGATGGCTCGCCGCGTGGAAGAAGAGCGACGTTCAGGAAAAGTTGCCGCCAAACGCGGCGGCGGCCGCATCGAAGAAGATCCTCCTGGTGGATCGTTCGAGTTCGGTGCAGACGAGCATCGTTATGGGGAACATCGCCATCGATCGGCGTGATCCCGACTACATTCCGCTTTCAGTGGCAAATGACGTGATCGGCGGCGGACCGACCGGACGGCTCTTCATCAATCTTCGCGAGGAGAAGGGCTATACGTATGGCGCCGGCAGCAGCTTTGCGGCCCTGAAGTATCCGGGTCCGTGGCGCGCCGCCTCCGATGTTCGGACCGAAGTGACCGACGGAGCCATGACGGAGTTCCTGCGTGAGATCGGACGTCTTCGCGACGAAGCCGTTCCGGCCGAGGAGCTCGAAGAAGCCAAGCGCTCGATCGTCGCCGGCTTTGCCCTGTCGCTTGAAGATCCCGACTCGGCGTTGGGCTACGCCATTACCCGGAAGATCTATGGATTCCCGCCGGATTATTGGGATACCTACGCCGCGAAGATCATGGCCGTAAACGCCCAGGACGTCCAGCGCGTTGCCCGCAAGTACATCAACCCGGATAACCTTCAAATCGTCGCCGTTGGAGATGCTGGCAAGATCAGGCCGATCATGGAGAAGTACGGCCCGGTGGAGTTGTACGACGTGGACGGAAAGAGGGTAGGGAACTGAGCCCGCGCGTGATCAGAGTCATCAACTTCATGCGAGCGGTAGTCCTGCTGATTGCTCTCGGCATTCCGCAGCCGGGAGCCGCCCAGACAGCCCCCGCCCGCACACGGTCGGCCATCCCCACGCCCGCGCCGGCTCCAGTGGCGCCGGAAACCGTGTCGCGCACGGCCGAAGGTGGAGTCACGCTCCGGGCTGTGCGAATCCCGGAAGGGCTCAGGCTCGATGGCCGGCTGGACGAGTCGTACTATAGCGACGTTAAACCCATCGGCGACTTCATCCAGCAGGAACCCACCGAAGGCGCGCCGACGACAGAGAAGACCGAGGTATGGATCTTCTTCGACGATGTCAACCTGTACGTGTCGGCCCGGTGCTGGGACTCTCAGCCCGAGCGCGAGATCGCCAACGAGATGCGGCGGGACTCCAACACCATCCTCCAGAACGAGAATTTCGCTGTTGTGCTGGACACGTTCAACGACAAGCGGAACGGCTTTCTCTTCCAGACGACTCCGCTCGCCGCCCAGCGTGACGGTACGGTGAACGACGAAAGACAAAACGTCGATTGGAGCGGCGTGTGGGACGTCAAGACGCAGCGGTCCGAGCAAGGTTGGACCGTTGAGTTCGCGATTCCTTTCAAGACGCTGCGATATGACTCGAATCCCGTCCAGGTCTGGGGCGTGAACCTTCGCCGAATCATTCGCTGGAAAAACGAGTGGACTTTCGTTGCTCCCATGCCGGCGTTTCTCCAAAGCGCCGGCATCTTCTATGTGTCCTTAGGGGCGACGCTGGTCGGCATCGAGACGCCGCCACCCGGCCTGAACCTCGAAGTGAAGCCGTATGCCATCTCCGGAATTCGCACCGACCGGAAGGCGGCGCCGGCGTTCGTTAACAAGGTCGAAAGCGATGTGGGCGTCGATGCCAAATACGGGATCAGCAAGAGCATGACTCTGGATCTGACGTTCAATCCCGATTTCGCCCAGGTGGAAGACGACACGCAGCAGGTCAACCTGACGCGGTTCAACCAGTTTTTTCCCGAGCGCCGCGAATTCTTTCTCGAAGGCCAGGGCCTGTTTTCGTTCGGCGGCAGCGCGCCCGGAACCGTTGGCGGGGGAGGCGGGGGAGGCGGGGCGGTGGGCGGCGACGCGCCATTACTGTTTTTCAGCCGGCGCATCGGACTGAATAACGGCCTGCCTGTCCCGATCGCCGGTGGAGCGCGCCTGACGGGGCGCGCGGGCGCGAATTCTTTCGCATTCCTGAACATTCAGGCACGCGAGCACAGTCTCTCTCGATCGCGAGCGACGAATTTTACCGCCGTTCGGGCGAGACGCGACATCCTGCAGCGCAGCTATGCCGGATTGCTTTACACGAGACGCGACGAAACGGGGGCCGGGGGCGCGCCTACCGGACAGACGTGGGGTGTGGACGGGCTGTACTCGATTTCGCCTTCGCTCAGCGTCATTTCTTACTACGCGCGGACGGAAAAGCAGGGCGTCGAAGACCGCAACGCGAGCTACCTGGCCAGCTTCAACTACAACACCGACCGGTACGGGCTTCAGGCTCAGCGCCTGCAGGTGGGCGAGCGGTTCAATCCGGACGCCGGGTTCTTAAGGCGCTCCGATTTTGTGCGCGATTTTCTGCAGGCGCGGTTCAGCCCCCGTCCGGCGCAGAATCGAATGAAGGCGATCCGCCGTTTCGTCATCCAGGGCAACGTCGAGTACATCGAGAATAACCGGGGGCGGCTGGAGTTCCGCGAACAGTCCGGACAGTTCGGGATCGAGTTTTTCAACAGCGATCGCCTGACCATCGATTATTCCCGCGACTACGAATTTATTCCCAGACCGTTTGCGATCGCCTCGAATGTTACGGTTCCGGCCGGTGGGTACACTTACCAGAACGTGGTTACCTCATACTCCCTTGGCACGCAGCATAAGTTGTCCGGAAACGTGTCCTTTCAGCAGGGGGAGCTATACGGCGGTACCAAGCGGACGCTGGGACTCAACGGGGGACGGGCGGAGATCACGCCGCAATTTACGCTCGAGCCGAGCTTCTCCCTGAACTGGGTATCGCTGCCGTGGGGGGATTTCACCTCGTCGGTGATCACCGAGCGAACAACATATACGATCTCGCCTCGAATGTTTGTCAGTGCTCTCACCCAATACAACTCGAGCAGCCATACGTTCAGCATCAACGCGCGATTCCGCTGGGAATATCGTCCCGGCAGTGAAGTGTTCGTCGTATACAGCGATGGCCGCGACACCGCGCTGGATGGCTACCCGGTCGTCAACCGGGCCTTCGTGGTCAAAATGAACAGGCTCTTCCGATTTTGAGTCTTCAGAGACCTCCCGCGTGAAACCCCTGGAAGTGCTCGGTGAGGCGATAACGCCCGACGGCACCGACCTGAAGCTCACTCGCCGCGATCACGAATACATCATCCTCGCCAACGGCAAGAGCCTTATGTGGAGCCGCACGCACGGGTCGGAAGAGGCGCTGGCAACGCTTGCCTGCAGGCGGGCGCGGACAATGGAGCAGCCACGTGTTCTCATCGGCGGCCTCGGGATGGGATTCACGCTCCGCGCCACGCTCGATTCCCTCCCACCGGACGCAGAGGTCGTCGTCGCAGAGCTGGTGCCTGCCGTAGTGGAATGGAATCGTGGTGTTCTCGGGCCACTGGCGGGGCACCCGCTGAAGGACAAGCGTGTTCGGGTTCATGTGAGCGACGTTGCGGTCACTCTGGACTCAAGCCGCAGCCAGTTCGATGCGGTATTGCTCGACGTCGACAATGGCCCCTCGGCGTTCACCTCCTCGGGCAACTCCCGGCTTTACGACGATAAAGGATTGGCTTCGGTTCGGGAGGCTCTCAAGGCCGGTGGCGTGCTGGCCGTCTGGTCCGCCCGCGACGATCGAAAATTCGTGCAACGCCTTCGTTATTGCGGGTTTAGCGTCGAAGTGGAGTGCGTGCGCGCCCGCTTGAAAAAGGGCGGCCCCCGGCACACCATCTTTCTCGGTTACAAACCTAATCCCGGCTGAGGGGTTTGGGTCCTGATAAAGACGTGTTGCTTTGGACCGCCGGGACCGGCATACTCACGGACTGACCGAAGGTAATCTTCGATCAAAAGGAGGCATGATTTGGCCGAGGTTCGGATGTTCGAAGGTGAGTCCATTGAGAGCGCTCTTCGGCGCTTCAAGAGACAAGTTCAGCAGGAAGGCATCATCAAGGAAGTCAAGAAACACTCCTTTTATGTGAAGCCCGGGGAAAAGAAACGTCTCAAGAGCAAGCTGGCCCAAAAGCTCAAACGCAAGAAGGTGCGGCGCCAACCTGGCGACACCGATAGCAAGGCGCCTCCAAGAGGAGGCCAGTACTAAGTTTTCGGAAGTCTTCCTGCGTAGACGCGGTGGTTCCACCAGAAACTTGCGTGAGAACCACCGGGATTACTGACGATCCGCCCTTCAGTTCCGCCCGGCTTTTTCGATTTCCGCGATCTTTTGTTCCAGGATTCCCACCCGTAGTGCAAGCCGCTCTGCTTCGAAGGCATCGAAGCGTTTCTCCAGCCGTTTGAGTGCAGCCGTAATGGCCACGTATTCGTCCTCAAGTCGTTCCACGCGCTTTTCGAGTTTTTCTGTCAAACCGTGCAGGGCGTCCAAACGAACACTGAGACGGGCTGTGACTTCCTCAAGAGACTTCAGCCGGGAGTTGATGGTTACGAGTTCGGCGAGAGTCGCAGCCTGAGAAGATTCAACGCGGTCCATTCGAAAGTGAAATTCGCTCCTGAGGCTGAGGAATTCTTTGTAGAATTGCTGAAGGCTATCGTGAACGATTTGAAGATTGTCGTGAACGAGCTGAATCGTGACCGATCTTTTTGCAGGCATGTTTTGTTACCGGGAAGAGGAAAGGGCGAGCGGATTATAGCACCGGCGATTCGTTACGAGGATGGTTGAATGCGGCAAACCTTTCGCATTCCCGACAGGCCACGGACCGTAACATCGAACGCCTCTTCGGTGTGAGGATGCCGCGCGAGCGTTTCCCGAACTTTCGAATCCTTCCAGATTTCCTCTGTGACCAGAATGTCTCCGCCAATGCTTTCCCTTTGGACTCGTGCGGCCACATTCACCGAGGTGCCGAAGTAATCGAGAATGTCATTCAGATTTACGGCGATGCAAGGTCCGTTATGAATACCGATCTTCAGGCTCAGGAATGGTTCACCGCGGCTTCGGTTGTCCCGGTCAATGGCGGAGTGCATTGCAAATGCCGCATCAACCGCCCTGGCGGGGTCCATGAACGCGGCCATGACCGAGTCGCCGATTGTCTTGACGATTGCTCCCTCCGACGCCGCAATGCATTCCCTCAGCAGGTCGAAGTGGCGGCGCACCAGTCCGTACGCCGGCGCTTCGCCGATTGTTTCGTAAAGGCTCGTGGACGCTTTCAGGTCGGTGAACATCAGCGTGAGCACGCCGACTGAGATCGGCATGTCCGGCTGGAGGACTTCTTCCGAGAAAAGAGTCCGGAATTCATTCATCGCAATGACCATCGCAGCCGTTGCGGCATTCTCGTTTCCCGACACCCGCTCAATCGTCATGACGATGTCTTTGTCATCCTTGTTATGGAGTGTCAGGGTTACGTCCGGGGTGAGATCGAGATTCCGCGGTTCGAGCGAAGGCCTGTGAATCGTGATCGTCGCGCTGGAATCTCCGGCGTCCGATCGGATGGTTAGGACAGCCTGCGTCGAGAGCTTCACTGAACGGATGTTGTATTTCCATGGACTCAGCCTCAGATCCAATGTTTTCGATTGCCTTGCAGGAATCTGCTGCTGCGACACAACGTGCGGGGCATTCATCGGGCCGCCGCTGCAATAGCGCGTGACCTCGACGCGCCGAATCGAAGGATTCGGCTGGAACGTCACTTCGACGGACTGCGCGAAATCCGCGGTGTACCGCACATTGCAGGCCTTGCAGTGCGCTTCCTCACGAAGGTTTCTCAGTGTGGCATGCCGCTCCTGGGCGCCGCGGCAACCCGGGCATATGACGTCCCAGGAAAGATCCAGCAGTCCGGCCTGCGAGGCGTGAAGGAAAAGCTGCAACACCTCTCTGCGGCCGGCCTTCCAGTGGTCCGCGAAGACAAAGGGCCGCATCCGGTCGAGTTCGTCATCGGGAAGGGTTTCAATGGCTTCGATCAGTTTGGAAAGCCACTGGCGGCCGCCCGCCGACTGCAACCGTTCCCGGATGACTTCCAGCCTGCCCTGCGGAATGGGTTCCCGGACAAGCGGCTCGTAGGGAGTGGCCGTCTCGCCGGTCAGGAACCTTTCGATCTTCCGGTATGCGGCCACGAATCGGCGCTTCGTGAAGAATGCGAGTTCCCAGTAGATTCCGGGCGCCGCGAAAAACCACCGGGGCTCGCACACCATCGTCTGTTCGACGAGCGTGCCGCCATTGTGCGGATGGAGGACTACAGAGGTCCGAAGTTTTCGGATGGGGCCATTGTGATATTCCCGGACGATTTCGAAATATCGTCCTTCGATCCACTCGAATGGGTGCTCATCCCAGGAAAGCCGCCACCCCATGTAGCGCGTTTCGCCGGCCTGGCGTGAACCGCCGTCGGGTTCAGGGACGAAACGGAACGTGAATTCCGGGAGGCCTGCGTACTGGTTTATTCGATTTGTGTCCGAGATGTAACGCCAGAGTGTGTCCGGAGCGGCCTCGATTGGAATTTTCCAGACGAACTTCAGACTCATAGTGTCGGCCTGGCGCCGAATTCTACCATGCTAAACTAGCGGCATCATGATACCCATGCTGGCCTTCTCGCTCCTGCTGTCATGGGTGCAGGTGCGATCGGACACTTTCATCGTCAAGTCTTCCGCGGGAGAGCAGCGCGCCGAGCGCGTGCTGCGTGAACTCGAAAACTTCCATCAACTGCTCGGCACTTTCGTTTTCAAGACTTCAGAGCTTCCGGAGCTTCCGATGGAAGTTCTTCTCGTCGGCGACCAGGAGACGCTCGATGAATTGGCTCTCGAATACGACGGCAAGAGGATCGACGTGGCTGCCTACTATCAACCGGGCCAGGATCGCGACTTTATTGTCCTTAACGGCCGCATTTTCCCTCAAGCATTGGACGGCATCGTCTATCACGAGATTACGCATTACTTCCTGAGCCGCTCATTGGTATACAGGCCGGCATGGCTGAACGAAGGCCTCGCAGAGTATTTCGCCACAGCCGACATCGACGAGAATGAGGTATACCTCGGGGAGCTTTCCCCGGAACGTCTTCAGGTGCTGAGGAACGAGAGGCTGCTGCCTCTTAAAGAGTTCTTTGCCGTCGATCAAAACTCCACGTATTACAACGAGCGTCAGAAAGCGAACGTCTTTTACGCGCAGGCATGGGCGTTCACGCATTTCCTGATGCATGGCAGGCATTCCCAGGCGTTCAAGCGCTACCTGGAAGAACTGACGAAGAATGAAACGGATATTCTCGACTACCTGAAGGTGAACGAGCGGGAACTGGAAGCCGACTTCCTGAACTATCTCGCCACTTTCATCAGGCGGACTGGACGCACGGAGGTGAAAGTTTCCCGCGACGCCTGGACCATGAAGACCGATCCGATACCCGACGCCGAGGCCCACATGACGGTCAGCGAGATATTTCTCGCCGGCGGCAACCTTGCCGGCGCCCGGCGGCACCTGGAGGCCGTTTCCGAACTGGAACAGCAGTTTCCACGCGCTTCGTACTATCGGGGCGTGCTGGCCAGAATGAGCCAGAACCCGGATGACGCGAAGGACTTCTTCGTGGATGCTCTTGGCGATCCCCAGTTGGCGCCACGAGCCGCCGTTCAACTGGTGCAGATGGGTGAACTTCAGATCCCCGCCGCGCGCGCCACTCTCATCCAGGCATCTTCAGCGGGGACTAGAATCCCTGATGTTTATTGGGCGCTTTCGGAGTTGTATCTGGACGATTTGCGGCAAATTGAGGAATCCGTTCGCCTGGCGCGTCAGGCCGCGGTTCTACCGCCGGCCGTTCCGTCAGGAGATGTGATCCAGCCGCCAGCCGACCATGTGCTGACGCAATATTCGGATGGCGTTGAGCAGAACATACGATATCGACTGCTCGCCGAGTCGAACGCCGGCCCCGGGCTTCAGGCATTTGTTCCACCCTATTACCCCGATGAGTTGCTCGCTGAAAGCCTGGCGGGCGAGGTTGTTATGGACGTGCAGCTCACTGAGCAGGGCGACGTCGCCGGCCTGTGGCTCGTTTCGGCAACGCCGGAGATCTTCGGCAGCCTCGCTACCGCCGCCGTTCGTGAGTGGAAGTTCGAACCTGCGACGGCGAAGGTCCGGGTCGTTGTGGAGTTTGTTCCCCGATAGTGGTCTAATTCCTACCGGCGAAATCGATTCAAGAATGAACCGTATCAACAAGCTGAAGCTTCGGTGGCGCGAACTCCGAATGATTGCCCACGGTCTGGTGTCGACGAAGCACGTCATTCTCGCTCACATCATTCCTACCCGCCGGTGCAACCTGGCGTGCGGTTACTGTAACGAGTACGACGATTTTTCGCCTCCGATACCCATCGATGTCATGCTGCGGCGAGTCGATCTTCTGGCCGGCCTGGGCACGTCAATCATTACCATCAGCGGCGGCGAGCCCCTGCTGCATCCGGAAATCGAACAGATCATCGCGCGGATCCGGCATCACGGCATGCTGGCCGGAATGATCACCAACGGATACCTGCTGATGCCCAAGAAGATCGCTTCGCTGAATGAAGCCGGTCTGGACCATCTTCAGATCAGTATCGATAACATCCAGCCCGATGACGTTTCTCTGAAGAGCCTGAAGGTCCTCGACAAGAAGCTGGAATACCTGAACCAGTTTGCGGAGTTTGCCGTCAATATCAACTCCGTTATCGGTGGAGGAATACGTATTCCGGAAGATGCGGAAACCATTACCAACCGCGCACTCCAGTTGGGATTTTCCAGTTCGATCGGCATTATCCACGATGGCAGCGGCGCAATGAAGCCGCTGACCCGCCGCGAGGAGCGTGTGTACCGCGAGGTTCGGAACGAGGGAAAACACAGCTATAGCCGGCTGAACTGGTTCCAGGAAAATCTTGCCAGAGGCAAACCCAATGACTGGCGATGCCGGGCGGGCGCGCGTTACGTCTACATCTGCGAAGACGGTCTCGTTCACTATTGTTCGCAGCAGCGGGGCTATCCGGGGATTCCGCTCGAGAAATACACTCTCGCCGACGTTCAGCGCGAATACTTAACCACGAAGGCATGCGCGCCCGCATGCACTGTCGGTTGCGTCCAGAAGGTTTCGGTTATCGACCACTGGCGTGATGCACAGCACGAACGGGCGGAATTGGGGGGACGCACCCCGAATTCCTACACCCCGAGGATGTGATAGCCGCCATCCACGAAAATCACTTCGCCTGTAATTCCTCTGGATAAAGGACTGATCAGGAAAAGCGCGGCGTCTCCGACCTCATCGAGATCGACGGCTTTGCGGAGCGGAGCGCGTTCGGCATGCAGCTTGATCATGCCGCCAATGCCGCCGATGGCCGATGATGCGAGCGTTTTGATCGGGCCCGCGGAGATTGCATTCACGCGGATGCCATGAGGTCCCAGGTCGTTGGCCAGATAGCGGACAGAAGATTCGAGCGCCGCTTTCGCGACTCCCATCACGTTGTAGTTCTGCACCACGCGCTCGCTGCCCAGGTACGTCAGAGTCACGATTGCCGATTGACGGTCCTTCATGAGGGGCAGCGCCGCCTGGGAAACCGCAACCAGGGAATATGCGCTGATGTCGAGCGCGAGGCTGAAATCGGCCCGCTTCGTGGATGCGTACGTTCCGTCAAGCGCCTCGCGTGGGGCGAATGCCAAAGCATGTACGAGGAAATCCAGGTGGCCGACCTCTTCCTGGATGCGCTTCATGCAAGCCTGGATTTGCTCGTCGCTTGCGACATCGCACTGAAGCAGGAGGGGATTGTTCAGCGCCGCGCCCAGCTCCTGCACATTTTCGCCGAGCCTCTCGCTTTGATATGTGAGTATGAGACGGGCGCCCGCCTTGTTGGCCGCGTTGGTGATTCCCCATGCGATGCTGCGCTTGTTGGCAACACCCATGATGAGCCCGGTTTTTCCTTCGAGCAGTTGTGTCATAAGGCCGATAACATTACCACGGTCTTCCTGAATTCGCTCGCCGCGGCCGACAACGCGTCCGAACCTCGATGCGCCAGCCACACCGTCCGCTTGTAGCTGAACCCGTTTACCGGAACTCTCACCAGTTCGCGCCGGCCGAGTTCCTCCTCTACGCACATCAAAGGAACAAATGCGATGCCCAGCTTCAGGGCGACCAGCTTCTTGATCGTATCCAGTGTCGATATTTCCATTGAAATGTTCAACGGCGTTTCGAACTGACGGAATGCGTCCACGACTTTGTCTCTCGATCGTGACCGTACATTGTGCGCAATGAAGGTCTCGGTCCCCAGGTCGCGAATGTGGACTTCGCGGCTGTTTGCCAGCCGGTGTTCCGGATTGACGATCAACACGAGTTCGTCGTCCTTGACCGCGAATGTCTCGATCTGCTTGTCCTCGGGAGATACGGAGATGAAAGCGACGTCTACGGTTCCGTCTTTGATGTCCTGGATCAATCTGGCCGAATTCTGGCGATATGCCTCGATCATCATGCCGGGAAATTTCTGGCGAAACGCATGAATGAACTTCGGGACCAGATAGCTCGACGTGCTTTCGTTCGCTCCGATCCGGATTCTCCCGATGTGCAGGTGCTGGAGGTCGCTTATCTCCGCGACAGCTTCGTCACGCATCCGGAGTATGCGTTTTGCCGATGCGTAAAGCAGTTCCCCGGTCGGCGTGAGGATGTAAGCGCCCCGGTTCGACCGGTCGAAAAGCGGAGCTCCAAGCTCGTCCTCGAGCTTCTTCAGCGCCATGCTTACCGCCGGCTGAGTACGGTAAACGCGCTCGGCCGCCTTCTGTACCCCGCCGGCTTCTACCGTTGCGACCAACATTTCAAGCTGGGATAAATCCATATTATCAACGACCTACCGATCGGTAGGTCATTATGTCAAAACCCGCTTATGTGACGATAAGAAAAATCGAATTGACCTAGATTTTTCTGTTTGTTACGGTTGCCGGAGCTTGCAAGGCGGGGAGCCATGCCGGACGGGAATTTCAACGATTCCAGCCTCTCGTTCCACAGAAGCCCGATTGTCCGGGCACAGCCATAAAATAGATGAGCGGCCGCGAATGCAAGCCCCATAGGGCGCAGCCATAAAATAGATGAGCGGCTGCGAATGCAAGCCCGATAGGGCGCAGCCATAAAATAGATGAGCGGCTGCGAATGCAAGCCCGATAGGGCGCAGCCATAAAATAATGGAAGAAGAACAGCCGACCCGCACATTATCGATATTAGTGGAGAACCAATTTGGAGTTCTCTTCACCATCGCAGGTCTTTTCAGCGCCCGCGGATACAACATCGAGCGCCTTGTTGTGGTTCCAGACAAGGAGCCGGGGCTTTCCCGCATGGTGATGGCCGTCAGGTGCGACCCGAAGCTTTCCCAGCAAATCATTAAACAGTTGAACAAATTGGTGGACGTCGTCGAAGCCGAGGATGTTACCGACAAGGAGACATATTCATGGCCAACATTTACTACGAGAAAGATGCAACAGCCAGCCTGATCAAGTCCAGGAAGGTTGCCATTATCGGCTACGGCAGTCAGGGACATGCCCACGCACTGAACCTTCATGAGAGCGGCGTCGCCGTAACCGTGGCCTGTTATGCCGGCAGTCCGTCGGCCCAGCGCGCGCAGGCGGATGGACTGCGTGTGAGCACGATCGAAGAAGCGGTCAAGAACTGCGACACCATCATGATTCTCATTCCGGATGAGAAGCAGAAGAAGGTCTACACCGAGTCGATTGCGCCGAACCTGCGGCAGGGTCAGACGCTCATGTTTGCCCACGGTTTCAATATCAACTTCGGTCAGGTTGTCCCGCCGGCTTTCGTAGACGTTTCCATGATCGCTCCCAAGGCCCCCGGCCACCGGATGCGCGAGCTGTTCGTGGATGGCGTCGGTGTTCCGGGCCTTCTCGCCGTTCATCAGGACGCAAGCGGCAAGGCGAAGGAGAATGCGCTTGCGTACGGTTGGGGCGTTGGTTGCGCGAAGGCAGGCATCATCGAAACGACTTTCAAGGAAGAAACCGAAACCGATCTTTTCGGCGAGCAATCCGTTCTGTGCGGCGGCGTAACGTCGCTGGTGAAGGCGGCGTTTGAGACTCTCATGGAAGCCGGTTACCAGCCGGAGATCGCATATTTCGAGTGCATGCACGAGCTGAAGCTGATCGTGGACCTGATGTATCAGGGAGGCCTGGGCTACATGCGGTACTCCGTGAGCGATACCGCCGAGTATGGTGACTATTCACGCGGTCCCCGGATCGTCGATCAGCAAGTGCGCGAGACGATGCGCGGAATCCTGAAGGAAATCCAGAACGGAACATTCGCAAAGGAATGGATCGCGGAAAACGAAGCCGGCCGCCCGAACTACAAACGCATGCGCGAACAGGATGCAAATCATCCTATCGAGATTGTCGGCAAGAAGCTGCGGGAGATGATGCCTTTCCTGAAACAAGGCAGGAAGGTGCCGGTGGGGGCGCGATGAACGGAGCCGACATCATCGTTCGCGTCCTGGAGGAACAGGGCGTCGACACGATGTTTGGATATAGCGGCGGAGCGATTCTTCCGACGTACGACGCTATATTCCGTCACAATGCGGAACAGGAGGCGAAGGGCAAAAAGCCCATTCACCTCGTTGTGCCGGCGACCGAACAGGGCGCCGGCTTCATGGCGGCCGGTTACGCCCGCGCCAGCGGCAAGGTCGGAGTGTTCATAGTGACCTCCGGCCCTGGAGCGACAAACTGCGTGACGCCGATCCGCGACTGCATGGCCGACTCGATTCCCGTGGTTCTCATCTGCGGCCAGGTGCCCCGTCCCGCCATTGGCACCGACGCGTTCCAGGAAGCGCCTGTGTTCAACATCATGAGCTCCTGCGCAAAAGCGACCTTCCTCGTGATGGATCCGGAAAAACTGGAAGCTACGATCCGGACAGCATTTGACATCGCGGTAAGCGATCGCCCGGGTCCGGTCGTGGTCGATGTTCCAAAGGACGTTCAAAACTGGCTGGGAACCTTCAGGGGCGAAGGCCAGCTTCCGCTGAAGGGTTACAGGAAACGGGTGGCCGCCCTGAATTCGTCCCACATGAGCAAGGCCCAGGCCGCCGCCTTTTTCGAAATGCTGCGAAAAAGCCAGCGCCCCCTGCTGTACGTGGGCGGCGGAGTGATCAAGAGTAACGCCGCCGCGGAACTCCGCAGCTTTGCAGAGAAATATCAGATTCCGGTTGTCACAACGCTCCACGGGCTGGGCGCATTCGATTCCACGCATCCGTTGTCATTGAGGATGCTTGGCATGCACGGCACTGCCTTCGCGAACTACGCCGTCGAAGATTGCGATTTTCTGATCGCTGTGGGCGCCCGCTTCGACGATCGCGTCGCGGGCAGCGCCGCCAGATTTGCGCCGAACGCGAAGAATATCGCGCACATCGATATTGACGCGTCCGAGATCGGCAAAGTGAAGAACGTGACCTGGTCCCATGTTGCGGATGCGCGGAGCGGCCTCATCGATCTTCTCGAAGAGGGAAAAGACTTCAGGAAAGACTTCTCCGCCTGGTTGAATCACATCGAAAAGCTCAGGCGCAACCATCCGATGAACTACGATCGCGACTGCGAAAGCGTTCAGCCGCACTATGTACTCGAATGCCTGAACGAGATCACCCGTGGCGAGGCGATCATTTCCACGGGCGTGGGGCAGCACCAGATGTGGGCCGCGCAGTACATCGACTACAAGCATCCGCGCACATGGATGACATCGGGGTCGATGGGCACGATGGGATTCGGCCTGCCCGCCGCGATCGGAGCGCAGTTGGCGTGTCCCGGCCGGCTCGTCATCAACATCGACGGCGATGGAAGCCTGCGTATGAATCTGGGAGAGATGGAAACGGTGACCAACTACTGCCTGCCCGTAAAGATCATCCTGCTGAACAACCAGGGCGACGGCATGGTCCGGCAGTGGCAGAAGCTTTACTTCGCCGAACGGCTGTGCGCCAGCGAAAAGCACTCTCACAAGAAGGATTTCGTCAAGTCCGCCGAAGCCGACGGCTTCCAATTTTCCCAGCGGATCAGGGATAACCGCAGCGTCAAAGAAACGTTGCGCGCGTTTGTGGAATTTCCGGGTCCCGCTTTCCTCGAAGTGATGGTTGACCCCGATGCCGGCGTGTATCCGATGATCGGGCCAGGTATGAGCTACAAGGAAATGGTGACGGGCGACTACATTCCTGCCCGCTCCGAGGAAGTCGCGTTAGAGGTAGAGGTTCCGGATCTGTTCTGAAATGAGAATTGGGAATTGAGTATTGAACATTGAAAATTGACACGTAAGAATTGATCCAATTCGCATCTGTCAATTCCCAATGCTCAATTCCCAATTCTCATTTTGCTCTCAATCGCTCTTCCAGGTCTTTCACTTCCTGCGTAAGCGCCTCTGGCAGATGATCCCCGAATCGCGCGAAGAACTTGTTGATCAGCGGGATTTCCGCCAGCCATGCAGCGGAATCCACGGCCAGCAGTTGATTTAAGCTCTGTTCCGGCATGTCCAGCCCGCTCACGTCGAGATCGCCCGCCTTCGGGACGCGTCCGATCGGCGTTTCTTCGGCTCCAACCTTGCCGCTGCAGCGCTGGAAGATCCATTTCAGTACGCGGCTGTTCTCGCCAAAACCGGGCCACAGGAAATTGCCCTTGTCATCCTGCCGAAACCAGTTCACGTAGTAGATCTTCGGCAGCCTGGCGCCGGCGGTCTTACCCATCTCAAACCAGTGTGCAAAGTAATCGCCCATGTTGTAACCACAGAACGGAAGCATGGCCATCGGGTCGTGACGAAGCTGGCCGACTTTGCCAGCCGCGGCCGCAGTCGTTTCGCTGCTTGTGATAGCGCCGAGAAAAGTTCCATGCTGCCAGTTGAACGATTCAACGACGAGCGGAACCGTTGTGGCTCGCCGTCCGCCGAAAAGAATTGCGTCTATCGGCACTCCTTTGGGATCTTCCCATTCGGGGGCTATTGAGGGGCACTGTCTGGCGGGAACGGTGAACCGGGCATTGGGATGCGCGGCTTTTCGATTCGACTGTGGATTCCAGCGCCGCCGGAGCCAATCGAGCAGTTTCGCAGGTTTCTCTTCGGTCATTCCCTCCCACCATACGTCGCCCTCGGGGCTTATCGCGCAGTTGGTGAAGATCGAATTGCGGCTGAGTGTGCGAATGGCGTTGGGATTGGACTTCATACCGGTGCCCGGCGCCACGCCAAAGAAGCCGGCCTCCGGATTGATTGCGTAGAGCCGTCCGTCCGGACCGAACTTCATCCAGGCAATGTCGTCGCCGATGGTTTCGACTTTCCATCCGGCAACCGTCGGAATCAACATGGCGAGATTGGTCTTGCCGCAGGCCGAGGGGAATGCGCCCGTCACATACTTGACCTCGCCTTCAGGGCTGGTCAGCTTCAGGATGAGCATGTGCTCGGCGAGCCATCCTTCGTCCCGCGCCTGGGCCGACGCAATGCGCAACGCGTGGCACTTCTTGCCGAGCAGCGCATTGCCTCCGTAGCCGGATCCGAATGACCAGATTTCCCGCGTCTCCGGGAAATGGCAGATGTACTTGTTCTGGGCGTTGCAGGGCCACGCGGAGTCCTGATCGTCGGGCCGTAACGGCGCGCCCACCGAATGCAGTCCCTTTACGAACTCGCCATCGGCGCCCATCACGTCGAGCACTTTGGCGCCCACGCGAGCCATGATGTGCATGTTCGCGACGACGTAAGGCGAGTCGCTGATTTCGACACCGATCTTGGAAATCGGTGAACCGATCGGTCCCATGCTGTAGGGAACGACAAACATCGTCCGCCCGGCCATCGATCCCGAGAAAAGCTCTTTCAGCCGGGCCTTCATGGATTCGGGATCTTCCCAATTGTTGGTGGGACCCGCTTCTTCCCTTGTTTTGGAGCAGATGTACGTCTGGTCCTCGACCCGCGCGACATCAGCCGGGCTCGATCGGACAAGAATGCTGTTCGGCCGCTTCTCGGCGTTCAATGCCACGGCAGTTCCGCCATGCACCATGAGCCGAAGCATCATTTGATATTCTTCCTGCGATCCATCACACCAGTGAATGCGATCCGGAGTGCAGAGGGCGGCGACTTCACCCACCCACTGTTTGAGATTCTTATGCTTGATTATTAAGGATGACTGCCCGGCAACGGGCTCGACGACTCGATCGATCATTAAGGCTTCTCCGTCTCCTTGCCCACGGCCCCCATTGTTATCAGAACGGCAGTTCATTTTATCGCTTTACGCGCGATTTCGATCGTGTTTTCCCGCCGCTCTGTGGAAATAACGAGGAGGATGAGAACCGGAAGGAGCCTGCCAGACTCTCTCTTTGCAGATCTCTACAATACAAATAGATTCGACCACGCGATTCGCCGACAGTACAAAGAGATGCGCGAAGGTTCGGTGACAGCCCTTCCCGCCACGGCTCACGAAACCTGCGGCCTCAAGGTCGCTTATGAGATCTCTGATCTTTCGTGGCATAGCCGTTGCAGAACGGCGTCAGAATTCTTATAGCACGCTGCCGAGTGTAGAACACCCGCAACTACTGCGCCGGGGGCTTCCAGTTCTGAATGAGCGTGATGGGGGAGGAGTCGTCGTCCAGGACCGTGTTGATCAGCAAGCGGCCGTCGGGGGTGAGGTCGTATTGCCAGCCCTGGCCGTTGTCTACGCCGCCGCCGAAGATTCGCGTCGGAAACAGCGCCACCGGCGCGACCGGCTCCAGCGTCGTTGCCGTCGCCGCGATCGGCGCCGCCATCATCTCCCCATTCGGCCCAATGTAGTACAACTCCCTGCCGTCGGAACGCCACGTCGGGAAAATGCCGCCCGCCGTCGATACCTGCCACTGCCCGGCAGCGGGGTTGGCTGCCGGGCCCGTAGCCGCCGGCGCCGCAAACGGCCGGATGTAGATTTCGTTTCGCCCCGATTCGTTCGACGTGTAGGCGACCCAGCGCCCGTCCGGCGAGAACTGGCCGAAACGTTCATCGAAGCTCTTCAGGAACACCCACGGCTTGCGGTCGTTCTCCATCGGCAGCACCCAGATGTCGCGCGCTGTCTGCGGGTCGGCGCTGTGATAGAGCATGAACCGGCCGTCCGCGGACCAGTCGCTGGTTGTTTTGTCCTGCGGGGATTCCACGAGCAGTTCCTCCGCGCCCGCGCCGCCGGAGGGCTTTTGATAGAGGTCGCGGTGACCTTTCCGGTTCGAGCCGAACGCGATCCGGCTGCCGTCGGGCGACCAGATGGGCCAGCGGTCGGTGGCCGCATCGAACGTGAACCGGCTCATGCGGGTGCCGTCCAGAAGCCAGATGTCGGTGTTGCCCTGCACCGTGCGGTTCACCGCCACCCGGCGGCCATCGGGCGAAACACTGGGACTGTTGAGACCATTTTCATCCGGCGCGCCCAGCGCGCCCAGCGCCTTGCCGGAACGGTCGAACCATGCCAGTTGCCGCCGGTTGGACTCGCCCGCCCGGTAGGCCACCAGACCCGCCGCCGATACCGACACGGCTCCCGCGGAGCCAGCGTCGAAGGCCACCGGATCGGCCAGAGTCACCGGATCGCCGGTGAGCGCCTTCCCTTCCAGGTCCAGACGCTGGGCCACGAGCGTTCCCGCGCGCACCCACAGGAGCCATCCCGCGATTCCCGACGGCAGGTAGAAGCCCGCCGTATCGGCCGCTGTCAAACGCCGGGTTTCGGCCGAGTCGAGCGATCCCAGGTAGATGCCCGCGGTTTCGGTCGCTCCCGGCGCGTAGAACAGGAATTGCCGGCCATCGGGCAGAAAGGAGGGAAACCGGTGGCTCGTCTGCCGGTCGAGCTTCGTCACCGCCACCGCTTCGCCTCCCGTGGCCGGCACGCGGAACAGCGGACTTGTGGGGGCTAGCGGAAACAGGATGACGCCGTCCGCATTCCAGGTCCCGCCGCGGGGGACGTTTACCGTTGCCAATGTTTGCGGCGCTCCGCCGCCGATGTCGAGCCGCTTCAGACTGCCACCGGCGAAGAAACCGACCGAGCGGCTGTCGGGCGACCAGAAGGGATACACCGCGCCTTCGGTTCCGGCCAGCGGCTGCGCGCCGGTTGTGGCCAGGGACCGCAGCCAGAGGCGGGAGGCGCCGTCGCCCGATGCCACGAAGACAATCTGGCGGCCGTCGGGAGACAGGGCAAAGGAAATGGGATCGGACGTCGCGGGCGTGACAATTTCGACGCGTGTCTCGGGCGGCGGCGTCTGCCGCAGATAACGCAGCGCCGGAATGGTAAGCACCACGGCCACAAGCAACGCCGCGGCGAAGGCAGTCCATGCCGGCCGCGAGCCGCGCGCGGGCAGAGTCACTGTCGCCGTCGCCGCCGGCTCGTTCAACGCGTCTTCGATTTCGAGCCGCGCGTCGCGAATGTCGCCCAGCCGTTGGCGGGGATCTTTCTTCAATGCCCGCCGAAGCAGTCTCTGAATCGCTCGCGGCGTTTTCTCCGGCAACCGGTTCCAGTCCGGGTCCGCGGTCACGACGCGTCCGAGAATTTCCGTCAAATCGTCGCCTTCAAATGCCGGCCGGCCCGTCAGCATCTCGTAGAGCACTGCGCCGAACGCGAAGATGTCGGTGCGCCTGTCCACCGGGCGGCCCTTCGCCTGTTCGGGCGACATGTAGGCCGCCGTGCCGAGAATGACTCCCGCGTTTGTCATCGCCATGCTCAGCGTTGGGGAATTCGACAGATCCGGATGTGCCGATGCCGGTTCGTAGGCCTTCGCCAGGCCGAAGTCGAGCACCTTTACTTT
>CAMBFR010000014.1 GCA_945865815.1 Candidatus Sulfopaludibacter sp. SbA3
AACCGGTGGTTTTCGGATACCAACTGGTTCCCCGGATCGTGGATTCTCAAGGCGCAGCGAACGCGCCGCCCATTACGTCGTTCTCCTACAGTTGGCCAATCACCCAAAGTTATATCGAGAATGAAGGCGTCCGCCTCGCACGCGCCCAGCAGGACCTGAGGCAACTCGGTGAGACCGATGGCGACAACTCCGCAGCGCTTACGAAGTTGATTCGCGATTACCGAAATATCGTGACGAACCAGGGCACCATCGATCAGTACATTCAGTACAACCGTTTCTGGCAACGCTCGATCGCGCAGGACCGGTCCCGGTTCGATCAAATGACCAGGGTCTACGAAGTCTTGAAGTCGGGCCAGCCGGCCGCCGCTGCCGCGGTCCAGCAGATTCTGGGCAAACCCGACGTGCCGTCATTTGTCAAAACGGTTCGAAGCGGGGTGGATCGCGTTCTCCTGCGGGTTCCTCTTTATACCGATATCGAGGACGAGGGGTTTTTGGCCGAAGCCAGACGGACGATCGAGGAAATGTGGCGGGCAGGCGAGGGCGGCATCGAGTATGCCGTTGAGATCGACCTGCGCCTCGTTCCCGCACAGCAGTTGTATCGGACCGGAAACGTTCCGCGGCGCGGGGACCATCTGGATTTACGCCCGCACGCCGGACGTTTTCCAAACGATGGCGCCGTGTTGACAACAGGCGCCGAGGCGACGCACAGCCTGGTAGGACGTTATGTGGCCCTGGGTCCCGGGGAACTTTCCAAACGCACTCTGGCTCACGAATTCGGACACTTGTTGGGATTCCGCGATGGCTACGTCCGCGGATATCAGGATCTTGGCGAGAAGGGTTTTGAAATCCTCGAACTCACGTCCGTGCTGGACGACATCATGACGGCGCCGCGGCAAGGCAACGTGCGGGCGGCACACTTCAAACTGATACTGGACGAACTGCGATAGAAACCAACGTTTAGCGGACGGTCTGATCGGGCGGCTTAACCTTTTCCAGTTGAGCCACGCCTCGCTCGAAAAGGCTCCGGATACGCGGACTGGTGCGGAATTCGGCCAGGATCTGGCTTCGGCGGCTGGCGTAGGCTTCGGCGGCTACATAGGCGAGCACAGCGCTCATCACGCTTCCTTCCTCCGTGTTCGTCGCCTTGAATCTCTTCTGGAAATCCCGGAGAACGGTTTCGAATCGAGGGTCGTCCCACTGTTCGACTGTCGCATCGATCCGGACGAAATCATTCATGACGGCCGCGAATGTGGGGTGGGGTGCGTTGTGCCAGAACGAGACATCGGCTCCAAAATCGGCAACATATGATGGCAGGTAGAGGGTAGCGTTCCTGGGAACCTGCCGGACCAGCGCGGGATTAAACCGCCGTACTTCATCCGGCGAGAGGCCTGAACGCCGCGTGATTTCGCTCAACGGAATAGCGCGGGGCGTGCGCATCGCAAAAATCCGGGCCTGAGGGATCTTCGCTTTCAGTTCCGTGACATTAAATGTATTGCCGAAAACCATCTCCGCATACAAGGAAGAACGCGGACCGTAGGTGCGATAGATCTCGCGATAACCGCGGAGCGAAAGGTCCCTCAAGCGCATGGCAAGGCCGGACCCGGTGAAATACCTTTCGCGGATATCGTGGCCTCCGAGCCGCTCACCGTTGATCACGGTTCTTCCCACATTCACAGCGCCGGAATGATGTTCGGAAAGAGCGGGAACGAACGATCCATATTTTGTGGCGAGAATCACCAGATAGGCGGCGCAGTAGGGCGCCTGCGTCGTCTGGTTATGCCCCTCGATCACGGACGCAGCGAATCCTTTCATCCGATTCCAGTTTCTCTCGAGCCATTGGCAGAATCCCACGGCGCGGGCTTCGGACCGAATGGTGCCGTTCAGGCCGGATTCCACGATAGCCTGCGCAAGCCCGATCTCGGCGGGAACGCCGAACCGTTCATATATGGCGCTCCACTCGTCCAGAAAACCGCCATAACGGCCGGAGTTCGAGAGCAGAATCGATCCTCGGGTCGCGTTGTGCAGAACCGGACCGACTTGGGGCTCAAACAGGGACACCACGCGGTCGCGCCATTGGCGGCGTGACGCCGGCATACCCTGACCCTGAAGGACGGGCTTAAGCGATAAATCTTCCCAACGCCCATCACGAGTCCAATTGCTACGCTCGGGAAACGTGACCAAAAGCCTTCCGTCCTGAACGCTGCCAAAAGCAACAGCGCCGTCTGGAATCGTGAAAACGTGCTTCCAAAATGGATAGGACGGACGAAACGCCTGGACAGCATCAAAGTCCTGCTCCAGACGCGCGAGGGCGTATTGATAAGCCGGATGTTGGAATCGCGCCGGTGCAAGTATCGGCCGAGCCGCGCGAACAGGCGCTTCGGCGACTGCTTCGGTGGTGAGGCTCTCGGGATCGGCCATCGGGCCGGCTGCCAGCAGAATGGCAATTCCCACCAGTGCTGCAATGACGACGCGATTCATAGTCGGCGCATTATATCGAGGGGATTCGGGGACAGGCCACTCAATTCCCCATTTTTTGAGTGGCCTGTCCCCGAATTAGGCTTACTGGCCGTCCGGCAGCGCGCGCAGTCTCTGGGCCTCGGTGCGCATTTCGTTGTAGAACGAAGCCAGCCGGGTATCCGGCATGGTGATGTTCCATCCGCCAAGGTCGGTCTGCACGATGTCGTAGAACATCTGCGCTCTCGGCACATTGCGGCGAGCCACCGTGATGGACCGATCGACGAAGACTTCCAGCTTTGTCTTGAACTGAAGGAACTGGTCTCTCGTCATCGGATTCCCGTGACCGGGAATTACGGTGTCGAAGTCCAGCTTCTGCACCTCATTCAGCGAACGAACCCAGCCCATCATGCTTCCACCGTTCGGATAATCGGAGTTCGGCGCCTGCGGCCAGACCATCTCATCACCCATCGCAACAATTTTCACATCGGGGAAATACACGATGGTGTCTCCACCCGTGTGGCCGGCGGCGTAATGATGGGCTTCCACGGCAACATTGCCCAGACGAACCACATGATCCCTCGCATAAGTAATGCTCGGAACATCGGGTTTTCCAGCAGCCGATGTATAGGTCTTCAAGTTCTCGGCCAGGCCTTCGTGCGCAATAACCTGGGTTCCCGCCGCCTTGAAGCTCGCGGTATTTCCACTGTGATCCTGATGCACGTGGGTAATGAACGCATATCTCACGGGCTGCTGTGTGACGCTGCGGATCTGGGCCATCAGCGCGTTATAGTTCTGCTCGCCCAGATTCTTGGTGTCTACGATGGCGACGCCATCATTGGTGACTCGAACACTGGTATTCCCACCAATGCCGGTGACCACATAAAAGCCCGGCTTGATTTCCCGGATCGCCGGTGGCGCCTGATTGGCTCCGCCGCCTGCTGCGGGCTGCTGGCCGGCAGCCGGGGCCTGCTGGGGTTCGGCCAATACAAACGTAGCTGCGACAAGCATCACGGCCACAAGGGTCATAAGGAGCACTTTACTTCGCACCATGGTTCCTCCTAGCAAAATTGACGTAAGGTTTGAGAATGGCTGCACATTCTAACCTGTCTCTATTGATGTGTCATCCTTACTTATGGATCTAATTCGGAGTCTGACCCCGAATTAGACCGGAAATTGGTTGGTAAGCGCCACCTTGCACCGTGGTATGATTTTGCCAATCCTCAATGAGGTGCTGAGCATGAAACCTGGATGGATCGGGATACTGTTGGCCTTGGTGGTTTTGGCCGTTACCGTTCTGCCTGTGTACGCTCACCATACGTTTGCCATCGATTTTGACGAGGGCCGATCGATCCGGCTGAAGGGCACCATCACCCGCGTGGAATGGAAGAATCCTCACACCTACGTTTACATCGACGTCAAGGGCCAACGCGGGGCCGTGGAACGGTGGGCTCTTGAAGGAAATCCTCCAAATCTTCTGACACGCATCGGCTGGATGCGCGAAATGTTGAAGCCGGGCGACCAGATCAGCGTTTTCGGTTACCTTCCCAAAATGAGTTCGGACCTCGCTATCGCCCGAATAGCCGCGGGCCGGGAAGTCACCCTGGCGGACGGCCATACACTCGTTTTCGGCATAGGCCGCTGACCCACAGGCACCCAGCCAATCTGCTAAAATCGTTTTCCGAATCCCATGACTTTTCATCCGCTCGTACAAGAATGGTTTAACCGTTCGTTCGCAGCCGCTACCGAGGCCCAGGAACTTGCATGGGCCGAGCTTGCCGCGGGAAGCGATGTGCTGATTTCCGCCCCGACCGGCTCCGGCAAGACGTTGGCCGCCTTCCTGATATGCCTCGACCGGCTGGTGCGCCGCTGTCTGGATGGCACGATCGAGGACCGCACGGAAGTTGTCTACGTATCGCCGCTCAAGGCGCTGAGCAACGACATCCAGAAGAATCTCGAGCGGCCGCTGGCGGAAATCGCGGCATTGGCCGCCGAAAAAGGCATTCTCATGCCGCCGATCCGCGTGGCGTTGCGCACGGGCGATACGCCTGCTTCGGAACGGCTGTTGATGATCAAGAGGCCGCCGCACATCCTGGTCACGACGCCCGAGTCATTATTCATCCTCCTCACTGCGGGACGCAGCCGAGACGTTCTGCGCGCCACAAACACGCTGATCATCGATGAAATCCACGCCGTGGCCGACGACAAGCGCGGCGCGCACCTGGCCCTCTCCATTGCGCGGCTGGACGATCTCGTCGCGAAGGCCGGCGGCAAACAGCCTCAGCGGATTGGGATCTCGGCAACTGTAAAGCCGATTGAAGAAGTTGCCCGGTTTGCCGGCCCTCAGAATTCCCTTCGCATCATTGACAGCGGGCATCGGAGGAAACTCGATCTTGCCGTCGAGGTTCCCAAAGATGAACTCGGACCGGTTGCATCCAACGAAATGTGGGCAGAGATCTACGACCGGATCGCGGAGCTTATCCTGGCCCATCGCACAACGCTGGTCTTCGTCAACACCCGGCGGCTCGCGGAACGCGTCGCGCATCATCTGGCGGAACGGCTCGGTGAAACGGCCGTCCTGGCCCACCATGGGAGCCTTTCAAGGCGGCTGCGTCTTGAAGCGGAACAGAAGCTGAAGGCCGGCGAGCTGCGGGCCGTGGTCGCGACAGCCTCCCTGGAATTGGGAATCGACATCGGGTCTGTCGATCTCGTCTGCCAGATCGGATCGCCCCGTTCGATAGCCGTCACGCTTCAAAGAGTCGGCCGGTCGGGCCATCAAGCCGATCCCGCAAGCGTACCGAAAGGCCGGCTGTTTGCCACAACGCGTGACGAGTTGATCGAGTGTGCGGCCCTGGTGTGGGCCATTCGCGCAGGATCGCTGGACGCGCTGGAATTTCCCACGTGGCCGCTCGACGTTCTGGCACAGCAGATTGTTGCGGCGGTTGCGTGCGAGACGTGGCGCGAAGACGACCTGTATGAACTTGTCTGCAAGGCCTATCCGTACCGGGCTCTGCCCAGAAGCGAGTTCGACTCCGTCATCCGGATGCTCTCGGAAGGCATTGCGACCGCGCGGGGACGCAGCGGCGCATTCCTCCATCGCGACCAGGTGAACGGCGTGGTGCGCCCCAGGCGCGGAGCGCGTCTTGCCGCAATTACTTCCGGAGGAGCGATTCCGGAAAATGCAAACTACTTTGTCGTCGCCGATCCCGAAGAAACGATCGTTGGAACCGTCGATGAGGATTTCGCGGTCGAGAGTATGGCCGGAGATGTTTTTCTGCTTGGCACCAATTCATGGCGGATACGCCGCGTCGAATCGGGACGCATCCGCGTGGAGGACGCCCACGGGGCAGCCCCTTCAATTCCCTTCTGGCGCGGCGAAGCGCCGGGCCGGACTCCAGAGCTTTCCGGGGCGGTGGCAAACCTCCGGACGTCGATCGCCAGTGAAAGCGGGCCGGTCGAATGGCTGATGCGCGAGTGCGCCCTGGATCGCCGCGGCGCCGAGCAGACCGCGCTCTATGTGCGCGCCGGCGCTGCCGCGCTCGGCGTCCTGCCCACGCAGCAGACCGTCGTCGCCGAACGATTCTTCGATGAAGGCGGCGGCATGCAGCTCATCCTGCACGCTCCATTCGGATCGAGGATCAATCGGGCATGGGGTCTTTCGCTTCGGAAACGGTTTTGCCGGACGTTCAATTTCGAGCTGCAGGCGGCCGCAACCGACAACGGCATCGTCATCTCGCTCGGCGAGCAACACAGTTTCCCGCTCGATGCGGTCTTTCAGTTTCTGACCGTCGGAACCGCCGAGGATGTGCTGACACAGGCGATGTTGGACTCTCCCATGTTCACGGCGCGTTGGCGATGGAATGCATCGAGATCCCTGGCCGTCCTTCGGTTCGCCGGCGGAAGGCGAGTGCCTCCTCCGATTCAACGCATGCGCTCGGACGACCTGCTGGCCGCCGTGTTTCCCGATCAGGCCGCCTGCGGCGACAACATCGTCGGCGACATTCAGATTCCTGACCATCCGCTGGTAAATGAAACGATCCGTGACTGCCTGCATGAAGCCATGGACCTCGATGGATTGAAACAGGTCCTGGAAGGCATCGCCGAAGGCAGGATTCAAACGGTCTCGATCGATACAGCGGAGCCTTCGCCGTTCTCGCACGAGATACTGAACGCCAACCCGTACGCGTACCTGGACGACGCCCCGCTCGAAGAACGAAGAGCGCGGGCCGTTCAGATGCGCAGGACGCTGGGAGTCGACGCCGCAAACCTCGGAGCATTGGATCCCGCCGCGATCGCACAGGTGCGCGAGGAATCCTGGCCCGTCGTGAGGGATGCCGAGGAATTGCACGACGCGTTGCTGACGTTGATGGTGCTGCCTGCTGAGCCGGAATGGGAGCACTGGTTTGAAGAGCTGACGGCAATGCGCCGGGCAACGGCGATCAAGGCCGGAGCCCGAACCCTCTGGGTTGCCGCCGAACGCTGGACTGCCGTGCGTTCCGTTTTAGAGGAGGGCGATTCCGCCGTCACCGTAATCCAGGGATGGATGGAATCCACGGGTCCGGAAACCGCCAATCTTCTGGCCGGGCGGCTCGGGCTGACGCGCGAGCGCGTGGATCAGGCCCTGGTCACACTCGAAGCGAGCGGCCAGGTGCTGCGTGGAAAGTTCACGCCGGATGCGTCCGATACGGAATGGTGCAACCGGCGGCTGCTCGCCCGAATCCATCGGCTGACGCTTGGCCGCCTGCGAAAAGAGATTGAGCCGGTCACGCCGGCCGATTTCATGCGGTTCCTGTTCTCATGGCAACACCTGGAGGCAGGAACTCCGCTTCACGGAGTGGATGGTCTCTTCCAGGTTCTCAAACAGCTTCAAGGCTATGAAATTTCCGCGGCGGCATGGGAATCGGAAGTGTTGCCGAGGCGGATCGTGGGATACACGCCCGATCTGCTCGATCGGCTCTGTCTGTCGGGCGAAGTCATGTGGGGACGGCTCTCGCTGCCATCGCCGAATGTGCGCGCCACGCGAGTTGCGCCCGTATCGATCTTTCTTCGAGAGGACGCGCCATGGCTGATTCAGCCGGGCGAGCGGGCCGCCGTGCTCTCGCACGCCGCGCGCGACGTCGTCGAAGCGCTCAAGCGCCGTGGCGCTTCGTTTCTCACGGAACTGGTGAAAGCCAGCGGCCGGTTGAAGAGCGAGGTCGAGGATGCGTTATGGGAACTCTCGGCCGGAGGCATCGTGACGGCCGACGGTTTCGATAATCTGCGCGGACTGGTGGATCCACAACGGCGTCGGCTCCGCCGGCATGCCGCAGGCCGCTGGGCGCTGCTGGAATCGCACGAGGTTTCAGACTCGGATCGGACCGAAGCCATCGCCCGTCAACTGCTCGAGCGCTGGGGAGTTGTCTTCCGCGACCTTGTGGCGCGCGAAACACTGGCTCCCGCCTGGCGCGACATGCTGATCGTGCTGCGCCGCATGGAAGCGAGAGGAGAAATCCGGGGCGGCCGTTTCGTCTCCGGCTTCCTCGGAGAGCAATTCGCGAGACCCGAAGCCGCCGATCTTCTGCGCGCCATCCGGCGAAAGCCGTCCGGCGCCGCGCTGCGCGTTCCGGCATCCGACCCGCTGAATCTCGCCGGAATCGTCATACCGGGCCCGCGCATCAACCCGCTAACCGCTCAAATCGTGGATCTGCTCGCCCCGGTTGAAGTCTTCACCGGCCCTCTGTTGAAAACGCTTTAACTGGTAAATTGCGCAGTCTTTGTTGGTTTGCACGATGCGCGGCTGGAATCCGGAAACATCAGACGGTCTACCATTTATACCCTGCGTTATCCAAACCTAGATGGTCTTCGTCGATCCTCCGTCCATATCGATCAATGCTCCCTGCAAAAACCTGCCTTCGGGCCCGACTATGAAGGCCGCGAGGCCGGCGATGTCTTCCGGCTCGCCGATTCGGGTGATGGTGGGACTGCGAACGATTTCCTTCTCTGCCTCCGGCAAGTCGATCCCCTTCTGCTTCATGATTTCTGCCAGGCGCACCTGAAGCCTGCCGGTGCGAACCGTGCCGGGATTGATCGTATTGACCTGAACTCCGTCGCGAATGCCAAGATCGGCGAGCGCCTTGGTTAATGAGAGCAGGGCGGCATTGACGGAGCCGCCGATCGTGAACGCGGCGCCGGGCGTCCGGCCACCGGCGCCGGAAATGTTCAGCACGGATCCGGAGCTTGCCTTGAGTGCCGGCCATGCGGCGCGGATCAGCCGGACGGCGCCAAAGAATTTCAGGGCAAAGCCGTCGGCCCAGTCGTCGTCGGTCAACTGCTCGAACTCGCCCCGCTTCGTGGCGCCAGCATTGTTCACGACAATGTCGATGCGGTCGTAAGTCTTCAATGCAAACTCCGCCAGGCGGGCTGGCGCGCCGGGCAGCCGCAGGTCGAGCGCTATGGCGGAGGCCCGGCCATCTTTGGCCTCAATTTCGCGCACAACCTGATCGAGCGCCGTTTCGGTCCGGGCGCACAGGACGACGCTCGCGCCTTCGCTTGCCAGACGCTGGGCGATCGCGCACCCGATCCCCTTGCTGGAGCCCGAGACAATAGCTACTTTTCCTTTCAGTTTTTGCATGGGCGGAAGCGTACAAGAATTGGGTAAACTCTGGAAGCAAATGCCTACGTACACGGGTCCGATCGACGACACACGGGAGCTGATTCAATTCTTTCGCAATGAGGCGGCGAAACTGCGCAATTTGCGCAAGCTTGTCATCTCGCGTGAAAAAACCGTCGTGCAGGATATCAATGGCGAGGCCATCGAATTCCCGGGCTTAACCTACGGCTCCAGGACCCTGGAAGATCTGCTACGGGATGTGGGCGTCATCTTCACTCCCGAGACCCTGCACAACCCCAACGCCACACGAACGGGCGT
The DNA here is from genome assembly GCA_945865815.1 of Candidatus Sulfopaludibacter sp. SbA3. Lineage (GTDB taxonomy): Bacteria > Acidobacteriota > Terriglobia > 20CM-2-55-15 > 20CM-2-55-15 > CAMBFR01. Next base: position 9,362 of record CAMBFR010000014.1, read on the forward strand.
GAAAGAGTTCCTGCTCACGAATCGCTGGACGTGGGGCCACGACCGCATCCTTTAGATTCGGGGAGAAATTGGTAGACCGGATGCCTTGGAGTATACTAACGCCCTCAAAAAGACCACGACGACGGTCGGGGTCGTGATCCGAAAACCTACTCGAGAGGAGAATCGATGAAGAAGATTGTAACTGTCAGTGCCGCAACAACGCTGTTGCTGTTGGGCACGTTCATGCTTTTCGCGCAACAGGGCGGCGGCGGCCAGGCTCCAGCAGCGCCTCCAGAGCCGATGAGATTTTTTGTTACCAGTGCGGGCAAGGGCGATGGAGCCAACCTCGGTGGTCTGGCAGGAGCCGACGCGCATTGCCAGGCGTTAGCTCAGGCTGCCGGAGCCGGCAACCGCACGTGGCGCGCGTATCTGAGCACCACGGCTGCAGGCAATCAGCCGGCAGTCAACGCGCGTGACCGAATCGGAACGGGACCCTGGCACAATGCGCGTGGCGCCTTGATTGCCACCAACGTTGCCGATCTGCATGGAGACGTTCAGCGCGACCGTAACAATGTCCGGAAGCCCACAGCGCTTTCCGAAAAGGCCGCGATGATCAATGGCGTAGGCGACATGCCGAACCAACATGACATGCTGACGGGTTCGGACTCCACCGGCCGGTCACTGCCCGGCGACGCCGCAATGACAACCTGCGGCAACTACACCAGCAACAACATGGGCAGCGTTATGCTGGGCCATCATGACCGTCTTGGCGGCGGAAACGTTTCATGGAACGCCACGCATGCAAGCCGCGGCTGCAGCCAGGCGAACCTGGTTCAGACCGGCGGCGCCGGCATGTTCTACTGCTTCGCTACCAACTAAGCACCGTCTGATCGGAGATCTGGGGACAGACTCCGAATTGCTCTGAAGTACAAGAGCAATTCGGAGTCTGTCCCCGGATCTCCCTCTCCCCCGTCTAAAATATCCACGACTTCCGATAACGTTTCATCAATTAGCGGTATATTGAACGGCGCATGCGCAAGATCCTGTGGATTGCGGCAATGGTCCTGGTTCTCAGTCCTTTCGTCCAATGGGCGCAAGACTGGCCGTTTCGCGAAGGACGCGACGAGCCTGTGCCCGAGTTTGTCTTCGCCCGGCTGATTTACTCCGGCCGGTTTGGCGGATTCGGAAGGGATTGGGCAACAGATTATCCGGCGGCGGATCGCAAATTCATGTGGGGCGTTCAACGCCTGACGAACATCCGAATCCGGATCGAGGAAAATGCCATCCGCATCATGGACCCGAACTTGTTCAAGTATCCCTTTCTCTATGTAGTCGAACCCGGGCGCGGTTTGGTCCTGAGCGATGTCGAAGCGAAACGGCTGCGGGAATACGTCGATCGTGGCGGATTCATGATTTTCGACGACTTCTGGGGAACGGCTCAATGGAGAAACTTCACGAATCAGATGCGAAAGGTTTTTCCGGACCGCGAGATCGAGCCGATCCCCAGGGACCACGAAATCTTCCACACCTTCTACGATATCGACTCGTTCATACAGGTTCCAAATGTCGGCAACGGCATTCGTGGCGGACCAACCTGGCAGTCCGACGGATACGTTCCCCAATTGTTGGGAATCTTCGACGAGAAGCGCCGCCTCAACGTCGCCATGAGCTTCAACAGCGATCTCGGCGATGCCTGGGAGTGGATGGATCACCCTCAGTATCCTGAAAAGTACTCCGGTTACGCCTACCGGATCGGCGTCAACTTCATTATCTATGCTATGACTCACTGATAAACAAAACATGATTGAGAGTACGGATATCAACGCCGCCCTTGAAGTCGCCGTCCGGGCGGCGCGCAAGGGCGGCGAGATCGCGAAAGCACGCCTCGGAAAGCCGGGGTACTTGAAGTGGAAGGGACACCGCGACGTGGTCTGCGAAGCATCGTTGCTCGTGCAGGACGCGATCGTCGCGTCAATTCTGGCGGAATTTCCGGGTGCGGCAATCCTTGCGGAAGAAGGCCCCGACGATGCACCGATGCCGGTGGATGCGCCGGACCTGTGGATCGTCGATGCGATCTGCGGAAGCCTCAATTTCACCCAGGGTATTCCTTACTTTTGCGTATCCGTCGCGCTGCGGACAGAAGGCAACATCTCGGTAGGGGTGGTCTATGACCCATGCCGCGACGAAATGTTTGAAGCGACCATTCACACTCCAGCCACACTCAACGGCCAAAGGATTTCCGTTCAGCAGATACTCGAAGGCGCCGAAGCCTGGAACAGCGCGATCACCGGCACGGACTGGCCGCCGAGCGGTGACCGGCGCAGGCTCACAAGAATGATCGTGGGCCTCATGTCGGATCAGGTCGTCGCACTCAACCTGATGGGATCGCCGGCGCTGGGCCTGTGCAATGTGGCATGCGGCAGGCTCCACGCCTACTGGCACCTCGATTTGAATATCTGGGACATTGCCGCCGCTAGCCTGATCCTGCAGCGGGCCGGAGGAATTCTTACCGACGCGAACGGCGTGACGTGGCTTTATTCCGATGGAGGATACATTGCGACGAACGGCGTGATTCACGGCTGGACGTTGAACTGTATTCAGGCGGTGCTGAACCTCTCCAAAAAATGAAAATTGAGAATTGAATAATGAATAATGAGTATTGACATTCAATAATCACTATTCATTATTCAATTCTCATTTGTCATCACCTCGCGAGAGCTACGCCAGCAAGTTCTCCGAGGCCGCCGAGAGTCGTCTGGGCGGCATTGAAGCCGAGGCGAAAGGCGTCTTCTCCGTAAGTTTCGTATTTATCCGTTGGCTGATGATGGTTTGGATTTGATCCCCTGACAATGCCGGTGACCCTTTCATTTTCGCGGACGCTGACCGAGGGCACTAGATCCTGAAACCGTATCGAATCCGTGCCTGCCATATTGGCGCCGATTGTTGCAGGATATTGCCCGGCGTGGGACCGGTTTGCGGCGTGCAGTAAGGCTGCCAGCCTCTCGGAGCCGGCTGCCATTCTGGAATTTCTCTGATACTCAATATTGATGTCGGCATTGGGACTCTGTCTCGGCCCGGGAGGCATGCCATGGTCGAACATCATCATGTCGTGCTGGATGACGCCCAGCCACTTCGGTTCGGCCGCCGAGCCCTGGAGCGGCGCCCTTTCGAGGGCATAGGTCCCACTGCCGTCCATCCCGAACTCCTCGTTGTTCCAGAAAATGAACCTCACCGAGCGGTTCGTCCGGACGTCGGCCATTCCTAAAACGCGGGCCAATTCGAGCACCACCGCGCAGCCGGAGCCGTCATCGTCGGCGGCCTCACCACCGCCGCGGCCGTCCATGTGCGCCGAGACGATGTACATCTCTCCCGGCGTGGTCGTACCGATCTTTGTAGCGTAGATGTTCTCGAGAGGGCCGCTGGCCGACATGAACCGATGCCGCACGACGTTGGTGTACCCGAAGCTCCGCAGTTGTCTCTCGAGCCAGTCGATAGCGTCACGGTTGCGTTCGGTTCCCTGCATTCGATCGCCGAACTGGGTGAGTCCTTTGATGTGCGCCTTGTATCGTTCCAGTTCAAGTCGTCCGACGACAGTGCGCGCAGCATCTGAAGGCGTGCTCGTTGTCTGCGCCGAAAGCAAAGCCGCGAAAAGCAATATTCCTGGCAGGAATCGGGTGACAATTCTGGGGACAGACTCCGAATTCCTGTGGTACAGAATTCGGAGTCTGTCCCCAGAATTGTCATTCATTACGCGAGGCCCTGCAAAATCGTCCGCTCCACCAGGTTCTGCGCGATATCGACCTTGTAGGCGTTCATGCTCATCGGGCGCGCCACGGTGCGGATGATCGCCGCGGCCTGCTTGATGCTTGTCTTGATGTTCTTTCCCTTGAGCTGGTTCTCGATGGCCGTGGCCCGGTAAGGAACCGGCGCAACGCCGCCCAGCACGATGCGCCCGTCTTGCCAGACATCGCCCGCGGCCGTGAACGCGGCCGCGACGGAAATCAGCGCAAAGTCGTAAACCTCGCGGTTCTTCAGTTTCAGCCAGGTCTGCTTCGTGCCCGCCGCCGGGTTCGGGATGAACACCTCGACCAGGATCTCGTTCGCCTTGAGGACATTTTCGTTGAGGATATTTTCACGGGGACCGACGAAGTAGCTGTCAAACGGCACCATCCGCTCGCCCGCAGGCCCCGCGATCTTCGCCTGCGCGTTCAGAGCCAGCAGAGCGGCGGCCGTGTCCGACGGATGCACGATGTAGCACAGCTCGCCGCCGATAATGGCGTGATAGCGGTTGTCGCCGCCAACCGAGAAACAGAAATCGCCGCCCTTCTTATAGCAGTCGAAATCCGGTCCGCGCAGGAACCAGCAACGCGGCCTCTGGTTGATATTGCCTCCAAGGGTCGCGTAATTCCGAATCAGGGGAGATGCCACGCTGTGCGCGGCCTGCGCGAGAAGCGGCAGCTTCCCGGTGACTTCCTTCGATTCAAAAATCTCGGTCAGGGTGGTGTTGGCGCCGATGGTTATGCCGGCGGCCGCGGCCCGAATGCCCTTGAGCTGCGGAATCGTTGTGATATCCACGAGCGCGGTGGGTATCGGCATGCCGCTGCCTTCGACCCAGTCTTTCATCACGCCCGAGACAAGATCGCTGCCGCCCGCCAGAACTTTCGCGTTGGGGCCAATCCTGGTCAGAGTATCGACTGCTTCTTTTACCGTTTTGGGTTCGTGGAGTTCAAAGCCCTTCATGGTTGTTACCTCACCCTTCGGAGTTCTGTCAGAAGTTTTTCGCGCGTTATGGGCATGCTGTCGATCCATACGCCCACGGCGTTGTATACAGCCGCTGCCACAGCCGGCGCGGGCGGACCCATTGGAGGTTCGCCGATTCCATGAGCGCCGAACACACCGTACGCCTTTGGCTTTTCCACCAGGACGACATCGATCTGCTCGGGCACATCCTGGATGCTCGGCGCCCGGTAATCGAGCATGTTCGCATTCAGCGGAAGGCCGGTGGCGTTATCGATCAGTAACTGCTCGTTGAAGACAGCGCCGAGGGCCATGACCACGCCACCCTCGATCTGCTGCTCGAGCGCAAACGGATTCAGCGACCTCCCGACGTCGTGCGCCGCCACAAATTTCGTAACCTTGACGGTGCCGGTGCCGGTGTCCACCTCCACCTCCGCCGCATGTGAGGCCCAGGCCGTCCGCTCCCAGTCATTGTCCTGCCGATAAATCGCGCGTCCCAGTATCGGAAGACCTGCTGCCTGGATAACCGCCTCAAGGCTCAACTTCGTAGCGGGACTTGCTTTCACAAACACTTCGGCGTTCTTGATATCCAGTTGTTCGGGCGTCATCTGGAGATTCTGGTTTCTGCGGCGGGCGTCGTCTACGAACTTCTGGGCCGCATAAACCAGGATTTGTCTCTTGGCGTCCATGGCCGCCTCGTAGATGCCGCGGCCGCCGGTATTGGTCTGCCGGCTGCCATTAGTGCCTCCGCAGTCGGTGGTGTTGTCGGTGTCGACGTACAAAGCAATGGTCACCTGGGTCAACGGAACGCCCAGCGCCTCGGCAGTGATCATCGCCAGTTCGGTCCGCTGTCCGGGCCCGATTTCGGTGCATGCCGATACGCACTGAACGCTGCCGTCGTTGTTCACAATCACCTGTCCGGTTGCGGGATTCGTTCCGGCGCCGTGGCTGCATGCATGGGCGGCAAGACCGATCCCATGAAAAACTCCCGGGCGCACTTCCCTTGCCCGCGGCGCGTGCCACTTTTCCTTCCACCCGATTCGAGTTGCGGCGGAAGTGATGCATTCGCGGATTCCGGAGTTGCTGAACGGCTTCTTCGTCTCCGGGTTCCCTTCTTCATTCAGGTTCTTAAGGCGGAACTCGACAGGATCCATGCCGACCGCATAAGCCGCTCTCTCCACCATCATCTCGAGCGCGAACGTTCCGTTCGGATGGCTGACACAGCGATACGGTCCGGATTTGAAGCTGTTCGTCATGACGTCTATGGCGTCCAGCTTCAAATTTGGAATCTTGTACAGCATCTGCATGTTGTACCAGGAGCCGTTGGCCGCGCCGGCGCGCTGCGCGCCGACGTTGGCGAACACGCGGAACTGTCCGTACTGCATGGTTCCATCGCGATTCACGCCAAGCTTCATTTCATTCCGGAACTGGGGACGGTGCGTGCGCGTGACGAAGTCTTCCTCACGCGTGTACATGTTCTTGACCGGCCGGCCGGTAACCTTGGCAAGAATGGCCGCGTGCACTTCAGACAGATCCACGCCGGAGCGGTATCCATAACCCGACCCCATGTAACCGTTCTGGATGACGCGGACCCGATTTGCCGGAATCTTCAAAGCCTGGGAAAGGCCGGCGCGCGTGCCATGCGCGTGCTGGTTGGTGTAATAGACGATCAGCCGGTCCACGTCCCAGTACATCAGCGAATTCGTAAGTTCCAGGCACAGATGCTGTTCGGTCGGCTTGGTCAGGATCGCGTCGAGGTTGACATCGGCTCGCGCCCCGTCGGGGGTTCCCCGAACCAGCGCAGGCGTCCTCGCGATGATCGTTCCGTCCTCGCTGTTCTCCCATTGCTTCAGAGCGGAGGGGCTGGCGCCTTCCATCATGTCGAGCACGGCGGGCAATACTTCGTACTCGACCTCGATCAGGTGCGTGGCTTCGTCCGCAATATGCTCGCTCTCGGCCGCGACGACCGCGATCGGCGATCCGACCTCGAACACTTCCTCATTAAAAAGGAACCGGTCCGGCGGGCCTCCGCCGAGCTTCACATCCCGGTATTCGGCCGGCAGGTTTCCACGGTGCAGCACCGCCACAACGCCGCGGAGCGCCTGCGCCTTGGCAATGTTCACGCTCTTCACCTTCGCATGCGGATGGGGGCTGCGGAGCGTCCGGGTAAAGAGCATCCCGTTCATCCGCATGTTCTGCGTGTACTGGCCGAGGTTCGTAACGATGCCCAGGCCGTGCAGCCGCGGAACCTTCTTTCCGATCACTTCGAACGTGTCGGGCCAGACGGGCGTGGCTGCGGATGCCGACTGCGCCGGTATTCCAAGCTGCGCGGCGTAGGCTTCCATCACCGGAGCCGCCATCTCGTGAAACTCACCCACAAGCTCGCTCCAGACCGGATCGTTGCTGAGCGCGCGCCACTGGGCGTCGGTCAGACTGGCCGCATACTCTGGATCCTGGACAACCCGAATTGCGTCGACTCTTTGCTCGATGTTTTGCGACATATGGTTACCTCACCGGGTGACCGGACTCCGCAAGCATCTGGCGAACTCTTGCTTCGTCAAGTCGGGTTGGATCCCAAACGGGAGTTATGGTGCGTTCGGTGCCGGAGACGTCGAGAATGCCGGGCTTCGCCTTCAGCTCGAGAGACAGGTCGTCGAACTGTTCGATCGTTCCCAACGCGGTCGCGAACTCGAATTGCCTGGAAATTCCGGGCACGGTGTTCCCGCTGATGAGAGGCGCGTCGCCGGTAATCAGCGGAGCATTGTAAGTAACTCTTTCGCCGCGCATCTCGGCTGCCGCCTTTTGGACGGAGGTCAGGATCTTGGCGTACTCGCCGCAGCGGCAGATGTTCCCGGACAGAGCCTCTTTGATCTGTTCGTTGTTTGGGTTTTTGTTTTTTTCCAGCAGCGCGTAGGCGGACATGATGAAACCGCGTGTGCAGATGCCGCACTGGAAGCCCCCGTCAAACCAGAACGCCCGTTGCAACGGATGCAGACCCGCAACGCCCGGCCCCTTGGTGATGCCTGCCACGGTCAGGATCTTCTGCCCACGCCCATACCGGGCGGTCAGGAGACCGCAGCCATTCACCGGCAGGCCATCCACAAGGACGGTGCAGGCGCCGCACTGCGCGCGATCGCAACCGAGATTGCAGTTCGACTGTTCCAGTTGATAGTTCAGTGTCTCCCACAGGCTTTCGCGCACATCGACGCTGACGTCGTGTTTCTTTCCATCGATGTCGAGCGTGACTTTGCGGGTGACCATAGGAGCCGCTGGAGCGGCCGGAGCGGCCGGCCGTTGAGGCGTCTGCGGCTCGGCTACCAGGCTGGTAGCGAGACCGACGCCGGTCATGACGCCAACCGCTACTGCTCCGGCGTTGCCGCGGATCAGGAAGTCGCGCCGGGTGAGCTTCGAGGCGGCCTGCGGGCTGTCCGATTGTGGCTCTGCCGGTTCGGCCGATTTGGCCTGGAGAGGCTCTTTATCTTCCGCCATGGGATCTCCTTGGAAATCTGCACAGTTTAGGGAATTTGAAAGACGCGACGATTCTATAAATCCGCCGGGGATGGGGCAAGGGAAATAGGCTGACCTTCGCTTCGGCGGCAGACAACAGAGACGCCAACCGGTGATATATTCGGGTCAATAATGACTTTAGAAATGACAGATCGGATTCGTGAAATCCTCGCCGGGCTCAAACCTGCCGCAGTGTATCTTTTCGGTTCTGCCGCGAAGGGGCATGCTCGGCCCGAGAGCGATCTGGATCTGGCAATCCTGCCCACGTCGGTCGTCATCAATCGCCCCCTGAGCGACTTCGATCGTTTCCTGCGGGAATGCAGCGCTGCTCTATAGCGCAATTCAGAAAGCGGCGCCCGGCCGTCAGACCTCCGTTCGTTCCGGACCGGCTGATGCCCGCGGGGCGCAGCCATGGAGAACGGTGATAAGCTTGCCGCGCCTATGTACAGATTGCTCGGTTGTCTTTTTGTTCTGCTTGCGCTCCCGATAGCTGCGTCAGCTCAGGATGCAATCGCCCGCAAAGTTCCCCGCGGACCGGCAATTGACGGCCGGCTGAACGACGACGTGTGGTCTTCCGCCGCTCCGCTCGGCGAGTTTCGTCAGAAGGAGCCGAGCGAGGGCGAGCCTGCGACGGAGCAGACCACGGTTCGCATCCTTTACGATGACACGCAACTCTACATAGGCGTTCAGATCGCAGACAGCGTGCCCGCCGAGATTCGCGCGGGCGAACTTCGCCGCGACAACACGCTGGAATCCGACGACAGCTTCGCGGTCATTCTCGACACGTTTCACGACCATCGGAACGCCTTCCTCTTTCGAATCAACCCGCGCGGCACCCGCTTTGACGCACTGGTACGCAACGAAAACCGCATCATGAGCGCCGACTGGGACGAGCAGTGGACGGCATCCGCCATCCTGACTGAAGAAGGATGGTCTGCGGAGTTTGCGATTCCGTTCAAGATTCTTCGATTTTCGAGCGCAGAGGCACAGACCTGGGGCCTGAACTTCGAGCGTGTGATCAAGCGCAAGAATGAAGCCGTCTACTGGGCGGGCTGGGATCGCGACTATGCCTTCACGAATGTGTCGCAGGCCGGCCACCTTGGCGGGCTCCAGAACATCCGGCAGACCGAGCGGCTGAGGATTCGGCCTTACTTCATTACCGGCATCGAACGGTTCAACGCGGTGACCACTCCCGGCAGAAAAGTGATTCGGGACTTCGGCATCGATGATTTGAAATTTTCCCTGACGTCGAACCTGACCGCGGACCTGACAGTGAATCCGGATTTCGCCCAGACCGAAGTGGATGCGCAGCAGGTGAACCTGACGCGATTCAGTTTGTTCTTTCCCGAGAAGCGGCAGTTCTTCATCGAAGGCGCGGATTCGCTGAAGATGGGCGTGGGCCTTCTGCATCTTGGCCCCCCTCCCGTGGAAATGTTCTACAGCCGCAGCATCGGTCTTTCGGAGACAGGCGAACGCATTCCGTTACTCGGCGGCGGAAAGATGACCGGAAAAATTGCAGGTTTCGACCTGGGAATACTGAGCGTTCAAACCGATGACCATCTCGGCCGGCCAGGCGAGAACTACGCCGTTGGCCGGATTCGAAAAGAAATTCTCGGGCGGTCTTACATTGGCGCCATTGTGACGAACCGGCAGGGGGCGGGCCGGTGGAATCGTGTTGCCGGGGCCGACGCCCGGTTTGTGCTCAAACGATATCTGAATATCGGAGCGCTGTTTGCAAAGTCATCGGATGCGTCCGGCGCCGATCAGAGTTGGGCGCGGCAGGCGGGCATCGAATGGCGCGCCGACCGGATCGAGGCCGGGATCAATTACATCAATATCGATCCGAACTTTAATCCGGGAATCGGGTATGTGCGGCGCAGGGACCGCATGATCGGACAGCGGATTTCGTGGAGGCCCAGGCCCGGCATCAGAGGGATTCGTCAGCTGGAGTTCACGCCAACTTCAGTGACATACCACAACAACTCGAATGTTCTGCAGAGCCGGCAATCGAGAATGCAGGTCGCGGCGTCGTTTCAGAGCGGCGACCGAATCGAGATGGATGCCAGCAACGTTGTCGAGCGCCTGTCTCGCCGATTCAACATCGGGCCGGGCGTCGCCTTGCCGGCCGGCGCCTACCAATGGAATGAATCGGTCATGACGTTCAGGTCTTATAACGGACGCAGGGCGAGCGGTACGATCGGATTCAATTTCGGCGACTTCTATAACGGGATGAAACACACGCTGAACCTCGCCGGAGAGCTACGGCCAAACAAGAACCTGTCGTTCAGTCCGACTTACAACTACAACAATGTGGATCTGGTCGAAGGGTCGTTCGACACGCATCTGGCGGGATTGAGATCCAACGTGTCGTTTACGACGAATCTCCTGACTTCGGCCTATCTGCAATACACCAGCGCCGGACAGCTTGCCGCGCTTCAACTGCGCCTGAACTACATTTTCCGTTCGATTGACAACATCTTCGTCGTTTACAACGAAACCCGGTACACGGAAGGAGTCTTCAATGGAGAGTCCAACCGCTCGCTCGTTTTGAAGGTGACGTACTCACTCCACAGGTAGTTCAGTCCCTCTCCCGCTCCCCCGTGATTCCGCGCACCCGGCATTCTGTCCCTGAACTGTGTCTGCCGGACGGCCTTTACGCAGAATTGGCAAAGCTACAGAATCCTCTTCGCCGCATCTGCTTGAAAAATCTTGAACATCCAGGCGCCCATCTGTGGTTCTATAACTGCACTTTGCGGAGCCCGGAGGGAGTCATGCGTCTATCCTTATTCGTACGTGTACTAATGGTGAGCCTGATTCCGCTGAGCAGCTTTGCGGTAATGCAACGGTTCACGGTCCTGCAGCACCCGGCTATCAACTACTATGAAACCGAGCCCACGGACTCCGTCACCCAACTTTGGAAACGGATCGAGTCCGGGGAAGTCCGGCTGGAACGCGACGCTCAGCATGGATACTTGAAGTCGCTGCTGAACGCATTGGACATTGATGTCTCTTCCCAGATTCTCGTGTCGTCCAAAACAAGTCTCCAGCTCAAAATGATCTCGCCGGCGACACCGCGAGCAATCTACTTCAACGACGACACCTACATCGGCTGGGTACAGGGCAGTCCCCTTCTCGAAATCACGACTGTCGACCCCAAACTGGGCGCCGTCTTTTATTCCATCGAGCAGGAGGGCGACAAACCAAAGATCGAACGTGAATTCGACGTGTGCCTGCAGTGCCACAACCCGGTTGCTCCAGGTCACGTGATGTCGTCCACCGTGCCGGATGAAACGGGAACGCCCGTCTTTCACGCCGGCTTCTTCGCGACGAGCGACCGCAGTCCACTCCAGGAGCGTTGGGGCGGCTGGTACGTAACCGGCACACACGGCGACCAGCTGCATATGGGTAATCTGGTCCTGCGAAATCTTCCTCCGGCCAAGGCGGGGCTGGCCGAAACCACGGTAAAGCTGGAACGCTCGGAGGGCGCGAACGTCACCGATCTGACCGCCCTCTTCGATTCCAGCAAATACCTCACCAACTACAGCGACATCGTCGCCCTCATGGTGCTGGGTCATCAGATCTTTGTGGAAAACCAGGTTACGGAGTTGAACTACGCGGCGCAGAAAGCCGTCTACGACTCGCCGGGCGCCGACACTCTCAAACAGTGGGAAGGCAAAGCCGAAGGGTTGGTCGACGCGATGTTGCTTGTGGGTGAAGCCCAACTATCGAGCAGCATCTCCGGAACGTCGGGGTTTGCAGAGGACTTTCAGCGCCGCGGTATCCGCGACTCGTCCGGAAGGTCTCTCCGGGATCTGGATCTCCAGCGGCGGTTATTCAAGTACCCGCTGAGCTACGTGATCTATTCCCGGGAGTTCGACAACCTGCCCGCGCCCGCAAGGAACTATGTTTCCCGCCGAATCCTCGAGGTTCTCAACGGCGAGGACCATAGTCCGAAGTTCAAGCACCTTTCGCCGGACGACAGGCAGGCGATTCTGCAGATTCTGAAAGAGACCAAACCCGACTTCGCCCGCTAGACTGCAAGCTGATACACGCCGCGCTCGAACGCATCGTGGAGGGCGAGCGCTTTACGGTCCGCGAACGGGAGAAACTGCATCATGATCACCCCCGTGATGCCGCGGGCCGGATCCAGCCAGTAATAGGTGTTGTTGATTCCGCCCCAGCTCAGGCTGCCGGCGGACCGCTTGCCCTGCACCGAGCCGGTGGTGATCAGGAATCCCAGACCCCATTTGTCACGCCCGTCCGCAACAAACGAGAAGTCGTCGCTGCGCTCGGGCAGCGCGGTCTTGAGCGCCGGGACGCCAATCGCGCCGATATGGTTTCGGCCCATCAGGGCTGCGGTGTTGGCCGACAGGATGCGGACGCCATCGAGTTCGCCCCCGTTGAGCAGCGCCCGGGTGAAGCGGATATAGTCGCCGGCGGTCGATGACAGGCCTCCTCCGCCGATCGGCGTAAAGCCCGATGTGGCCGGCTGCACGCCATCCTTCACGATGGAGCCGTCCCCCAGGCGGCGATTCACCGTCACGAGGCGCGCTTCCTTGTCCTTCGGAACAGAGTAGAAGGTATCGGGCATCCCCAGTGGCGTGAAGATGCGCTGGCGGAAGTAGTTCTCGAGCGGCAGTCCCGAGACTTTCTCGACGAGCCGGCCCAGCCAATCCGTGCTCGTACCGTAAAGCCATCGCTCCCCCGGCTCGAACACCAGCGGTCCAACAGGGTAAGTCTCGCCCGCGCGCGGCTTGAAGTCGCGAACGGTCGGGTTCGTGAACGCGTATCCAAGTCCGGATGTATGGGTGAACAGATGCCGGATCGTTATCGCCTTCGTGGCCGGCCGCAGCCGATAAGCGCCACTGGCGCTGTCGAACGACTCGAAGACGGGCAGCCTGGCGAGTTCCGGAAGATATTTTTCCACTGGATCTTCAATCGCAAAGCGGCCCTGCTCGACAAGCTGCATGGCGGCGGTCGACGTAATCGCCTTGGTCATGGATGCGATCCGGAACAGCGAGTCCAGCCGGAGTGGGCGGGCTTCGCCGATATCGGCGACTCCGAACGCGCCCTGGTAGATGATGCGCCTGCGATCGGCCGCCATCACGACCACGCCGGCCACGTCCTTGCGCTCGACGGCGCGGCGCATCGCGTCGTCAATGGACTGGACAGTTGCCTGGGCAGTGGACTGGGGCTGTTGTGCGTTTGCGGCGAGCGGCAAAGCCGCTGCGCCTCCAAGCAGTGTTAAACATTCCCGCCGATTCATCCGATTAACCTCCGAACGAGTCCGGTAAAGCCGTTTTCATGGAAGGCCTCCCGTCAGTTCCTTATAAATTCGCCGCACCGTAACTTCGCGCTGTGCAGCGTACGTGGGCAGCTTCTCGTACTGCTGAAGTTTCACCGCGGCGACAGCCTGATCTTCGGTCGCCCCTCGCGCAATCTCATTCTGGATAGCGTCTCGTGCGTCAATAAGTATCTGCCGCATGCGGTTCAGTTCTGCTCGAGTTCCCCTGGGGTCTTCGGGAATGGGGCCATGGCCCGGCACAAAGATATCGGCCCCGAGAGCCTCCACCGCATCCAGCACCCGCAGCCATGAGACACCGTAGCCCTGCGCCATATTCGGAAATTCCTCGGAGAAGAAAACTTCGCTCAGATACGCAATCCGGTCCTGTGGGACAAAGACGATACTGTCTCCCAGCGTGTGAGCCCGGCCGAAATAGAGAACCTGAATTTCCTTGCCGCCGAAATAGAAGGTCACGCGATCACGAAAGGTCTCGTTCGGCAGCCTCGCCCGCTGCTCTTCGGCGGACAAGCCACCGCGCACCATCTGGTCGAGAAGGCCGGCACGGTAGTTCTCGTGCCCGATCTTGAACACGTCCGCGTAGGCAGTATTTCCCTTGCTGAACGGATCGTGGAAGGAAGAAGAAACAAGATAGCGAACCGGCTGTTTGATGATGCTGGAAATCGATTCTCGTTCCGCGCGCGCGACCGCTTCCGAATCCAGGGCGTCGACCACCAGTGCCCCCTCGCTTGTAACGATGACGCCGCTGCTAAACACCCTGCCTGCGTTGGTCGTGGAGTAGACATAGTGACCGGGAGCGACCTGTCTCAAGCTTCCGGAGCTCGCGGACTGGCCGGCCGGGGGCGCCTGTGCAGATACGAATAAGATGGAAGAAAGGCAAATCAGAGGGATCATCGCGGATTTTGTCATCATGCTTTCCTCTTGGCGCCAAGTATATATACTCGCGGAATATGAAACGACGAATTCTCTCCTTACTTCTGTCCAGCTTGCTTACTGTACTGGCGGCCGCGTGGCCGGTCGAGGCGTTCCAGGGCACGCACCCGCTTACCGACCGGCGGATTGCTCCGGTCATGGGCGCCGCGGGCGCGGACTGGCTGGATCGGCCCGAGCGGGAGCGCGAAGAGAATCCGGAAGGCGCACTGGATGCAATCGGCATCCGGCCCGGAATGACAATCGCCGATATTGGCGCGGGGACAGGTTACTTCTCCTTGCGCATGGCCCGGCGCGTTGGGCCCGGTGGAAAGGTCTACGCAAACGATCTTCAGCCGGAAATGCTGCGGCGGCTTCGTCAGAATGCGGGTAGCGCCGGACTCACGAATATCGAGATCGTTCAGGGAGAGGTAGCCGACCCCAGGCTTCCGGCCGGCCGGATCGATCTGGTTTTGCTGGTCGACGTGTATCACGAGTTCTCACAGCCTCAATTGATGCTGAGAAAGATCCGCGAAGCATTGAAGCCCGACGGCAGGCTGGTTCTCCTGGAATACCGCAAGGAAGATCCCTCGGTTCCGATTCGTCCGGAACACAAGATGAGCGTCGCCGAGGTTCGAACCGAACTCGCTGCGGAGGGATTCGTCCTCGCGCGCGTGATCGACACATTGCCCCGCCAGCACATCCTAATCCTGACAAAGGGTACAGATTGAGTAGGCCTTCCCTCCTGAACAGGGGGGAATTTTGAAATTGGACGAATCCTGCACCTCAGATCCGAAATCCGAAATATCAGATTGGACCAGGCAGGAAGGATCGCCAGTCCAATTCAAGATTTCGGATTTCGGATCTGAGGTGCAGGATTCGTCCAATTTCAAAGTGTCTCCCATACCCGCACGTTGACACGCCATCGGGCAACACATACGATGACGGCTTCACTTACAAGCAAATGGAGGATCTGATGCGCGCAAGAATACTGTTGGTCCTGGCTCTGACGCTTTCCGCCGCCGTGGCTGTGGCGCAGAACAGAAGAACAACATTGGACATTTACGTCGTGGACGTCGAGGGCGGCACCGGCGTCCTTTTTGTCACGCCTTCCGGCGAATCGGTGCTCATCGATTCCGGAAATACCGGCAACGGCGCGGTCCGTGACGCCGAGCGGATCGTGGCTGCGGCAAAGGATGCGGGCGTGACGAAGATCGATCACCTGATCACGACGCACTTCCACGGCGATCATGTCGGCGGCCTCAGTGAGTTGGCAAAACGAATTCCCATCATGGACTTCATCGACCATGGCCCAAACACTCAGCCGAATGCCGCGACAGATGCGTTCCTGAACGGCGAGTATCGTGACCTTTACACCAAGACGAAGCACACCATCGCGAAGCCGGGCGACAAGATCAATATCGCCGGCCTGGACTGGCGCATCGTAAGTTCCGCCGCGCAGGTGATCCAGACGTCGATTCAGGGCAGGGCGGCTGCGAATCCTCTTTGCGCCGCGTATACCCCCGCGACCGGAGTCCAGCTGACCGAGGACGATCAGTCCGTGGGTTCCGTCATTCAGTTCGGCAGGTTCCGAACCATGCTCCTTGGCGACCTGACATTGAACCGGCAATTCGATCTGATGTGCCCGCAGAACCGCATCGGCACGCTGGATCTGCTGCTGGCCGGACGCCACGGCAACGTCAACGGCGAATTCCTTGTCCATCCGCTTCGCCCGCGCGCCGTCGTCACCAATAACGGAACGCGCAAGGGCGGACAGCCGGAAGCCATGAAGATCTTTCATAGCTCTCCGGGCGTGGAAGATGTCTGGCAGATCCATTTTTCGCAACTGGCCGGACAGGAGTATGCGGCTCCGGGAATGTTCATCGCCAACCTGTACGACCAGCAGCCCGAGGCCGTCGCGGTCGCGCCGTTTGTCGCTCCGCCGCAAGGCCAGGAAGCTCCTCCGGCTCCGCAGCACAACGGGAATGCGTTCTGGTTCAAGATCCAGGCGCAGCAGGACGGCACATTCACGATCACCAATGCACGGAACGGGTTCAGCAAAACCTATAGACCGCCAACGGCGAGTAACTAGCCGTTAATAAGGAGAGACATCTATGAAAAGAATGCTTCTACCGATGCTTTTGCTCTTGTTGTCCATCATTCCCGCTTACGGTCAAGCACCCTCTGCCGAAGACATTCGGCAGGGCAAACGGATCTGGCAGGGCTATTTCACCAATGAGAACGATTGCAAGAATTGCCACGGAGTAAATGGAGAAGGTGGCTTTGCCAGCAGCCTGGCCGGACATCAATTGACGAACGAGCAGTTCCTGCGCGTCACCCGCCAGGGAGCTGGAAGGTCGATGCCCGGATTTACCGCCGAGAAGAATCTGACAGACCAGTCCGTATTCCAGGTTGCGGCATACCTGAGGAGCTTGCCGAAATATACCGGCCCCAGGCCGGGCTGGCGCTCTCCGGTTCTTCCGACCTACACTGCCGCGCATAAAACCTATCTCGAGACTGGGTGTGGGCAATGCCATGGGCCAGTCATGCTCAATCCCCGCAGAGACGCGGGCGGGCTTGGTCCCGACGCCACCTTTGAATGGTTAATGCATGAGGTCTTTGAGCATACGACGTCGATTACCACAGTCAACTCGCGGCATCTTCGGATGGGGAACTACAGAAGAGACCAGATTCCCGAGGCGACGATCCGAGAAATCTGGAAATTCATGATGGACGAGCAGGGTCCGGTAGCGCCGGTCAACGCCACTATCAGCGAAGGCGTTTTCACGGACCAGGGGATCCGATACACGATCGCGGTCAGCAATGGCGGCGAAGCCGGCAAGGGACTGGTGGCGGAACATATCCGAGTCGTACTGCCGGTACTTCGCGCGCGTGACCCTGAAGAAGAAACCACTGTCATCGAGGCGACGACGGGAGCCGACTATTTTGGAACATCGCGCGACCCGCTTTCAAATACCAACGCAGCGACTTTCCTGATCCCGAGACTGGGACCTGGCGAAAGGCGCGAAATCACCATCACGGTTTCCGGAATAGGCGCCATGGTTGGCTTTCCGCGGGCATCGATCCGATGGGAACTGCCAAGGCTGAAGTCCGGCGAGGCCAATGTCTCTCTGATCTCGCAACCTTTCGGGCGGTAAATTCGTTTCTGGCGTAATTCCCCTCCTGTTTTAGGAGGGGTGGCGCGACAGCCAGCGGGCTGGCGCGCCGGGGTGGTATTGAAGGTCCAAAGAATCCTTCGATCTTTTTACCACCCCGCACTCGCTGTCGCTCGGGCTTCCCCTCCTAAAACAGGAGGGGAATTGTGTCTCCTTACCCCAGTTGTTCAGAACGTATACTTCAACGCCATCTGCATAATGCGCGGATCGCCGGCGGTCCGGATCTGCCCGAACTGCGGGCTGGTTAGTATCGTGGTCGGATTGCCCGGATTCACGTGGTTCGGCACATTAAACACCTCGGCCCGGAACTGCAGCGTGTGGCCCTCTGTCAGCTGGAATCGCCGTGTCAAACCCATGTCGAGCCGGAAACTGCCGGGACCATAGATACCAGGGGCAGTGCTCATGTTCCCAAAGGTGCCGATGGCCGGCGCTCTGAAGGCCGCCGGATTCAACCACTGCGCCATCCTTTTGTTCGGAGCATACGGATCAGCCAGAACCTGATTCGGGTTCTGGGTCGTGTCGGTCAGTGCCGTGTCCTCTCCCGAGGTGATTCCGAGGGTGTCGCCCGACAGGATCCTGACGATCGACGAGACCTGCCAGCCGCCAAAGATGGCTTGCAACGCCGGGCTCGAGGGCGACGGGATTTCATAGACTGTCGAGACGTTGAAATTGTGACGCCGGTCCAGGTCACAGTTCCCGCGTTCATTAAACCGGCGCTCCGGAAGGTATCCGCCGCCGTTCTGAAGAATGTCGGTGTACCCGTCCGAAATGCAGTGCCCCCAGGTGTAATTGCCTTGTATGGTCAGGCCCGCGACGCGCCGTCGCTGAAGCTGAAGCCAGAGCGCGTTATACGTCTGCGTGCCCTCGCCGTGGGCCAGGATCATCGTGTCGAAGAACCGGCCCTCCGCCGGATTGGCCAGAGACAGCGCGCGCCGGTTGATGCTGTTGCCGGTCACCGAGCACGCGGCGCCGGCCGCCACGGTGTACGGCACTTGCCGGCCGTTCAGGAAACACCGGCCGCCGGCGTCTCCAACGCCGGGAACGTAGTTGGTCGGATTCCCCTCGTGCCGGGACAAGACGTGAATGATGCTGTTGCCGATGTAGTTTGCGGCGACCATCCAATCGGCTCCGAATTGCTTCTGAAGGCTCAGGTTCCACTGATTCATGTACTGCTTGGGGATGTCCCAGGGAATGATCGTTGGAGAGCCGGCCAGGGGATATTGCGCTGTCTTCGGATCGGAGGTAAGCGGGTGCGGGTTGCCGCCGGGGTAGCTTGCCCAGGGATCGTCCAACGTCACGCTGCGCACCACGGTCCTCGCGCCTCTCGGCGGGTTGTTTCTCCGTCCTCCGTACTGGTGCAGGTGCGGGGTATCGTAGAAGATGCCGTAGGCTCCACGGATCGTCATCGTTCCGTTTCCGGCCGGATCCCACGCGAATCCCGCGCGCGGCGCGAAATGCTTCCATTCGCCTGAGAACAGTTTCTCCGTGTCGGGAACGTCGCCCTCCCCTTGAGAGTAGATTCCCGCGGGGAAGTTCGGAAAAACCGCACTCTTGAGGCCCTTGTCGAACCGCTCGCGGCTGAAGAACAGGTCCTGGGGCATCGTGTCGTCGTATGGCGCAAAATACGGCTCCCACCGGACGCCGAGATTCATCGTCCACTTCGCGTTGACCTTCCACGTGTCCTGGAAGTAGAAGGCGAGGGAATTCTGCCGTGGCATATGGTGCGAGAGTTTGTCCTGGTCGAACGTGTCCACGTTGCCGAGCATGAAATTAGCGAGGGCCGAGCCCACTCTCACCGGAGCGTTGGCGGAGAAAATGAAACGGCCGGGTGTTTGTGTGCTCGACGTGTAGTTCAGCTGGTTGTGGACGTGATTCACGCCGAAGCCGAACTGGTGCGCTCCCGTCAGGTAGTTGAGATCCCAGTTCGTCTGCCAGGACGTGGAGTTGGTCTTGGAGGGAGTCGGACGTCCCGAATTGCCCTGGCCGATCAGGCCGATCGCGCCGAAACCGGCAATTTGAATCTGCGGCATCTTCGCGTAGTTTGGCGGGTAGTAGTAATTCTTCACTCCCAGTTCGCCCAGGTGGAAGTAATCTGCGAGATCCTTTTCATTGAGATTGCGGGTAATCGCTCCGCGGAAACTGCTGACCAGGTTCGGACTGATCGATATGGTGTCCCCCAGGACAAACGATGTTGCGTGGCGTTCGTAATCAGCTTCGCTGATCGAGAGGATGGTCTTGCCGTCGTAGTCGGATCCCAGCGTATGCTGTCCCCGCGTAAAACGTCCGAACAGCGAATGGGTATTGCTGATCTGCCAGTCGATTCTTCCGACGGGATACGATTCGTCCATGTCCTGCCGCCGGCCGAACTTCGTAGTGCCGCATTCGTCGATTGGTTTCGCGTCGCCCAGACGCTTCGCCATCAATTCCACGGCAATCGGATGGAACCTTCTGGGATCGATCGTATTGCTGACGAATGGAGCGCCAAGCGTGATCGCGCCACGGCTCTGGCACTGGGCTGAGGCGAATGCCGTCCAGTCACCCGCGAGCATGCGCGCGGTCGGGATGAATACGGTATTGCTCAACGCGTCCGTACGTTGAATCGTCTGCTGAAAGCCGACGAAGAAGAGCAGCTTGTCGCGGATGATGGGTCCACCGATAACGCCGCCAAACTGGTTGCGCTTCAACGGGTCTTTCGCCGCGGCAAATGTGTTCCGGGCGTTGAACATGCGGTTGCGCACGAATTCAAACAGGCTGCCGTGAAATTCGTTCGTGCCCGATTTGGTTACCACGTTGACCACACCGGCGCCGTGGAAACCGTATTGCGCCGGCACCGCGCTGGTGTCGACCTTGAACTCCTGCATCGCGTCGGGGAAAGGCAGCGGCATCGCCTGGCCCGCATACGGATCGGTGTGTATGCCGCCATCAAGGAGGAAGTTGATTCCGTTCTGCATGCCCCCGCCGACGGAAATGACATCGCCGGGATACTGCCGGTTTGCGCCCGCGGCTCCCCCACCGACCGAAGCGCCCGAGAGAATGATCAACTCGGTGATCGCGCGGGCATTGAGCGGGAGCTCGGTGACGCGGACGTTGTCGATCACATTGCCGATGCCGGTTTGCCGCGTTTCCACCATGACAGCGTCGGCCTGGACCTCGACCGTCTGGGCAACCTGGCCCACCTGGAGAGCGATGTTAATCGTGGGGCTTGCCCCCACCTGCAGGATGATACCCGTCTGCGCGTACGTGCTGAATCCGGGCAGAACCGCTTCCAGCCGGTAGGGACCCACTGGAAGATTGGTTAAGGAATACAGTCCTGTCTCGTTGGTCACGACGGTGCGCGTCAGACCCGTGTCGACCTGAGCCGCCGTCACCTCAACCCCGGGCAGTACCGCGCCGGTGGAGTCCGCGACCGTGCCGCTGATCTGGCCGGCCTGGGCCCAGGCGGCGCCTGAGGCGCCGATGAGCAATACACCGCCCATTAATAGACGCAACGCAATTCGTCGTTTCATCTGTAGATTCCTCCTCATCGTCTAGAACGCTTCCGTCCCAGCTGACTTCGCTGTCGAAATTCTGGCTTCCTAATGGAGCCTTCCACCCACTCAAAGTTTGTTCTGTTAGCTAACGGGTATAGGTGTGCGCAGTTAACCACCGGCATGTGCGGTGCGTCAAAAGAAATCACGAAACTGCGGGCGGACACTGAACAAGAAAGCCGCGATCCGCGGCTTTTTTCTCTATAACTTTTGGTTTGCAGAAACTCTAGTTAAAGCACCGTAGGGGCGACATAGCACGATGCCCGCATGTTCTGTCGCCCCGCAGGGGCTAACACTGACATGTTTGTTTGAACCCACGGGCTGCCGCCCGTGGCTAACAGTCTTTCGCCGCTCCGCGGCTTTTTGTGCAAAGCCCCGCGCCCACTGGAGTGGTTCGCTTACCTTGCCTGGCAGGTGAAGTTCTCGGCGTCGTTGGTTGACCCGGCGCCTTTCCACTTCGCGACCTGGGGATAGGGACACAGCGGGCGCGTCATATCGACCTGGCCATTGTCGGTCACACGGGAGACTGTAATGCGATCGGGAGCCGTGCCGGACTCGACCCATCGCTCCATGGCGCCGAGGAAATTGGCCTGATCCGGACCGACTCCGCCCCTGCAATGATCCATGCCGGGCATCATGAAGACTCGAAGCCAGTCGTTTTGATTGGGCCAAATCACCTTGCGCACTTCTTCGAAATAATTCACGGTGTTCAGCGGCGACGGACCGGGATCGTTGAGACCGTGATAGATGAGCAGCTTTCCGCCGCGCGCCTTAAAGGCTCTCAGGTCGGGACTCAAAGCCTCGTAGTCCGCGTTCTTGACTGCGAGAGCAAGGTCGGTGTCGAGTTCGAAGTTCTTCCATGTCCAGGCCGGGTTGTTCTGATGTCCGAAAAACCGGAAGGAACCCAGCGGACGCTCCGGAGGCTCGCTGCCGATCGCGGGCATCCGCCAATTCAATTCAAACCCACGCGGATGTCCGGGATAAACAAGCTGGCCCGACTTCGTGAGCGTATCGCCGTAGGCGGCCTTCAGCGATTCGACCTGCCCGGCAGTAAGGCAACCGGCGGTGTCACCGCCTTTGCACAACAGGTCCGCGGGTTCGAATTTGCACATTTGGGGATCGCTTAGAAAACCGTCGCGCACGCTGTCACTGGCGTCGCACTTATCCATGACGGCTTTTGCGATCATCTTGATTTTGTCGGCCGGAACGAAGCGCCGCTCATCCGCAATGATGTCCATCATCTTCTTGATCTGCGACGCGTGCAGGTGCGTCTGGTTGTTCACCGGAGCGCCCGCAATGATGGCGTCGAAATCCATTGGGAATCGCTGAGCTTCAGACAAGCCCTGCATGCCGCCCGTGGAGCAGCCCATGTAATACGACAAACGTGGAGCCCGGTCATAGAAGGCGCTGATGATGGCCTTCGATTTCAGCGTCATCTCGTGCATCGAACGGATGCCGAAATCCATGATCTTCTCGGGGTGACCCACGCCGAAAGCGGCCGTGTCGCCCTTGTGCCCCGTATCCGTGGACGACGCGGCGTAGCCTTCCCTTAACCCGGATGCCATCGCCCCATAGCTGATGGTTCCGGCGAAACCGCCGTTTCCGACAGCCAGAAACTTCCCGTTCCAACCCTCGGCGGGCAGCCAGACTTCCATCTCGATGTGCGAGTCCGGCGTCGGAGCAAGTACGGCGGCCACGCGGCAGTGAGCCGGCATGATCGGGCCCGTTTGTTGCCGCCCTCCCTGTCCCTGTGCCATGTACGGTCCGGACGGAAACGATTTCGCCGAAGTTATGGACGTGTTCGGCAGCGAAAGCGAGATCAGATTTTCACACGGCGTCGGCGCCGCGGCCGCGGCCATGGCGCTCAGAAGCACGATAGCGAGGGTGCTTGTCATTGGTTAAGTCTCCCCGATAATAGTTGGATACTGGTGTCCGTGACGTATCAGATCATAAGTCAGTTCCCTTGCCAACGCAGAATGCGGGGAATAAACTCTGCAGCGTCGATAAAGGAGCAAACAGGATGCGAACGAGCTTAGCTGTCGCAATAGTATTGAGTTTTCTTGTCCTTGCCACTCCGGCGAATGCCGAAATTGTCGCCCGGACCGGAACGTTTTCCGGAATAGTCGTGAACTACAAGGTTGTGCTGCCCACCGGTTACGATCCGGCACAAACGTATCCCGCCATTCTTGCCTTTGCGGGCGGTGGCCAGGAGATGCGGATCGTCGATAACGTTCTTGAAAATCATTTCAGGAGCGAAGCCGAACGCCGGGGCTACATCGTGATCAGCGCGGCGGCGCCGAACGGGAAACTGTTCTTCCAGGAGGGCGACAAGATTTTCCCCGCGTTTCTGGACCAGATGCTGAAAACCTACAAGGTCGAAACCGGCAAATTTCATATCGCGGGACGCTCGAACGGAGGACTCAGCGCGTTTCATATCGCGGCTTCGTACCCGGCGTACTTCCGGTCACTGACTGGATTTCCCGGATTTCTCCAGCCCGCAACGACGGTAAGGGTCGAAGCTCTCAGGCCCCTGTGCATGTACATGCATGTGGGCGAGAAGGATCCGGGATGGCGGCAGGCAATGAAGCAGCAGTACGACCTGTTCCGTCAGAAGGGTTTCCGAATCAGCTACGCCGTGGAGCCGGGACAGGAGCATTCACTGGAGACTCTGGCAGGCACAGGGTCCAAAACCCTATTCGATCATTTCGACGACGCGGCCCAGAACTGCAAGTAGCGCTCCGGAGCGCTCAGGAGACAGAAGCGTCAGTGCGACATCGCGTATAGGACGAAGTTAAGTCCCAGCTTGAGGGCTTCCGCCGAAGGCTTGACCGGATAGCGCGGCTCGTCGATGAATTCCCAGAAATCGCCGACGTCATTGTTGAAGCAGACCACCATCGATAGGCCGCCCTTCCCGTCGGGAAATCCATAAAAGAGCGACTTCACGCCCGTCATCGGGTGGACGGTTTGCAGGCTGTCGATGCCGTAGAATATCTGCATCATGGGATGGTCGGAGGTCAGAAGGAACATGTCGCGGTCGGGAAACGCTCTTAACAGGTTGGCCCGGAACGACTGGAATTCGCGCTGCTCGTTGCCCTGTCCGCCAAAGTCGTCGATCATGACAAACCCGCCCCGATTAATGTACTCGCGCAGATTCACAACTTCCTGGTCGGAAAGCTGCATCTCGCCGGGCTCGGAAACATAGCTGAAGGGATATTTGAATATTTCCGGACTGCTGAGTTCGACGACCGTGTACGACATCCGGGTGGCATCGATACGCGACGTCTCGCTCATGATCTGCAGGATGTGTTCCTCGGCCGTCGGATAGTCGTGCGCCCAGCCATCGCCGCGGCGACCCGCGGAATAGTGCCAGCGCGCAAAAACGAACTCGGTTTCAGGCGGTGTGTTGTCGAAGCTCATGAGGCCCCGGAAATCGTTTCGATTGAAACCGCCGCGCCGCCGCTGCGCTTCAACCACAACCACAGCCAGCATCAGCAACACCAGTCCCGCAATCCATAGACGCCATTTCATGCGGGCAAGTATTAACCCAATGGTACCGGATCGCAAACATCCAAATTCTTGCGTTCTGTGCTCCTCCAATTGCTATTTGCGTGTGTCTGCAAAACCCCGAGCCAGTCGGCTACTATGCTCTTACCGCGTCGTGGTGGATTTCGGACGGACGCTGTGGGCGCGGGGCTTCAGCCCCGTGCCAAGCTCCATAAAATTCCTGTTTGATCCTGGCACGAGGCTGAAGCCCCGCGCCCACAGTATATGGACTACTTAAAAGCAGAAATCTTCGGCAGCAACATCGTTTTTCGGGATTTGATTCCCGATGAAGTCAACACAATCGTCCGCTACTGGCATGACGAGGATCCGGACTTTCTGTATTCTCTTGGCCTGGACCCGGCCAAGCTCGTTTCACGCAACGCGACCCGTGAACGCATCCTGTCACCCGGCAGGGCCTACTTTGTAATCGAGGTGGACGGGAAACTCGCCGCATACACCAACCTGAACTTTCGATCCGAGTCCGAGGCGTGCGCACACTTCCATGTCTTGAAACCCGGCGCACGGATCAAGGCAGTGACCTATGTCCTCTTCCCGGACGTGATCCGGACGTTCTTTTTGCGCTTTCCTCTGGCCAGGATTGAAATGCAGACGCGGCCGGAGAACAGGAACATTGCCAGGCTGCTGCGGCGGTTCGGCCTGACACCTCGGAGGGAGTTTCTCAATAATCCAGATGGTCTCGCGCGGCCAGGGGAACTCGATGTATGGGAGTTGAAACGCGGGTCGGCTTTGGACACGTCACCGTAGATGCTGGGTCTCCCTACCACGCCGAGTGGCGCCTGGACGTCGTCGAGTTCTTTGAAGTGGCGCGCTCTCCCGGCGTAGATCCCATCAACTTCCCCAAAGAACTCATCGGCACGCCAAAAGCTTTCACAATTCCTTTCGGTTTTACCGTCCCGTTGACGATCACTTGGCTGCCGCTTACGGCCCCGGCTTTCTATTCCCTGAAAATACCCAGTCTCTTCCAAAGTGCTTCCCACAACCCTATCTTCCGGCCCACCAACCCTTTCTCTCCCCCGCCAAACCTCATCTTCCGAAACGGCTGCGCCGAGGTCGAAAGCGTAATCGAATGGGGCTTACCCGGGGTATAATCTGCGCCGGAAAAATCAGGCGTTGTCCTTGAAGGAGGAATTGATGAAGAGATTGCTTGTTTTCGCGGTTGTCGTGGTCGCGTTTGCCGGTACGGTGCTGGCACAGGGTGGCGCAGGTGGAATATTCGCTCCTCCGGCAACCCCTGCGGGTCCGATCATGGATGAAGTGAACTCTCTGTTGACCGCCTTCAACAATCGCGACGCGGCGTATTTCCAGAGCAAGATCGCGCCCGATGCCGTCTGGTTTGACGAAGACGGACACGCGCTTCGCGCAAGCGTTTGGGTCACTCGCCTTCTTTCGGCAACCCCGGCGAGGAAACTCACCATTTCCAATCTCAGAGTCGCGAACTGGGACACGTCCGGCTGGGCCGGTTTCAATTTTGTAATGGAAGGCACCGACAAGGTCGCCGGCGGCGTGAAAGGAACCAACACTCTTGTCTACAGGAGAACCGGTAATGCCTGGCAGGTTGCCGTCATTCACGGCGCGGTCGATATGAAGATCGGCGCGCACTAACGGGACCTGGATTGGGAAATGAGCGGCTGCGAATGCAAGCCCGACGCGAAGCGTGAGCGCGATAGCGCGAAACCTAATGCGAGGCCGCAGCCATCAAGTAATGTCGAGTGCGCCTCGGCCAGTTGACATTTCCCAATCCCCTTCCCTCTCCTTTGAACTTCCCTCTGAAACCAGTTTGAGGTGTGTGGAACCATGAGCCCGAAAAACAGGAAACGGATACTCTGGCAGACCAGTATCAATGAGATCGAGTACGACATTCAGCAGATGTTTTCCGGACTTCGTCCGTACTCCCTCAGCCTGAGCGAACCACAGGCCAGAAATTCCTACTTTTTTCCCGTGGATGTGAAGATCGACTATTTCAGCACGATTACGGAAGAAGCGATCGCTGCCGCCATCGGTGACTTCAAACCAGACATCATGGTGCATCGATACCGGCAGCCGATTGAACCATTGCTCTCGGCGTGCAAGAAGACGAAAACTCGTCTCCTCGTTTGGATTTCCGAGCAGGGACCCGAGCGGGAAGTGGAGATCGATCGGGCACTGTGCTTTCACAACGTCATTGCCAATAACGACTCGGACTACGAATTCTACAAGCAGTCCGGAGTCGAGAACGTGTACAACATGCCGTTTGGATGCGTCCCATCCTTTCACAGGAAGGTTCGCGCTCCAGCCCGGTACAAGACGGACATCGTGTGCTACGGCAACCCGCTCTATGACTACTACGAAAGCAAGCGGAAGGCCGTCGACACGCTTGTAAAGCCGGTCGTCGAGAACGGGTTCCAGGTGGCGCTCTGGGGCACGGCCAAGGGCGGGGGAGGATGGCTCGAGATTCCGTACGTGGCGAAGAGGGCGAAGCTCTACCGCGGAATGTTTTCTTACGAAGATCTGCCGGCCGTCAACTCCGGCGCCAAGATCGTTCTCGGAATTACGGCCAACGCTCAATACGGGGCCTATGGCAGCCGGCTGGCGCGGGCGCTTTCGTGCGGCTCGTTCATCATCTGGCACTACACCGTGGGCATGGAGAAGTACTTCGAGAATCACAAGCATTTGTGCTGGAGTTCTTCGCCCAAAGAGACGCTCGATCTCGTGAAGTTCTACCTGAAGCACGACAAGGAGAGGGAGAGAATCGCCAGGGAAGGGCGGCGGTACGCTCACGAGAACCTCGACTACGCGAAAATGCTTCTTCCCATCATCGACGACGTTCTGGAACAGCCTCGGGTGAAGACTTCGTCGAGGTGGTATGACCGGTGCCAGCCTCTGAAGGACTCTTATCGAGCAGGCGACTACCGCGCCGTAGTCGACGGTGTGGCCCGCCTGATGAGCGAAGGACTGCCGCAGCGGCTGAACGATGAACTGCTCTTCTATCTGGCGAACTCGTTCTATTTTGTTGGCCAGTACGAGAAGGCCGCCGCGGAGCTCTCTCAATTGCTGAAGCGTCGAAGGCAGGCCGAGTGGCTCAACAACCTGGGCGTCGTGCAGTACAAGATGCGAGACGCAGAGGCGGGACAGCGGAGTCTCCGGGAAGCCACGGATGTGAGACCCGGCTACCTGGATGCGAGATTCAACCTGGAGTTCGCGCGCCTCAACGCGCCGAACCTTGTCGAGCTGAAGCTCACCAAAGGCTACATCCGAAGCTGACCTGTCAGGAAACCCAGACGGAGGCTCTTTCCGGCACGACTCCGCGGATCGTAGCGCCGGGCATTGCCGGAATGGCAATCGGATCCTCGACAGCCTTCTCCACCCGCGCGGGCGCGTAGCGGTTGAGCCAGAGGTCCAGCATGAGAAGGCCGAAGACTTCCCGTGAAAATTTGTTTTCCGCAGTCAGATTCATCCGGCGAAGGTCGTAGAGGTCGCTGAAGCGCGACCCGGTGATTTGTTCGCGAATCAGATGGGACGAGTTGTTCACGAAGGTTCCGATCGGAGTCGTGAACCCCATCTTGTCGGTCCGATGGACGACGGATTTCGGCAGCACGCCGGTAGCGATGTCTCGCATGAGCGGTTTCAGTTGCCCACCGCGAAGAAGCGCGTCCGTATCCAGTTTGTTGATGTGGCGCACCAGGCTCTGATGCAGCAGCGCGGGGCGGCCTTCGAGCCCGTGGCGGCCGCACATTTTGTCGTCGATGTTCAGCAGCGCCGAAAGAAAATAGCGCCGGTCGAACTGGAGCATGGCCTCAAGTGGTCTGGCTCCCGCGCCGGCGGCGGCAAAGGCCTCCTTGAAGGAATCGGCCACGGACGGTTCGTAGAACGAATACAGCGATGGGTCGCCCTTCCGATGCGTCATCTCGAAGCGGTCCGCCAGATCCGGCAGGTTGCGCATCTTCCGAAATAGATCGCGGTACGACTCCTGATGGCACTCGCCCATGGCCAGTTGATAACGCACATATCCGGCGAAGAGTTCGTCGCCGCCGGTTCCCGTCAGCAGAACTTTGTAGCGCCTGCGCACCTGAGCCAGGACGTCGTCCAGAGGGAGAATCACCGAACCGACCGTCATTTCATCGAAGTCTTCGAGAATGTTCTCAAGCCGCGAGACCAGGTCGAAGGACTCGTTGGCGTTGACGACGAACAACCGGGTCGAAGTGCCGCCCACGGCCTGCTGAGCGTAAAACGTCTCGTTACATTCGGGATCGGAGTAATTGCAGTGGTACGCCATCTCCGGCGAAGCCAGCCGGGTAATCAGGCTCGAATCGATGCCGCCGCTGCAGAGCGTTGTGAAAGGCGTATCGCCGACGGTGGAGTCGGCAACACATTCCTTGATGAGTTCGCGGCACTCGTCAATCCAGGCTGAAGTCGCCGCTTGATGCGCGTTCGCATCGGACTTCAGGATGTCTTCGTAGCACCTGCTCTTCACGCCTCCCGTTCGCAGGTCGATTTCCACGGTATGGCCGGGCATCACCTTTTTGACCTGTTTGAAAAAGGTCTTATCGCCGAACGTGAACTGGTAACGTACGTACTCCGAAAGAGCCGTGTAGTCGAGATCGAGCGGAGCGGGAATCGATTCCTGAATTGTCCGTATGGTTGAAGCGATGCAGAGCCCATTTTCGCCATACGAATAGTAGAGGGGCTTAATGCCATACTGATCGCGCACGAGCGTCAGCCGGCGCGCCACCCTGTCGTAGATGACGAAAGCCCAGAATCCGGTCAGCTCGGCAAGAACCTTGGGTCCCCAGGCAGTCCAGGCGTGCAGGAGCACTTCCGCATCATTGCCTCCGCGAACCGTCACGCCCTTGGCGCGAAGCTTCGCGCGAATCTCGTTGTAGTTATAGATTTCGCCGTTGAAGGCCAGAATGTGCGTATCGTTTTCCAGCGGCTCGGCGCCGCGTTCGTCGAGGCCGATGATGGCCAGGCGCGTATGCGCCATCTGTACCCAGCTATCGGCCCAGAATCCGATCTGGTCGGGACCGCGCTTGCGCAGGCTCCGAAGGGAACGGTGACTGAATGGCCGGTTTACGCCGTGTGTGACAAGAATTCCGCACATGGTTTGTTTCCTTCCAAGAAGCGCCCGGAATCGGGTCGAAATGCGAGCGCCGCGCCGTCCTTGAAGCTCACGGGATCCCGCTCCAAAAGGCGCTTCAACGCCGCCGGATCGCCCAGACAGTGCCTCATGTCTCCGGTACGGTACCCACCCAGAATCTTCGGAACGCACGAGACGCCATACGCTGAAGCGATGGATTCGCAGGCTTCGGTCAATCGCGTGGGAACTCCGGAGCACACGTTGACGACCGCAGGCACCGGCTTTCCTTTGAGAATGGAAAGAACGGCGGCAACGATGTCGCCGACGTAGACCCAGTCGCGTATCTGCCTGCCGTCTTCAAACAGAAGCGGTTGTTCGCCAGCGCGTATCCAGCCGGCGAGACGGGCGATTATCGTCGCTTCGCCGTCGTCCAGCCTCAGCCGGTCTCCATAGACCGACGAAAAGCGCAGCACCGTTACCGGCGCGCGGCTGAAGCCGCGGAAGCAGAGTTCCTGCATGTACTTCGACGCGCCGTATGTTTCCAGTGGCGAAGGCGGGGCGCTCTCCGTGATTGGAAGAATCCGCGCTTCTTTGTTGCAGTTCCGGCAATAGACTTCGTAGCGATTGCTGGCAAGATCCGATTCCTGACGGGAGGCGTCGCGTGTTACGCCGCACTCCGGGCAGGCGTATTCGTAGTTGGATCCGTAAACGCTGAAGCTGCCCGCGACAATGACGTGCTTCAGTTCAGGCAGCCTGCTTGCGTATTCCACGAGCCGCGCGGTTCCGCGGCAGTTCGCGTCGATGACGTTCGCCGGTTCACGGGATGCGCGGGTGACTCCGCCCAATGCCGCCAGGTGGACGATAGCTCCAACGTTTTCGACATCCGCGGACGGCTGCCAGCTACGCAGGTCCTCAAAGCGGTAATCGACATCGCCGCGAAGGTAGTCCGGGGCCTTTGGATGCACGGCCGGGTCGAGACTGTCGACGCAAACGACCTCGTAGCCTTCGTGTGCGCACGCGTCGACCACATGAGACCCAATGAATCCCGCTCCACCGGTGACGAGTACCTTCATACGGCCACCTGAACCGACTCATCGATCCGGGCTCGATTCCTGGCGAACCAGTCGACCGTTCGAAATATGCCGTGCGCGACGTCGACAGATGGGGAGAAGTCCATGCATGCGCGCGCGCGGGAGATATCCGCCTGACGGCGGGGACTGTGATCCCAGTCGCGGCGCGGCGCAAACTCGATGCGGCTTCGGGACTGGCAGGTTCGCACGATCGTTTCGGCGAGATCGAGAATCCTGGTTTGAATCCCGGTGCCAAGATTAACAGCCTGCCCGTTCGCTCCGGGAGTCGTTGCGGCCAGCAGCAAGCCCTGCACGAGATCGTCCACGAAAATGAAGTCGCGGGTTTCCTGGCCCGTGCCGGTGATGACGATCGGTTCCTCGTTCATCGCCGCCCAGATGAAATTGGGAATGACGTTGCGATACCGTCCCGGCAATTCGCCGGGGCCGAAAGAATTGAAGAAGCGGCAACGAACGGTGCTGACCTGTTTTCCAAAGTAGTTGCAATAGAACTCGCCCAATGCCTTCGTGATCTGATACGGCGTGTCCAGATGGAGGCTTACCGGCATGTCCTCGTGGATTGGCGCGTCGATTCCGTGGCCCGCGATCGAGCATCCGGCCGAGGCGTAGACAACGCGGCTGGCGTCATTCTTTGCGGCCCAGTCGAGCACGGCCAGCGTGCCCTTCCCATTGGTGTGCAGATCGTCGAATGGGTGATCCACGCTGTTTTGGTTCGCGAAGAACGCAGCGAGATGGAATACGGTGGGCTCCTTCAGCCGGATGCCGAGCGCCGCGATGTCGCATACGTCTCGCCTGATGAGCTTTAATCGGGAGTCTTTCGGAAGCAGCCATTCATACCCGGACGACAGGTCATCGATGACCACCACGCTGTCCGCGCCGGATTCGAGCAGCCGATGAACGAGCCGCGACCCGATGGCCCCGGCGCCGCCGGTAACGATCGCGTTTGACAAATTCATAGCGCTCACTATCCTGTGGCCTCCATTCACATCCGGCATTGCAATTCCCCGGCCAGACCTTAAGACGCGGTTGTGGAATGGCTTGCAGGGTTATGCGCCGGTGAGAGTGTCAGATGGCCGTCAGGTTCCGGGGCCTGGTGTCAAGAATTCGAACCTTTCCGGAAGCCCGGTCAGCCAAAGCATTGAGATCCGTGGCCCGTATTTTGGCGCGATGCTTGCAATTCCATCGCGCGGAACAATATGACGCCTTACGTTTCATTCGTCCTGACCTCGCGTAACGACGACTATGCCGGCGGGCAGCTTCGCCGGATGGAGCATTCCCTCAACTGCCTGATCCGCCAGCTTCGGGATTGCGTCGTCGATGCGGAGATCATCATTGTGGATTGGAATCCTCCTGAGAACCGGCCAGCCCTGGTGGATGCTTTGCGCCTAGACGCACCGCCGCCGCATGTTGCGGTACGTTTTATCGGGGTTCCGGCGCGTTACCATCGAAGGCTTCGCGACTGGCAGCGCAGTGAAATGTGCGCAGCCGTCGCCTGGAACGTGGGAATCCGCCGCGCGCGCGGCCGTTTTGTCCTGCCTCGGGCCAGCGATACGCTGCTTTCGATGGAATTGATTGCGTTCATCGCACGCCGCGAGTTGCGCGAAGACCGCGTTTACCGCTGTTGTCGCGTCGATACGGCTCCAATCGTCCTCGACCGGATCTCTTCGACGGACCCCGCGGCATTGCTCGACGCCTGCCGCGAGCACGCGATTGCCGAACACGGCTTTCTGCAGGGGCCGGTCTTCCCCCCGATGAGACATCTGCATACCAATGCCTGCGGAGACTTCACGCTCGCATCCCGAACCGCCTGGCGGCGCATTCGAGGCAACCGCGAGTGGGGTGGTGTTGTGGCTCTGGATACCGATGGTCTCGCGCTCCACGCCATGGCCAACGTGGGACTGCAGCAGGAGGTTTTGCCGCGTACTCATTGCGTGTACAAGGCCGCGCACGGGACCATGACCACCCTGAATATTGCCGAGGAACCCCTTCCGGGAGTCTTCACCTTGTTTGAGGGCCGGCTGATCCGTGAGATCGACAAGGTGCACCGGCGTCTTGGCGAAAGCTCGGAACACCTCGGCGACCACGTGCGCTTTCTGGCGCGCCTCCTGTTTGACCTGCCCAGGCGACGGTATCGCAATCTTGGAGAGATCGGCTGTCCTTCCTACACGGACTACCTCTATCGGGCGGCCCTGCTTTCGGGTTCCGCCTCTTTCCGAAGCCTGTTCTTTCCCCGACGACGACGCCTGGCCTGGGAGGTAGCGCTTCGAGCGCTGAAGGTCTACTGGCAGTTCCGGCGCTGGGACGAAGCATCATTCGGTCCGCACCGCGTCCTGAGGCGGCTGGTTTACCTGGTGGGGCTCGCCCTCAATCCGCGGCTGTATCGCATGAACGGAACCGGATGGGGTCTGAAGGGAATCCAACTGGAAGAGCGTCAGTTGTAGCTCGGCTGTGTTCCTCGCCTGGGACCGATCTCTACCCCGGCGGGAAATATTGGCAGTTGTCGTTGCGGCATCCCTGAGTTTTAGTTCTCGCCCAGGTTCTCCCGCAACCGTTTTCGGCCCATTTCGTTTTCATCAACCCGACAGGTCAGCCTTGAATTAACTTCTCGATAGCCTGTTCAAGCCACACCTTGTACTGACGGTTCGTCTGCCGGACCCGGATCGCCTCCACACACAGCGATCGAACGGCGTTGGCGTGCGCCGGCCAGTTCTTCTTTTTCCACAAATGAGAACAAAGGTAGAACGGCCGGTCGTCGAGAAACAGGTCGCTGCGCGCCAGCGTCCAGATATCGCACTGCTCCTCTCCGTACGGCACAATGCCCAGGCCGGGCTTCTGCAGCAGATGGGTGAGTTCGTGGCCGATCGTTGCATAGGTGACACCGCCCTTGAGCCGCGGGTTCACCCGTATCGTCATGTTTCTCGCTTCCGCGCTGCCATGCAGTGCCGCGGACCTGTTCACGCCGATGGTGATCGTCTGATTGGATAACTCGGGAAATTCCCGGAGGGAACGCTCAATGCGCCGCATCAGTTCCGCAGTCATTTCCCTTCGCATTGGACTGCTCAACTGAATCTGCATGGAAGCCGCGCGGAGGTCTATCTGTAACGATCGTTCGGGCCGCCATCCCCGAAGCCACTCAAGACACTCTTGCCGTCTGCCATTGTAACGGTTCTGCCGCTCATGTGGGCCGCGCCGTTCTTGGCGAGGAAGCCTTCGACGGTAATCAGGTCGCCAACCTTGAGAGAGTCTTTTCTCCAGCCGAGCCGATACAGGCCGTTCGGAGCAGCTCCTTCGACGGCCCAATTTGTCACCTTGCCGGCGGCGTCCGTCACATCGACGTAGTAATAGACGTGGGGATTCTGCCATTCAAACTTCGTAACCTTCCCCTTCAACGTGAACGGCTTGTTTCCGTCGTACTCGGCCGCAAAGGAATGGTGCGCCAGTACGGGGACTACCGTGAAGATTACGGCAAACGTTATGGCGAATACTGCAATCGTATATTTTCTCATCGCGCTCCTCCAGCTGGACTCTCATTAACACTTACCTTCCCATTTTAAGTCAAGCGTTTGAGCGGGAACCGGCGATTTTTGAATAACAGGTTGGATGATAGGTCTTACCACTCTTCACGGTTCGCCGATCATACGGCGCGATTCGAATCGAGCAGCGGGAACACCAGACAGGTGAAAGAGGATCGGCAGGCGTCCTGTTCGATTTCACGTTTTTCAAAGCGTCTCTCCTTAAGGTGATGCGGAACTTCAGCGGCTTTAGACGGGCGGCATGAGAAGACGGTTAGAACTCGGCGTTCTTCGGAGTGCGCGGGAACGCGATGACGTCCCGGATGTTGCCCATACCGGTGGCATAGATGATGGTGCGCTCGAAGCCAAGTCCGAAGCCGGCGTGCGGCACGGTGCCATACCGGCGCAGGTCGCGATACCACCAATAATCCTCCTTTCGGAGTTCCTTCTCCTCGAGACGCTGATCCAGGACGTCGAGGCGTTCCTCGCGTTGGCTGCCGCCAATGATCTCGCCTATTCCCGGAGCGAGCACGTCCATCGCGGCAACAGTCTTGCCGTCGTCGTTGAGGCGCATATAAAAAGCTTTGATGTCTCGGGGATAGTTCATCACCACCACAGGACGGCCCACCAACTCCTCGGTCAGGTAACGCTCGTGTTCGCTCTGCATGTCGATGCCCCATTTCACCGGAAACTCAAATTTCCGGCCCTTGGCCACAGCCTTTTCGAGCGCCGCGATCGCATCGGTATAGGTCATGCGCTCGAAGCTTGACGAAACGAATTTTTCCAGCCGGTCGATGCAGGTCTTATCGATGCGCTCCGCGAAAAAGCGCATATCGTCGCTGCGTTCGTTGAGCACGGTCCTGAACAGGTACTTCAGGAAGTCCTCTGCGAGGTCCGCGTTGTCGCTGAGATCGGCAAATGCAATCTCGGGCTCGATCATCCAGAACTCGGCAAGGTGGCGCGATGTGTTGCTGTTCTCGGCGCGAAACGTGGGACCAAACGTGTAAACCTTCGACAATGCATGGCAGTAAGTCTCGACGTTGAGCTGGCCCGAGACCGTAAGGTGTGCTTCACGGCCAAAGAAGTCCTGGCTGAAATCCACGCCGCCGGCCGGATTGCGCGGGGGGTTCAACAGATCGAGCGTGCTCACACGAAACATTTCGCCCGCGCCTTCGCAGTCGTTGGCTGTGATGATCGGCGTATGCACCCACAGGAATCCGTGCTCATGAAAATAGCGATGGACCGCCATTGAAAGGCAGTGACGCACACGCGCCACCGCGCCGAAGGTATTGGTGCGAACGCGCAGATGGGCCACGGTCCGCAGGTACTCGAAGGTGTGCTGCTTGGCCTGAACCGGATAAGTATCGGGATCGTCCACGAAACCGAGCACCTTCACCGACGAGGCGCGGAGTTCAAGAGTCTGGCCCTTGCCCTCGCTCTTCACGAACTCGCCCTCGCACTCCACCGAGCATCCCGCGGTCAACTTGATCACTTCGCTGTCGTAGTTCGGGAGTTCCCTTGGCGCCACCACCTGCAGCGGATCGAAGCACGAGCCGTCACCGACATGAACGAAACTCATGCCTGCCTTGGAATCTCGGCGAGTGCGAACCCAGCCCTTGATGATTCCATGCAGGCCGATGTGAGCGGAGGGATTGGAAAGCGCGTCGGAAACAGAAATGTGTCCCATGGCGTCAGTATGAGAACTCCCGATTGAAGCAGGCAAGTCTTTTTGCAGATTGTAGCTGTGGGTGCCGGGCTAAAGCCCCGCGCCCACAGGCAGAACGGCTCCGGCAGCAATAAGATCCCTCAGGCCCTCCCGAGGGGTCACGGCGGGCCATTCCCGCCGATCGTCGTACCACAGGTCCAGCACGCCGCGGAGCGATTCGGTATCCTTCGTATCGATAAATGCCTGCCGCACGTCGGCGCGCAGCGGATGGAGATCGGCGTAGGCAATGCCGAATTTCCGAAAGATCGCGCCGGCGCGAACCGAGTCATAGAGCCTCAGCGTCTCGGCGAAATGAAATTCGATCGCCTCACGCTGTTCTGCCACCGACGGCGGAGCAATCGGGCAGCCCTCCAGCAACGCGCGGCACTCGCGAAAGATGAACGGGTTTCCGATCGCGCCGCGGGCAACGGTCACGCCATCGACGCCGGTTTCGCCCATCATTCGAACCACAGCGGACGCAGTAAATAAATCACCGCTGCCGAGAATCGTGCGCGCTCCCACATGGCGTTTTACCCGGGCGAGGAACTCCCAGTTCGATGGCCCGATATACCTCTGCTTGACCGTACGTCCGTGAACGGTGACTGCCGCGGCGCCCAGGGAGAACGCGCCATCAAGTATCGCGAAGAAGTTCCTCTCGCTGTCCGCCGAATCGTCGAAGCCGCGCCGCATCTTGAGCGTGACAGGACGCCTGCCGCCGACCGCATTGATCACCGACTTCACGATTGCGAGAGCGTTTTCGGGCTCGCTCAGCAGGAATCCGCCGCGGCAGCGGCCGAGCACCTTCTTCACCGGACATCCAAAATTGATGTCGACCAGATCGTAGCCGCCCTCCACCAGGTCACTGGCCGCTTCCCCGAACTGCTCGGGGCGGCTTCCCATAAGCTGTCCTCCAATGGGGTGGTCGTCTTCGCCGATCCGGAACAGTCGGTCCCGAAGCTTTCCCGTTCGCGTTACAAACTCATCGAGCACAACCTCGGCCATCGCAAATTCCGCGCCGTACCGGCGCGCAACAACTCGCATCGGCCGGTCGGAAAAGCCGGAAAGCGCCGCCTGGATGGCCGGCATTTTGATTTTGAGCGAGCCGATGTTCAGCATCAGCAGTCTCCAATGGACTCGATGAAGCTCACTTCACCCGCCGTGAGCGTGATCGTGTTCGCCTTGAGGTCCTCGGTCATGTGCTGCAGATTCGTGGTTCCTGTCAGCGGCGCCATTCCCACCTGCATGGCAAAGCGAAAAATGACCTGCGCCGGTTGCACGCCGAGCCTGTGGGCGATGGCACTCACTTCCGGATGGTGCATCACGCCTGGATTCGCCGTCAGGAGTGAGAATCCCTGGTACATGATTCCGTTGGCCCGGCAGATGCCCCGAACTTCCCGGTCCCAGCCCTTGTTCGCGAAGCAGCGGTTCTGCACGGCCATGGGCTTCACGCCCGCCTTCCCTATCAACTCCGCAAGCTGCCAGGCGTTGACGTTGCTGATGCCGATCATGCCGGCGCGGCCCGACGCGTGAATCTCCTCGATAGCTGCCCACACTTCCCAGTCCTCGTCTCCGAGTCCGGGATGCGAATAAGGACCATGCAGAAGATAAGAATCCACGCGGTCGGTCTTCAGATGCTTCAGGGACGACTCGAAGGACTGGCGGACCTGGGTTGTCAGATCCATCTGCGGGTCATAAGGCACGCGATTGTCGTGGCCGCCGATCGGCGTAAATTTCGTCTGAATGAAGAGGCTCTCGCGAGGAACCCCATTGTCAGCCAGTGCGCCGAGGGCCTCGCCCACGAGCGGTTCCGAATAGTGTCTGGGCTGGTTGGCGGTATCGATCGCCCTGAAGCCGGCGCTTACGGCCGACCGGACCAGTTCCGTGGTGGCGTCTTTCTTCCATGCCGTTCCGTAAATGAATGAAGGAGCCTGTCTGATGCTCATTGGGCTATATTCTAACCGTTCGCACAAAACTCCCCTCCTGGATTAGGAGGGGTGCCGTTCGCGCGTCTTTCAGCGAACGGCGGGGTGGTGTTATAGATGTTCGCGAAGCGCACCATAAGGTGGCTTCGCGCCGTTCCGTACCACCCCGTCTGCGCCTTCGGCGCAGCCACCCCTCCTAAGACAGGAGGGGAATTTTGGAGAAATGATTATGTCTCGTCTCTATCTCCCCAAAATCGAACCGGCGCCGGCCACCATACTCGCGCATTTGATCGCACACTTTCCGCAGATTCCTCCCGGGACCTGGCGTGAGCGTGTCGCGCGCGGGGTGGTCACAACAAGCGATGGAGCGATATTGAGCGAGGGTTCTCCATACTGCCACGGCATCACGATCTGCTACGACAGGGAGGTTCCATCGGAGCCCGATTCCATCGAACAGGAAGAGATCGTTTATCAGGACGGCGAGATCCTGGTTGCCGACAAGCCGCATGGGATGCCGGTAACGCCTGCCGGGGAATATCTCGAACGCTCGCTCCTGGTTCGTCTGCAGAAAAGCACCGGAGTGAAGGCGCTTGCCCCAATGCACCGGCTCGATCGCAACACGGCAGGAATTGTTCTTTTTGCCGTCAACCCGGCTTCGCGCGGGATCTACCATCAGCTTTTCGCCGAAGGCAACATCGATCGCGAATACCTTGCTGTTGCTCACATTGACGATCGCGCCTGGTTACGAGAAACAAAACAGTGGCGCGTGGAAAACCGGATGGAAGCGGGCGATCCCTGGTATACGCAGCGAATCGTCGACGGACCCGTCAATGCGGTCACCGAAATTGAACTGCTCGGTGTACAGGGCGGCCTCGGCCTGTTCCGGCTGAGGCCGCAAACAGGGAGAAAGCACCAGCTTCGGGTTCATATGATGTCGATCGGATTTCCGATCGCAGGCGACCCGGTCTATCCACGAATCAGCGAAATCTCAGACACACCACTCCAACTTCTCGCAACACGGCTGGCGTTCATCGATCCGTTGAGCGGCAAGCCCAGGACCTTTACTTCGGCAAGAAAGCTACTGAAAGCTTCCCGAGATTTCCATATTCAATCGTGAGCGGAATCCCGGACGGTACGGTAAGGACGCCCGCGTAGGACCCTGTGGTTACGATCGCGGCGGCCTTCAGCGTTTCGCCGCGGCTTGATAGAAAATTGGCGAGCCAGACAAGCGGGCGCAACGGATGCTCATTAGGATGGCGGCCTTCGCGCGTCAGTATCGTCCCGGACTTCGTGCCCACTGTGAACGGGATGGCGCCGAGTTCGCAATCGAACGGATTCTGAAGCACCGGGCCGGCAAAGAGTCCGAGGTGGCTGAGGCTGTCGGCGAGGAACTCCGGGAATGGAATCGCATGGGGATCGACGTACCGGGAGCGGATGAGTTCGAGCACGAGGCGTGTTTCGGAGATCGCATCACGAACTTCGTGTTCCGCATAGGCGGTGTCGCGCGGTGGAAGATCACGCCCCATAATGAAAGCGACCTCCGGCTCGATTCGAGCCTCCGCCTTCAGGGCTGCAACCGGACAGAAGGGGCCCCTGGAGATAGTCGACCCCGGCAGGGGCGCCAGCATCAGGTTCTCGCCCTTCGGCAACGAGCACTTCCAGCCGCCGATTTTCTCGCCGGACAATTCCAGAATCCGGCGCTGAACCAGGAGCGCGTCGTCCACGGTTGCCGGCCGGCACGATTCCGGGAGCCGCTCGATTTGCCGCGCTTCACGCCGGGCGGCAATCAACTGGGAAGCTGCATCATCTATTGTTGTTGCCATCAGAAATTATCCACGTAAACGCGCTCGCCCTGCGGACGGACCAGCACGAGGCGGATCCAGTCGGTTTGCGTCAGCTCTTCGAACTTCTCTTTAAGTTCGTATTTCGTTTCGGCGTACATCAATTCGAAAGCGTCGCCGGCCTCGCGGTTCTTCCACAACTCGGCGGTACCAATGGTCAGCGGCTGATCGGGGCAGATCGCGAAAACGGACACCGGCGTATGAACCCTCTCCAGCACTCGTTCCGCGGTCGCCGACTGTATATCGGAACCCGGAGCCGGCTTCGACATGCTTCTTTTGGCCGCAGCCAACTCGTTATACAGATATGTCAGCTTCAGCGAGTTCCGCTCGAGCGCGCCCTGCCGCACATCCATGACGCGGAACAATCTCTTCGTGATGGATGTGTGATTGACCGGCTCGGCGAATGATGCATTCAGCGGGAGAATGAAAAGCAGATCGCACTCTTCAAGCTGCGTCCCGAACCACACCGGCAGATTGTCGACAACTCCTCCATCTTCGAACCACTCCGTGCGGTCCACCTTCACGGTGATGTATGGAAACAGGGGCGGCAGGTCCATGGAAGCAAAAACGCCGCGGCACATCTTGCGAATTGCGGATTCAGTGTCGGCGCCGCCGATTAATTCGTACCTGTCGGGTTCAACGACCAGTTTCTGCTGAGCTTTGCCGCTCCGGCCGAAGGCGGGCCGGTACAAACTGTCGAGATCGGAACGATTCGTTGAAAACTCCACCCGGCCCAACTCCACATTCGAGCGAGTGAAATAAAAATGAATCGGGCGCGCCGACTCCTGTTTTGCCGCGTTAAACAACCGGGACAGGTGTTTGTGCACCTTGCCATCCTCGACGAATATCTGTTCGAACCCCTCCTTCCAGGGCGTGGGGAGGAGGAACGAGTTCTTGTAGAGGGGAAAGTAATAATCGAACTCGACGAGCCGCTTGATGCTGATCGACCTCCACCACTGCTCATGCACGCTCGGCTGGCCATCCCGGGCCTTGACGAGATCCGCAAGCCAGAACATCGAATTCCAGGACCCGATCGAAGTGCCCGCGATCATCTTCACTTTATCGAGTGCGTTGTTCTCCTCCAGAAATTCATGGATCGCCTTCATCGCGCCCGCCTGATACGCGCCTTTCGCTCCACCGCCGGCCAGGATGATTCCGATTTTCTTGAAACGATCCAGCTTTGTCCCTTTGCCCGGCGCCGGTGTCAACGGCTCCGACACAGTGACTTTCGGTCTACCACGCGACTTTCGATAAAGGAACACGCTGAGGTTGTAGCTGATGAGCGTTGCGACCCCGAGAAGCAGCACCATGACCACGCCGTTCGACGCCAATGCGATGATCTGCAACTGCAGCACCACCTCCGGGATCTGCAGCAAACCCAGCAGCAGCCTCGTGATCCGTGTCACGTCTTCCACCTGCAAAAACAATCCCATAACAAACAGGCAGATCAGCATGAAGAGGGCGAAGTAGCCAATGAACAGCGCCGGGAGTCTTCGGAGCCAGATGAACAGGAACATGGCAATTCGCATTCGTTTCCTCCGGTGAGTGGGCATTGTAGTGTAAACAGCAGCCGCCGGGCAGTGATAAGATCTGCGCCAACTCATATCCCACAAGAGGAGAATCCATGTTGCACCGCACGGCCTTTTACCTATGCGTGTCGACGATCGCTATCGCGGCCCTTTTGAGTTTCCAACCAACGCGAACACAGGCGCAACAGAATGCCGCCGTGGCAGGGAGCGATCTCAGCGGTGTCGTTACGGGACCGAGCGGTCCGGAGGCCGGAGTGTGGGTGATTGCGGAAACCACGGATCTTCCGACGCAATTCGCAAAGATCGTCGTTACAGACGATCGAGGGCGTTATGTGATTCCCGAGCTTCCCAAAGCGAACTACAACGTCTGGGTGCGCGGCTACGGGCTCGTCGACTCGCCCAAAGTCCAAACCGCGCCGGGAAACACTCTCAACCTGCGGGCAGTGG
Source organism: Candidatus Sulfopaludibacter sp. SbA3 (assembly GCA_945865815.1). GTDB lineage: Bacteria > Acidobacteriota > Terriglobia > 20CM-2-55-15 > 20CM-2-55-15 > CAMBFR01. Next base: position 51,160 of record CAMBFR010000014.1, read on the forward strand.
CTGCGCCTTCGGCTGCGGCGGCTGCGGAATACTATCCGCCGGTCTACTGGTTTTCGATGTTGAGGGTGCCGTCCAAAAGCGAGTTCCCCTTGCCGAAGATCAAAAGCCAGGGCGAATGGCTGAACATCGTGAAGAGCGGCGCCTGCCAGTCGTGCCACCCGCTCGGTACGCCGGGAATGCGCACGCTTCGCCCGGAGCTCGGCGTATTCCCGAACTCGATTGAAGCGTGGCGAAAGCGTCTTCAGGCCGGCAGTTCGATGAATCTCATGGCGCGCGACATCACGCGGCTCGACACCGAAATCGCGCTGAAGCATTTCGCAGACTGGACGGACCGCATCGCCACCGGCGAGTTGCCGTTCGCCAAACCCAGCCGTCCTCAAGGCATCGAGCGCAACGTCGTGATTTCGATGTGGGACTGGGGCAAGCCGACTTCCTATCTGCACGACGCCGTCGCAACGGATCGCCGTAATCCGCGAGTGAACGCCAACGGCAAAATCTACGGTTCGCCCGAAGACAGCACGGATTTCGTCCCGGTCCTCGACCCCCGGACGAACACCGCGAGCGAAGTGAAGCATCCGGTCCGCGATCCGAACACTCCGAACGTGAAGAGCAACCCGATAGGACCGTCGCCCTTCTGGGGACCTGAGCCGATCTGGGATAACCAGACGATCAATCACAATCCGATGTTCGACGAGAGAGGCAGAGTCTGGTTCACGCCGCGCATTCGCATTCCCGCAAATCCGGACTTCTGCAAGGAAGGCTCGGATCACCCCTCGGCAAAGGCGTTCCCGATCGCGGAATCCGGCCGGCATCTCTCGATGTACGATCCGGCAACCGGAAAATTCACGCTGATCTCCACGTGCTTCCCGACGCATCATCTGAACTTTGCCGCGGACGCGAATCAAACTTTGTGGACAAGCGCGGGCGTGGTCGGCCCCGGGGTTATCGGCTGGTTGAACAGGAAGATGTTCGAGGAGACCGGCGATGAGGTGAAATCGCAGGGATGGACGCCGTTCATCCTCGACACCAATGGCAACGGCAGGCGCGATGCATACGTGGAACCCGATCAGCCGGTCGACCGCGCAAAAGACAAGCGGGTTCTCGTTAATACTTACGCGGTTGCCGTGAATCCGTCGGACGGCTCCGTCTGGGGAACCGTGCTGGGATATCCGGGTTCCATCGTTCGAGTCGTGCCCGGCGCCGATCCGACACACACGGCGCTCACGGAAATCTACGAGCCGCCGCTTCCAGGCTTCGGACCACGCGGCGGAGACATTGGCCGCGACGGCGTGTATTGGGTATCGTTGGCGAGCGGGCACCTGGCAAGCTTCGATCGGCGCAAATGCAAGGTCCGTAATGGACCCACCGCAACAGGCCGGCACTGCGCCGAGGGCTGGACGTTTTACCAGCTACCCGGACCTCAATTGAAAGACGTGCCCGATGCCGGGAGCGCGGAGGCGAGCTACTACACCTGGGTGGATTGGTACGACACATTCGGCCTCGGCCGCAACGTTCCGATCGCCATGGGCAACCTCAACAGCTCGATACTTGCTCTCGTCGACGGCAAGCTCATCAACTTCACGGTCCCCTACCCGATGGGCTTCTTCGCCAAGAATGTCGATGGACGCATCGATGATCCGAACGCGGGCTGGAAAGGCAAGGCCTTGTGGTCGACCTACGGCAGCAGAACCAATTTCCACCTCGAAGGCGGAATAGCGAACCGGGCAAGGGCGGTTAAGATTCAACTGCGTCCAAATCCGCTCGCACGGTGAAAATAATTCGGGGTCTGACGGGTGAATTCCCACTTTCCTGGAAGAAAATGGGAATTCACCCGTCAGACCCCGAATTATTTCGAATCCAATCGGCAAGCTGTTCTTCGGAAAGCTGACCTCCTGCAAGTTTCAGTATTTCGGTCACGACCTCAGAATCGGTGGCACCGAAGTCACATCCGTTGATTCCAAGAAACGTTACGACGGCAAGAAATCCGACTCGCTTGTTGCCATCGCAATAAGGGTGACCCGTCACAAGACCGAAGCCGTAAGCAGCAGCCAGGACGTTGAGGTCTCGCTCCTCCCCATAGACCCATTTGTTGCGGGCGCGTGCCAGCGCCGCCTCCAGAGCATTCTCGTCGCGGACTCCCGGCAGGCCGCCGTGTTCCTTGAGTTGTTCGATGTGAATGGAATCAATGACCAGCCGGCTCAACCACCGAGGCTCTTTACGGCGCGCTGGCACGGATCACTTTGCGAGTTCGCGAAGGGCGGAGCGGTACTTTTTTGCGGCCTTTGCCGCGGCTTTCAAGGCCTTCTCGGTTTCCGGGTCGTATGGCGTGAGGAGGATTCCCTGTTCGGTTTCGACGGCCAGGTCGCGATC
>CAMBFR010000015.1 GCA_945865815.1 Candidatus Sulfopaludibacter sp. SbA3
AGCCCCGTGCCAAGTTCCAGAAGATTTCTTGTTTGATTCTGGCACGGGGCTGAAGCCCCGCGCCCACAAGGTCGGGCCAGCAAAATTGACAACTTTACAGGGAGAACCGCCTCATCCCCATGATCGCCGACAAATTGTCTATCGGAAACATCCTCGGGATGAAACAGCCTTCGCTGGCGGGAGAGTTGATGCAGATTCTAGTCGACTACCGCTTCGAAGAAGAAAGCAATGCCACAACTTACGCAAAAGCTTTCGAGTTGATGAGGAAGTTCAAAGTTACTTTTTACGACGCTGTATACCATGCCGTCGCGATAAACCGCTCCGGCACAATGCTCACCGCCGATGACATTTACTTCCGCAAGACGTCACGAACCGGCCACATAGCCCTGATCTCCAACTGGTCATCCGCACCTTTCCGGACTTAGCTAAGTTAGCCGTCATCGCGCTTCCTTGTCTTTTAAGTTCGCTGCTGGTTTTCGAGAATTGCGTCAGGGCGTTACAACGGCACAGCCGCTGAAATCCAGGATGCGCGCATATTGCGTCGGTGGAACGCCTTGGGTGCATCCGGTCGTGGTCACTGATTTCCGCGTTCCCTGAGGGACCTGTCCATTGCTGCACGTCAGCGTCGTCCATTGCGTGTAGCTGAAGCTCTGATCCCCGCAGGAAAAACGGCTGGCCGAGTTTTCGCCCGATCGCCCCGGCCACGAGAAGCACTGGGTATCGCCAAAGTGGACGGGAAAGGCCGTCGTGCCGGTCGGTTCTCCCGAGCACATGGAGTCTTGCCAAAACGCCACGGTAACGTAACGCTCTGCCGGTGATTGTCCTGAGGCGCCCGGGGCCAGGATTGATGGTGGAAGAGTCGTGTAGAGCTGGTAGGTTGGATCCGTGCGCAATGCAGTGACGGCCAGCGGTGTATTGCTGATGATCTTCAAGGCGCCGATGAGCGGCGGGGGCGCAGGTATGAACAATCCGGCGCCGATAAACATCGATTCCTGCCGGCCGGCAGGCAGTTGGCGCGTGCTGGATGCCACGGTCTGTCCATCGCTGTTGATCAACTGCAGGGAAACCGAAGCGTCTGTTGTGCCGGGATTTGCAAGGGCGATCCCGGTGTCGAAGCGGCCACCTTCAGCCAGATCGGAAATGTCGACGACGACAGCCTGCTCCGGCGCGAGGGTTGAAGCAGGGACTCCCGCTTCACTGATGAGTTGGCCGTTAGTACGGACATAGGAAAAGATAGCCGTCCCGCCTAAACTTCCGCTGGCCCGGACCGTCGCAAATCCAGAGGTTAGTGGAGTTTTATTTCCAGCGGACACGTACCGCCGTGTCTGGCCTGCAGGAATGCTGAAACTAATCGTGGCGCCGCTTCCGGCCGGCGCCCCGTTCTGGTCGGTAAACGATAATTCGAATGGAACTCCAGTTGTTTTTGTGAACGTGATTGTTCCGTCTACGGCCGCGCCGCCGGCCGCGTTGTTGCTGAGGTAGATTGTGGTGCGCCAGAAGTAGTTTTCGTCGTGTTTGCCGTCCGCGATATGGGGATAGTAAAACGTGTTTTGCGCGATTCCACACACGGCTCCCAAAGCAGTCCACGCAATAACCCAGAGCGCTCTTTTCATGTCCACAACACCTGGGAGTACTTACCGCACCGGAACGAAGTGGGGCCGCCTGCGTTCAGCGTCATCGAATCGTACCACCATGAACGAGCAGGGCCATGCCCCCCGCAATGCAGTGAGGAATTTTCAGGTCGCCCAAACGTTGAGCGATCGCCCTCAAGCTCTGATGTACGGGATCCTCTTTCATAAAAAACTGACGGGCAGCCCGGAGGGCGTCTCCACCGCAGCGCCGCATCATGGTATCGAAGGTGTCCATTTCAGTGGCTAGTCCCGCGGGACCGGCAGCCGGGCCTTCAGTTCCTCGAACCAGTTCAGGACAATGTTGATCCTGGCGGCGGCTGGAGTTGTTCCATCCGCCACCATCAGGAACCGCTTTCCATCGCCGGTCACGTCGTAGTCTGCCTTGAATGGCGCGGCGGTCGGATAACGTTCCTGGAAGACTACCCGGGGCGGACCGACTGTCAGCGCCGGTTGGGTGGTGACAGAAACCGACATCATCCGGTCTCCGGCAAGGCTCCGGTAAAATAACTCGCCGTTTCGCGACCACATCGGCTTGGATCCTCCACCAACTGAAACGGTCACTTGACCGCCAGGGCCGGGGTAGGGCCGGATCTGGACTTCGTTCTGTCCCGTCTCAGTGGACACGTATGCGATGTATCGTCCGTCCGGAGAGAAGGTCGAGCCCTCGTCTACGAAACCTCTCACAAGAAAAGGCTCGGGCTTTCGGTTGGCTTCGGCCAGCGGGACCATGAGAATGTCCTGGGTTCCCTGCCGGGGATGATGATGAACCGCCAGCACTCGGCCGTCGGGCGACCAGGAGTCGAGGTCGACGTTTCCATCGAGATCCGTCAATTGCTCCGCCTGGCCACTCCCATCGGACGGCTGGATCCATACGTTGACGGATTCTTCATCCCTCCGAGAAGAGTACGCAACCCGAGTGCCCGCGGGATCCCACTCGACGTAGATCTCACTCTTCCCGTCAGAGGTAACGCGGCTCCGCCGGCCGCTGTCCATGTCGTAAATCCACACGTCCCCATCGGCCATAATGGCGACGCGCTTTCCATCGGGAGAGAGTCGCGGTCCCGAGTAGTTTCCCGGTGGAATGGTTTCGATCGGTCTGGCGATGCCGTTTCGGTCTACCCAGACCAGTGTGCGTTGGGCCGCCGAGCCTGGAACGTAAACGAGCGCGCCGGAGTCGGAAACAGCATATTGGTGGGGCCCTCCGTCCGTCCGAACACCTTCGACAAGCGGAACGGGGCCGCCCACGACTTCGAGCTTCGCCGCGTCAAACCGGACGGCGAAAAGCACACCTTCCAATCCGTAAATCAGGTGCCCGGTCGGAATATACTGGGCACGCTGGCCCACGAGTAGCACCTTCGGCTCCCCGGATTCAAGCGGCTGGACCACAATCTCGTTTCTTGCCCCTTGGAACAAAACGTATTTTCCGCCGGGAAGAATTTGCGGATTCCCCGCGGCCGAGCCCGCAATCAGCATTTCGGGCGTCCCCCCGTTAGCGGAAACGCGCATGATCCCGTTGGGTTGGCCGAACACGATAGTGTCATCGGCGCCCCAACTCGGAGCGCCGTTGGGATTCACGGCATCGCAGAGAGTCACCGCCGCGCCACCGGTCAGGGCAATTTTCTTAAGCTTATTGTCCCGCGAGGAAAAGTAGCCAACCCACTGACCATCCGGTGAGAAAAACGGGCCCGTCGGACTTTCGTCCGTTCCCGGGATCGGGGTCGATTCCAGAGTGTCCATCGCTCTGAGGAACAGCCGCTGATTGGCCACATAAACCATTCTGGAGCCGTCCGGCGAAACGGCTACAACCTGACGCGCGGCGTTTGTGAATTGCTGCCCTTCAGGCAGGACGTAAGAAAAGCGGCTCACGGGACGGGGTGCGTCAATCACTTCCAGCCTCAGGTTCCAGGCCGCAAACCCGGCAATCGAGGCGGTCGCGGCAACCAGGGCGGCGACCCACGGCAACCTGGAGCGCGTTGACACCTGAACAACTCCAGCAACCGGCTGCGTCAGTACGCCATTTGGATCGGCCAGGACTCTCTGAATCTCGACGCGCGCGTCGGCGATTCCCTGGTACCGGTCTCTGGCTTCCTTCTCCAGACACCGCTCGAGAAGAAAGCGGATTCGAGGATGAAGGGCCGGCGGCAGGGCTTTCCATTCGGGATCCGCGCGCAGCACGCCGGCCAGAATATCCGACACGGTCTTTCCGCTAAACGCCGCGCGCCCGGTCAACATTTCGAACAGGACGCAGCCAAATGCCCAAATGTCGGCTCTTTTGTCCACGGTCTCGCCACGCGCCTGTTCGGGCGACATATAAGCCGCGGTGCCGAGGATCACACCCTGCTGTGTCGCCGCCATGCTCAGCGTGGGTGAATTCGATAAGCTGACGTCCGCCTGTTCGCCTGCAAAGGCCTTGGCCAGACCGAAGTCGAGCACTTTGACGCGGCCCTCGGGCGTAATTTTCGTATTGGCCGGCTTAAGATCTCGATGGACGATGGGGCGTTCGTGAGCCGCTTCGAGGGCTTCGGTGATTTGAAGCGCGAGTTTCAGACATTCCTCAACAGGAATCGCGCCCCGGTGTAAGCGCTCGGCGAGCGTGCCGCCTTCCACGAGTTCCATGACGAGGAAGTGCGTTCCCTTGTCCTCTTCAAACCCGTAGATCGCGGCAATGTTCGGGTGGTTGAGTGAGGCGAGGAGTTTGGCTTCCCGTTCAAACCGGGCAATGCGCTCCGGGTCCCGCGCGAATTCCGCCGGCAGCGTCTTGATCGCTACCTCACGGCCGAGCTTCGTGTCCCGCGCACGCCATACCTCTCCCATGCCTCCCTTGCCAAGGACGGCCAGGATCGTATAGTGGTTGAGCATCGTCCCGGGCGCTAGCGGCATGGTCTTATCCTTATGACTTCGGAAGATGAAGTACGGAACGCAGCCGGCTCCGGCGTTGCGTCCGCCAACCGTGAAGCGGGATAAATCTAAATACAGTCAGGACTTGCGGTCAATCAAATAGTCGTTTTTCAGCATATCACTGCATCACTTGAGGCGCTCGATCTCCGCTCCGGCCGACCGAAGTTTTTCCTCGATTTTTTCGTATCCGCGATCGAGATGGTAGACGCGGTCGATGACCGTAGTACCCTCCGCCACAAGGGCTGCAAGAATCAATGAGGCGCTGGCACGCAGATCGGACGCTATGACGTTTGCGCCCGACAGCGGGGTTTTTCCGGTGACGATGGCGCGAGACCCGTCGAGCCGGATGTTCGCGCCCATCCGCATGAGTTCGCTGGCGTGCATGAAACGATTTTCGAAAATGTTCTCAGTGATGACCGAAGTGCCGGCCGCCTGGGTCATCAGCGTCATGTACTGAGCCTGCATGTCCGTGGCAAATCCCGGATACTCCTTCGTAATCACATCGACAGCCTTCAAATCGCCGTTGCCGCGAACGCGTATTTTGCCGTTGCCGGCCTCAATTGCGACTCCTGCATCGCGCAACTTGTCGATCACGGCTGAAAGATGCCCCGGGTTTGCGTCGGCCAGGATTAGTTCGCCGCCCGTGATCGCCGCGGCGACGAGGAAGGTTCCTGTCTCAATCCGGTCGGGAATAATGCGATGCGTGGTTCCGCCGAGTTCCCGCACGCCTTCAATGACGATGGTCTGTGTGCCGGCGCCCTCAATTTTCGCTCCCATTTTGTTCAGCAGTTCGGCAAGATCGACAACCTCGGGTTCGCGGGCCGCATTCTCGAGAACCGTCCGTCCCTGAGCCAGTACCGCGGCCATCATCAGGTTTTCGGTTCCGGTAACCGTGATCTTGTCGAACAGGATTTCCGCTCCGGCCAGCGCCGGGGCCGTGGCTTCGACGTATCCATGTTCGGTTTTCACCTCGGCCCCGAGCTTCTCCAGGGCCTTGATGTGCAGATTGATCGGCCGCGCTCCAATTGCGCATCCACCCGGAAGTGAAACGCGCGCCCGGCCCGTGCGGGCGAGAAGCGGACCCAGGACCAGGACGGATGCGCGCATCGTCTTGACAAGGTCGTAAGGCGCTTCGTGAGAGTGAATCTTCGGTGCACGCAATCGAGCGGCGTGGTCCGCTTCGAACTCGACGCTGACACCGAGTTCCCGCAGCAATCGCCGCATGGTAAAGATGTCGTTGACGAACGGAAGGTTTTCCAGGACGACTTCGTCCGCGGTAAGCAATGACGCGGCCATGGCAGGGAGAGCGGAGTTTTTGGCCCCGCTGATCCGTACGGTGCCAGCCAGAGGCCGGCCGGCCGTTATTTTGAGTTTGTCCATACCAACCTGCCACCCACATACGTCCGGATGACCCTGAAGTGTTCGTCGAGGGCGACGACATCCGCGTCGAAGCCCGGTTCCAGCGCGCCTTTCTTTTCCAGTTTAAGCGCTCTCGCAGGATTGAGCGTAAGCCCAATCAAGGAATCTTCGAACGACAGGTCTGTCCAGGCGACCATGTTCCTAAGAGCGACTTCCTGAGTGAGGGTGCTACCCGCAAGCCGGCCTTCCGAGTCGCGGCAAACTCCACCGCTTACATTTATGGTGTCAGAGCCCAGGACATAACGGCCGTCCGGCATGCCGGCGGCGCTGGTTCGGTCCGTTGCCAACAGGATTCGATTCTTGCCCTTCGCCCGCGCAAATGTCCGGACGACAGCCGGATGAACATGAACGCCATCGGCAATGATTTCGGCGAATATGCGGTCGTCAGAGAGTACCGTTCCCACAATTCCGGGCTCGCGATGAGTGAATTCACGCATCGCATTGAAGGTGTGGACGGCGTAGCACACCCCACGGTCTGCCGCCGCGTTCGCCTCCGCGAGTGAAGCGTTTGAATGGCCCATCGCAACCGTAACGCCGGCCTGAGCCGCGACGTTGAGAATGCTCTCGAATCCATCCAGTTCCGGAGCGATGGTAACAAGCCGGATTTGCCTGTTCGACAGGCGGATCCATTTCTGGAACATTTCCACGTCTGGAGGAACAATGTTGGACGCCTTGTGAGTGCCACGTTTGCCGGCGCTGATGAACGGGCCTTCCATGTGGATTCCAACAGGCGTAGCGCCCTCGAAAGCTTTAGGTATGAGGCTGCCAAGCTTTTCGAGCGCGGAGGAGAGTACGTCCTCGCGAGAGGACACGGTGGTCGGAAGAAACGTTGTGGTTCCGTGCCTTGCAAGAATCGTGCTGATCACATTCAGCGAGTTGTATGTTCCCTCCATGACATCGACACCGCCACAGCCATGGATGTGAGGATCGATAAACCCCGGCGTTACTGTGAGGCCGGAAAGATCAACCCTTTCAGCGGACGAAGGCACGGGGATGTTGTCCTGTGTTCCAAGCTCGCGAACAGAGCCGTCCTCGATGATTAATCGCCCTGGAGCAAAGGTCCTGAGGGGGTCGACTATTCTTGCGGCGTCGATCACCAGCAATGGAGACCTACTCACTGCGGCTTCCAGGATGGCCCAGCACCGAGCGAAGATTGCCTCCGGCTTCGGCCAGCCGTGTTGCGGCTTCCTTGCGATTGCAGCCAACTGCGCTCATCGCAACAGCTACTTTCAATTTGCCGCCTGCGGCATTAAGCAGCCGCGTTGCTTCGTCTTTGTTTATTCCAAGGATTTCCTGGAGGATATGGATGCCGCGGCCGCGTAGTTTGCGATTCGTCATCGCCACATTGATCATCCAGTTGCTGTAGGTCATGCCGAGACGGATCATTGTGGCCGTGCTGATCATATTCAGTACCATTTTCTGGGCAGTCCCGGCCTTGAGACGAGTGGACCCGGTGATCACTTCCGGGCCAACGTCAACGCAAACCGAAATATCAGCCACCTTCGCCATGGGCGCGGCCGGCGCACAGACGATCGCGGCGATTACGGCCCCTTTGCTCTTTGCAAAATCCAGCGCGGCCTTCGTGTAAGGCGTAGCGCCGCTGGCCGAGACCCCGATGACGATGTCCTTTGGTGTGATTCTTTTGGATTTCAGGTCGGCTGCTGCCTGCTGCTTGTCGTCTTCCGACCCTTCCTGTGCCTTGTTGAACGCTTTCGCACCGCCTGCGAGCACTGCCTGGACCCATCCGGGCGGGGCACTGAATGTCGCCGGAATTTCCGCGGCGTCGAGGACAGCCAGGCGCCCGCTGGTACCCGCACCGGCGTAGATGATCCGGCCACCAGACCGGATACTCTTCACGGCCGCTTCAACCACAGCCGCGATGTCTGAAATCACGGCTGCAACGGCGGCCGCGACCTGCGCGTCCTCGTTGTTGATTGTTCTTAGAATGCGTTCCGTGGCAAAGAGGTCAATGTCGATACTGCGCGGGTTCCGTCTTTCAGTGCTCATGACAATCGAGGCGCAGATGGTGTCCGGCTTGTAAACTCCATGGCTTTTGTATTCTATTGGTGGTCATGACAGAAGTCGATGTCGCGATCCGGCGCGCATCCGGGATTGAAGACTATTTGGCTGCAGTGGAACTTCAGAGGAAAGTCTGGGGCGACGACGCTCAGGTTGCAACTTTACCAATGCTGTTGCTGGCAAACAAATTCGGCGGATGTGTGCTTGTGGCGCAATCCCCTGAAGGTTTGATCGGTTTCTCGTTCGCAATGCTCGCGAAGGAAGCCGGGGAGTCCTTTTGGTGGTCTCATATGACCGCCATCCGGGAAGGCTATCGGAACAGGAATATCGGATGGCGGCTGAAGTTGAAGCAGAGGGAAGAGGCGCTCGCCGGCAGCATCGAGAGGATCTGCTGGACCTTCGATCCGCTCCAGGCGGTTAATGGGCACTTCAACATCCGCAAGCTGGGAGTGATGGTTCGCAAGTACGAGAGCAATATTTACGGAGTGTCCGGCAGCCCGCTGCACCGTGGCCTGCCCACCGACCGCCTCATTGCCGAATGGAATTTGAACTCCGAAAGAGTTCGAGAAAGACTTGGAACGGGCGAGCCGCCGCTTATCCTGCGCGACCTGGATCGTATTTCGCGAATCAACAGCGCCGACCACGAACCGAACCTGAGCCTGACCGATGATGTCCTGCTGCTCGAGGCGCCGAGTGATGTGACCGTTTTAAAGCAGGCGGATTTGGAACGCGCCCGGAGATGGCAGCAGACCATTCGGACTGCGGCTCAACATTATTTCGCTGCCGGCTATTCCATTACCGACTTCGTTCTCCTGGACCGTCTGCCGCCGCAGGCTTTTTATGTGTTCGAGAGGAACGGGTGATCGCGCCTTTAATTCGCCGGTTTGTTCAGCCGGACTTCGGTGCCGTAGTAATCCAGGGTTAGCTGGTAGTCCTGAAGGAAGTCGTACCCCACCACACCGGAAAGCTCCGTACCCAGCATTTTGGAGATCTGCTTGAGGTCGATCGAGACCACCTGGGCGAATTGTTCCGAACGATTCGGGGTCTTGAGTGTCACATTCGGCACGCGAAGAACGACGCCCTCGAATCCGCCGACGCCGACGATTCCCAGGTCGACCCTGGCGCCCGGCGTATTCTCGTTCACGCCCAACTTCGACGCCATGCTGTGCGAGAGGACGGTCGTAACGGCGCCGGTATCGACGATGAAGTTGCCCCGGTAGCCGTTAACTTCAAGTGGGATAAGAAGCAGATTGCTGAAGTACCAGGCAGGCAACGTCTCCGACGAAGCGCCGGCCGCCGGCTTCGTGCGGGACAGCTCCAATTGATTTTCCGGGTAATTGATGGTGATTATGAAATCCGAGAGGATGGCGGTTCCGAGAATTCCATCGGCAAGTTGACTAAGAAGCGGATCGCCAAATGTTCCCGCGGGCACATTCTTGATCTTCAGGTCGCCGATCGCGATCTCGTCGAGACGGTACATCTTCGACTCGATTTTTCCGGATCCGCCAATGCCATGCATTATGGTTGTAGTAATCGGCTCGAGACCCAGGTCGGTGGCGAGTTTCTGGCTCAATACGGTTTGCGTGGCGCCGGTATCGATGGCGAAATTGTAGGGTCCCCTTCCATTTATCATGATGCTCGAAAAGATGAGATTCAGGGTTTTCCTGAAACGCAGGGGTGAAGGGGCTTCCGGGCCTTCCACGCGGGCGATTTCTTCGGCGGCAAAGGCATCAATCATCTCGATGCCCGCCTTGGCTTCCGCCAGCCGGTCCGCATCGTACGCCGGGTTCAGCCGGACATACTCTTCGAGGTGTCTGCGCTGCTCCGCGTAGTTCTTTTGGACCGCGTACGCCTCGCTCGCGTAGAGACGGAACAAGGGAAGCTTTGGATCCAGTTCGATGGCCCGTGTTATCGCCGTAACGGCCTGGTCGCCTTTGAGTTTCGCAATCGCTAGTTTCGCCAGCCCCAGGTGAGCGCGGGCCGTGTTGGTGTCCGCGCGAAGGGCTTCGTCATACAGGGCCTCCGCTTTATCGAAATTCCCTTTTCTATACTCTATTTCTCCCCGCAGCGCTGTTGTCAGCGGCGTCCTGGGTTGCCGGTCAAGAAGGAGTTCGGCCTGTTCAACTTCATCGCGAAGCAAAAGGTCGCTGACGGAATCCGGATTTATGCTCTGAATCGAGCCGCCTGGGAGTATCAAAAAGGAGGTTAATGCCATCAAAACAACGAGCGGGCTGCTTGACATGTTGTATGGGCTCCCTATACTATCAAACTTTTGCACGATCGATTGTGAGAGGAACTGAGCATGCCGTCTACGCGATTTCTTGCCGCCGATGAGTTGGCGGCCTCAGACAAATGGTTCGTTATCGACGCAAACGACCAGGTACTTGGACGCGTCGCAACGAGAGCGGCTACCATTTTGACAGGGAAGCACACTCCTCAGTATGCTCCTTTTCTGATAAGTGGGGACCACGTCATTATCATCAACGCCGGAAAAATCAAACTGACCGGCGAGAAATTAGACAAGAAGGTTTACCGCTGGCACACCCTCTATCCTGGTGGGTTGAAAGAGGTATCCGCGCGAAAGCTTTTTGATACCAGGCCTGAGAAGTTGATCCGCGAAGCGATCCTTGGCATGCTGCCGAAGAACAAGCTGCGGAAGCGCTTGGTGAAGCGTTTGAAGGTGTACTTTGCGGATCAGCATCCGCACGCGGCTCAGCAGCCGCAGGCACTGGCGCTGTAAGTTATAGACAAGGCAGGAAGATTTCCGGAGGTTACTTGAGTTTAGTCCAGCATTACGGTACGGGGCGGCGGAAGACATCGACGGCGAGAGTGTTTCTTAGGGCGGGAAGCGGAAACTTCACGGTCAATCAGAAGCCTATCGATCAGTATTTTTTTGATGAAACCCACCGCATGATCATCAAGCAACCTTTGCAGGTCTCGGATGCGCTTACCAAGTTCGATATTCTTGTTAACGTGGAAGGCGGCGGGATGCGGGGGCAAGCTGGGGCAGTCCAGCACGGAATCGCGCGCGCGTTGGTGGAGTTCAACGCGGAATTGCGTCCTCCCTTGAAGAAGGCCGGTTTCCTGACCCGCGATCCTCGCATGAAGGAACGCAAAAAGTACGGACAGCCGGGGGCGCGAAAACGCTTCCAGTTCTCAAAGCGATAGATCTATTGTCGCCAGCAGGGATCGCCTCCCTGCTGGCGATGTTTTTTCGGAGATCACGGTGAACCAAATTTTTCAGAGGAGGTTTTTTTGGCGTCTATCACAATGAAGGAGCTCTTGGAGGCTGGAGTCCACTTTGGGCACCAGACGAAGCGGTGGAACCCGAAGATGAAGCAATACATCTTCGGTGAGCGCAACGGAATCTACATTATCGACCTCCAGAAAACTCTCCGCCTTTTCAAAGAAGCCACACAATTTGTTGCCGAACTGGCATCCCAGGGAAAAACCGTACTCTTCGTTGGAACCAAGCGTCAGGCACAGGACGCAATTGCGGAAGAAGCGAATCGCTGCAACATGTTTTTTGTTAACCAGCGGTGGCTCGGCGGGTTGCTGACAAATTTCGCAACGATTCAGAAATCCATCAAACGATTGAGAGAGCTTGACGTCATGGCGGCGGACGGCCGATACGAAATCCTGCCAAAGAAGGAAGTCACCCGCCTGGAGCGGGAGCGCAAGGCTCTTGAGAAGAATCTTTCCGGCATCAAAAACATGTCGGGACTGCCGGATGCGATATTCGTCATCGATTCCAAAAATGAAGAGATCGCTGTGGCCGAGGCCCGGCGTCTGGGAATTCCGGTGATCGCGATTGTCGATACGAACTGCGATCCCGATTTTGTCGATTACGTCATTCCGGGCAACGATGATGCTTTACGGGCGATTCGTCTTTTTGCTTCGAAGGTGTCCGAGTCCGTGCTCGAAGGACAGGCGATGGTGAAAGACGCGGCAGGAGCTTCCGGCAAAGCTGCCAGGGATGAAGCCGACGCAGCCGATGGGGCCGAAGGAGCTGATGCCGCTGCGCCTCGAGAGAGAACACAGGCAAGGAGAGTCGAAGCCAAAGCGGGCGAAGAGGAATCCATCGAGACCCCGAACGAAGCAGCAATAATGTAGAGGACAGTTCGAATTCCAAAATTCGAATTCACATTAGGCGGAAATTTTCCAGTTTTCGCCTATTTTTTTGTCGAAGTCAGGGTGTGAAAGGAACTCATAAATATGGCGATTACCGCTAACCAGGTGAAAGATCTTCGCGAGAAGACCGGCGCGGGAATGATGGACTGTAAGAACGCGCTCACTGAAGCGAATGGTGATATGGACCAGGCCATCGTCATCTTACGCAAGAAGGGACTGGCTTCCGCGCAAAAGAAAGCCACCCGAATTGCTGCGGAAGGAATGGTCGGACATTACATTCACGCAGGTGGAAAGCTGGGCGTGCTTGTCGAAGTGAACTGCGAAACGGATTTCGCCGCACGCAGTGCTGATTTTCAGGGTCTCGTTAAGGACGTTGCGATGCATATCGCGGCGCAGAATCCGTTGTACGTAAGACGCGAGGACGTGCCGGCCGAGGAGCTTGAGAAAGAGAAGGAAATTTACCGAGACCAGGCAAGAGCTTCTGGAAAGCCGGAGCAGATTATAGATAAGATCGCGGAGGGGAAGCTGGGTTCCTATTATCAGATGGTCTGTCTTTACGATCAGGCTTTCGTGAAGGAACCCTCGGTAACGGTGGAGCAACTGATCAACAACCTCATCGGCAAGATCGGAGAGAATCTGCGCGTCCGGCGCTTTGTTCGCTTCAAGACCGGTGAGGGACTGGAGAAACGTTCGACCGATCTGGCGGCTGAAGTACAGGCCGCGTTAAAAGAATAGACCCAGTGCAATCACCTGCGACAACACCGACCAAGTACAAACGCGTTCTGCTGAAGCTCAGTGGCGAAGCCCTTATGGGCGAAACCACCTTTGGCATCGATCCGCAGGTCGTTGTTCGAATCGCCGAGGAAATCAAGGAAGTGCATCGCCTCGGCGTCGAGATTGCCATCGTCATAGGCGGCGGGAACATTTTTCGCGGGCTTGCAGCCAGCGCGCAGGGTTTCGATCGGGTTGCCGCAGATCACATGGGAATGCTCGCAACCGTCATCAATGCGCTGGCATTGCAGGACGCGCTCGAGAAGATCGACGTCTATACGCGAGTCCAATCGGCTATCGAAATGAAGGAAGTAGCTGAAATGTTCATCCGGCGAAGGGCTATTCGACACCTGGAAAAGAAACGCGTTGTCATCTTCGCCGCCGGGACGGGTAACCCGTATTTTTCGACCGATACTACCGCAGCCCTGCGGGCCATGGAGATCAAGGCGGAAGTCATACTCAAGGCGACCAAGGTTGACGGCATTTATGATGCAGATCCCGTTAAGGTACCGAATGCGAAGTTCTTTCCGGAGATTTCATATCTGGATGTGCTCACACGGGGCCTCGCTGTGATGGACACGACAGCGATTTCGTTGTGCAAGGACAACGGCGTACCCATTATCATTTTCAGTATCAAGGGAACCGGGAACATCAAGAGGGTTATTCTGGGGGAGAAGATCGGTTCATTGGTTTACTAGCGGGCCAGACGAGCCGGGGGTGAGATATGAGTGCGAAAGATGAAATTGCGGGCATGCGAAAACGCATGGATAAGGCAATTGAAGACATTCAGAAAGAGCTCGCAACCCTTCGGACTGGCCGCGCGTCGATTTCCATTCTCGATAGCGTTCAGGTCGATTACTACGGCGTGCCCACACCCCTCAGTCAGGTCGGACAGCTGGGGACGCCCGACGCGACGCTCATCACCGTCCAGCCATACGACGTGTCGTTGGTGGGACCCATTGAAAAGGCGATTCGCGCATCGGATCTCGGTCTGAATCCCTCCAATGACGGCCGCCTCATTCGGATTCCAATTCCTCCGCTCACCGAAGAGCGCCGCAAACAGCTTGCCAAGCATGTACACAAAGTACTTGAGGAACATCGCACGGCAATTCGCAATATCCGGCGCGACGGAAACGAACATCTGAAAAAAATGCTCAAGGACAAGACGATTTCCGAGGATGACGAGAAGCGCTCGCTCGACGAAGTCCAAAAGCTCACCGACGACTACATCCGCAAGGCCGAAGAAATCGCAAAGAAGAAGGAACACGATATTCTGACGGTCTGACGATCTCTAAGGAGCGCAGGTGAAATCTAATCGTGTCATCACTGTTGGGCTGGGACTGGTTACAGGACTTCTGGCTACACTGATTCTCCAGTCTTTCATGAACACGGGTTCAAGCCAGACGATCGTGCTCGGCGTAATAGCCGGCTTGCTCGTTGTATTGGTTTTGGAGCGGCTCATGCACGCAGCCCGGAAGACGTTCGAATACAAAATTATTGCTGTAAGCGCACTCGACGAACCAACGCTTAACGAGTTGGGTAAGGAAGGCTGGGACTTCGTTTGCATCGATTCGGCTGCTGCCAGGGGCGTGTTCAAACGATAACCGCCAGGTATTGAGATGCGCCTGAAGGACCGCATAGCTATCGTCACCGGGGCGGCGCGGGGTATCGGTCAAGCGTACGCACTGGCTCTGGCCCGCGAAGGCGCCAAAGTGGTGGTTGCAGACCTTCTGGCGTGTTCGGAAACCCTCGCACAAATCCGCGGCATCGGTGGTGAATCGATCGGAATCGTAGTGGACGTCGCCGACCCGCAGAGCTCCGAAGCGATGGCAGCTCAAGTCCTCCTCCACTTCGGACGGATAGACATTCTCGTCAATAATGCAGCGGTCTTCGATGGTCTGGAACTCACTCCTTTCGAGCAAATATCCGAGACAGAATGGGATCGTGTGATGGCGGTCAATGTGAAAGGCCTGTGGCTGTGCTGCAAGGCCGTTATCCCGGCAATGAAGAAACAGGGCAAAGGCAGGATCATCAATATATCGTCGGATACGATCTGGCTTGGACGGCCGTTCCTGCTCCACTATGTCACGTCCAAGGGCGCGGTCTTCGTGTTCACCCGGGCTTTGGCCCGCGAACTGGCCGGAACCGGAATCAATGTGAATGCCGTCACTCCGGGTTACACCGTCACGGGGTCCACCGAGGCGCGGATGGATCCGGAAACGGTTGCCCGGAGAACGGCAGCCGTCGATCGACAGATCATCAAGCGGAATGAAAGGCCCGAAGATTTGACCGGAACCGTGATTTTCCTCGCTTCCGACGAGAGCGAGTTCATTACCGGCCAGACAATCAATGTCAATGGTGGTGCGACGCATCACTAGGAACGAACCACGAGACGGACTTAGCCTTCCTGCCTATACTACGGCGTTAGTTGTGAAGACGCCCCACTCCTGACATTCAGGATCCTTATCACGGAACATTCGTTCTGGCGCCCAACGGAGGTACTACACTCGTCGGGAACGATGCCTATGTCGATATCTGAATAACGTCGAAATAGCTGCTGACTTGACCGGGGTTAGATGCATTAAGGAGATCAGTGACCAGGGGAGGGTTTACCGCGCGGATGCTCTACGACACGTTGGCTAGATACGGAAGGGGCGGGTGCGTGGACCCGATTTCAGCAACATTGATGCCTTCGGCCCGGAGGGCTTGCAGAAGGGCATCGGCGGAATCAGCCCCCGCGAAGATAAGCAACCCCCCCGAAGTCTGGGGATCAAACAGGATGTCTCTAAACTCCAAAGGGACCGACTCACTGATATGAACGCGATCGGAATAGAATTCGCGATTGCTCGTCAGTCCACCGGCGCAGAATCCAGCGCGGCTGTATTCGAGCGCCCCTGCGAGCAGCGGCAGCCGCCGATGGTCAATCTCGACGGTGATATGGCTGGCCTTTGCCACTTCCAAGGCATGGCCGAGTAATCCGAAACCGGTAATGTCGGTCATCGAATCGACCGGATACCGAAGACAGATTTCGGAGGACTTCTTGTTGAGTTGCGCCATGACCTGGACAGCCGCAGCGACATGCTCTTGTGAGGCCTTGCCGCGCTTTAGAGCGGTTGTAATAAGGCCGGTGCCAAGCGGCTTTGTAAGCAACAGTCGATTGCCTGGCTTTGCGTTTTTGTTCTGTTTGATGTCTTTGTTATTGATGGTGCCCG
The DNA here is from genome assembly GCA_945865815.1 of Candidatus Sulfopaludibacter sp. SbA3. GTDB lineage: Bacteria > Acidobacteriota > Terriglobia > 20CM-2-55-15 > 20CM-2-55-15 > CAMBFR01. The sequence continues at coordinate 16,082 of CAMBFR010000015.1, forward strand.
TCACGGCATAGCCAAATTTGATTTCCTCATCGCGAACCGAGTGGCCTCCAAGCAGGGCGACGCCCGCTTCGTTCAACTTATCAAGGCCGCCTCGCATAATGTCGCCGAGGATCGAGAAATCGACTCCCTTGGCTGGAAACCCGACGATGGAAAGTGCCGTTCGAGGTTCCCCTCCCATGGCATAGATGTCGCTTAAGGAATTGGCGGCCGCGATCTGGCCATATGTATAGGGATCATCGACTACGGGAGTAAAGAAATCGATGGTTTGAACTATCGCGCAGTCCGGGGTGAGTTGATACACTCCAGCATCATCAGAGTCTTCGTAGCCCACGACGACCCCGCCAATGGTCTGCTTAGGCAGAGTCTTAAGCGCGACGTCCAAGTCCCCTGGACCAAGCTTGCCGGCTCAACCCGCGGATTTAGCGAACTCAGTAAGTCTCATCTGTGCCCTTCTGGGAAGTGGATCGATTGTCCGTGGATGACTCCTCCTGGTTTTCACCGGCCATTTGGCACCGGCCGTCAAATACGGATCCGGCAGTGATGATCAAGACAGGAGTGTGAATGTCCCCGCGCACGCGGCCCGTTGGATGGATCTCGATCCGGCGCTTGGCCTCGATATTGCCGAAAACACGGCCATGAATCTCCATCGCTCCGACCTTGATATCGGCGGGTACAATGGCGTGTTCACCGATCAAGAGAGTGTCATTGGTGACTATAGACCCGTGAAAATTGCCGTCGACTTGCATGGTACCGGAGTACTGCAGTTCGCCGGTCAGATGTGTCCCCTGATCCAAAAAACCCGAAATCTCTTCGGACGAATTCTTTCGACGGAAATTCATTGAAAAACTCCTTTGGGAGCCGATGCCGGATGATTTCAAAACTTCGCCCGGATCAAGCCCTCATACAGCCGGTTTAGTTCTTCAGCCGAATAGAAGTGAATCTCGATCTTCCCTTTTCCCTGAGCTTCATGAATTGCCACCTTGGTGCCCAGAGCCTGCTCAAGCGCCTGAATTGCCGCTTTGACGTTGGGATCGACGGAGTCCGGTGAAACCGCCTCGCCTGAACCGGATTGCGCATGACCGTATCGCGAAACCAGATTTTCGGCCTGCCGAACGGAGTAATTACCTTCAATTATCTTCCGGGCGGAGTCGAGTATCGCACTGAGATCGGTGAGAGACAAGAGAGCCTTGGCGTGACCCGTGGTCAGCTGGTTGTCCCGCAACCACTGCTGGACCTCGGCGGGAAGTCTCAGCAACCTTAACATGTTGGCGATAGTCGCCCGGTTCTTGCCAACGCGTCTTGCTACGTCTTCTTGAGTGAGACCGAATTCCACAATCAGGCGGTGGTACGCTTCGGCCTCCTCAATTGGATTCAAGTCCGCACGCTGCAGGTTTTCAACAAGCGCCAGCTCCAGCACGGAGTGGTCGTCGGCTTCACGAAGCACTGCGGGAATGCGTGTCAAACCAGCCCGTTGAGCGGCACGCCATCTGCGCTCACCGGCGATTAGTTGAAAAAAACCGTCTTCAAGGGAACGAACGACAACGGGCTGAATTACGCCATGCGCCCGAATCGATTCCGCCAGTTCGGACAGACTGGCGTCGTCGAAGTTCTTCCGGGGCTGCTGCGCATTCGGCAGGATGCGATCGATATCAATTTCTCTTAACTGGTCGGTGTCAAGATCGGGCGTTCCCAACAGGGCGCTCAATCCTCTGCCCAGCGCCTTTCTTTGCTGTGCCATGAATGATCTCCTTCGCAAGTCGAATATAACTTTCGGCCCCCTTGGACTTGATGTCGTACAAGAGAATCGGCTGCCCATGGCTGGGCGCCTCGCCAAGTCGAATATTTCGCGGAACAATGGTTGAGAACAACTGCGGACCAAAGAATCCCTTCAGGTCCTCGCGAATCTGGTTGGAGAGATTCGTGCGCTCGTCGAACATTGTGAGAAGTACGCCTTCGATTTCCAGACTTGGATTACGCTGGCGGCGGATCTGCCGGATCGTTTCCATCAGCTCGGATACACCTTCCAAAGCAAAGTACTCGCACTGGATCGGAACCAGAATGCTATCGGCCGCGATGAGTGCGTTCACAGTAAGGAGATCCAGGGATGGTGGACAATCCACCAGAATGTAGTCGTAAGCGGCAATCAACGGTCTCAGGGCGGCCTTCAGCCGCTGATCCCGGTTGGATTCCTGCGACAGTTCGACGGTTGCGCCAACGAGTTCGCGGCTGGCGGGGGCTACAAACAGCGCGTCCAATTCCGTCGGCAATATTACGGAAGCGAGCGGTTCATCGTGAACCATCACATGATAGGTCGATCGGGAATAAGACCCCTTGCGAATACCAAGACCGGAGGTCGCATTCCCCTGAGGGTCTAGATCGAGAAGCAGGGTCCGCATGTCTGCGGCTGCAAGTGACGCGCCTAGGTTGATGGCAGTTGTCGTCTTTCCGACCCCGCCCTTCTGGTTAGCGATGGCAATGACTTTCCCCATGGAAGCCGACTCCGCAACGCTCTGGCGGTCGGGTTCCACGTGGAACGTCACCGTTTCGGCAGTTTGAGTGTTCCACATGGAACAATCCTGCTGGCGGGGATGGTCAGAACTGGTCCAGACGAAAAAGAAAAGCTTGAGTATCCGTAAATGGCACTCGGAGGGAGGAAAGGGGGCGGACCGGCGGATCCGCTGATGCTGTGATCCAAATAATGGTCAGAGTGTCCGACGAGATTAAGCGAAATGCCTTGATAAGGCTGGTTGTTAACGCCACCCCTTGGAGCGTCACCCAATCCGCCCCGGCAAACTCCCGGATGCTATCCTGAAGCCGCGCGCGATGAACGATAACCCCCGCCAGCTTCAGTTTCGAAGACACGTGGCGGAGGAAGGCCGCCCGCCTGGCCCGGGCCTCTACCAGGTGGACCCGATCCAGGCCTCGAGTGATGTGAATCGGTAAAGCGGGCGATCCGTTTCCCGATCCGACGTCAACCAAGGTCCCGCTCAATTTGATCTGTTGGGCAATCCAGACCGGCTCGACAATCAGTCTCCGAACGAGATCCGATCCGGACAAGCTCGTCAGATTAATCCGGCGGCCCCAACGTTCCAGCTCATCGCAATATCGGCCTAGCAGAATTCGTTCGGCAAGAGGAATCTCCAGATCGAAAAGTCGAAGCTCCGTTTCTAGAAGCTCCAGATAGTTCACTGCACCGCGCTCTCAGAGTGCGAACGGATTCGGAGCATTTCGACATGAAACAGGACGATCGATAAGGAAGCCGGCGTAATTCCTGGAATTCGGCTTGCCTGGGCAATCGACTGGGGCCGAACCCGCGTAAGCTTCTCGGCAACCTCGCGCGACAGCCCTGGCATCCTGGAATAATCCAGGTCATCGGGCAGCCGTTTCGCTTCCGCCTTGCGCAATTTCTCCACTTCCTTGTCCTGCTGTTTCAAATATCCCTCGTATTTGATGTCCGTCTCGGCCGAAACGATATCCTCGCGACGCAATACCTCGGTTGCAAGGACCCCCTCCCGAATCAGTTCTTCCAGCCGGATCTCCGGACGTCGCAAAAGAGACGCAATGCCAGGCCTGTCCCGAAACTCAAGCGACCGAGATAGAAAGAATGAATGCGCCGTATCCACCCGTGTCTCCTGGATTGCCTGCCGAAGCCGCCCTAAGCGGCCCTGACGCTCTACGAAGGCATCCCAATGCCGGTCGGTCACCAGCCCCACCCGACGACCGATCGGGGTCAGCCGGGTATCCGCGTTGTCAATTCGCAAATTCAAGCGAAACTCGGCCCTGGAAGTGAACATCCGGTAAGGTTCATTAGTTCCCTTTGTCACAAGGTCGTCGATCATAATGCCGATGTAGGCATCGCCCCGACCCAGCATAAGTGGTTCACCACCAGTTACTTTCAGGCCGGCATTAATTCCCGCCATCAATCCCTGACCAGCCGCTTCCTCGTAACCCGTGGTTCCGTTGATCTGGCCGGCCAGAAACAATCCCCGGATCTTCTTCGTCTCCAAAGAAGGGCTTAAATCGGTGGGCTGCACAAAATCGTACTCAATGGCATAGCCCGGACGAATCATTTGGGCCGACTCTAAACCTTTCATTTTACTAAGGATTTCGCGCTGTACGTCGATTGGCAGACTGGTGGACATCCCGTTCACATAGATTTCGTGCGTGTCAACTCCCTCAGGTTCTAAAACAATCTGGTGCCGGTCCTTATCACGAAATTTGACGACCTTGTCCTCGATCGAAGGACAGTATCGCGGCCCAATTCCCTGAATCTGGCCACTGTACAGTGGCGATCGGCCCATGTTCCTTCGGATTACGTCGTGAATTTTCTCATCGGTGTGTGTGACGTAGCAGCAGATCTTGTTCTCCAAAGACGTCGACGTCCGAAACGAAAACGGTGTGGGATTCGAGTCACCGTATTGCGGTTCAAAAACCGACAAGTCGACAGTCCTGCGATCCAGGCGTGGTGGCGTACCCGTCTTCAAACGCCCCCAGTTGAAACCCGCGGCCCGAATACAACTTGCGAGTGCAATCGACGCCGGCTCGCCGTTTCGGCCCGCCGGAAACTGCTTCTCCCCAATATGGATCAACCCGTTTAGAAATGTTCCAGTAGTCAGTACGACGGTCTGCGACTGCACACGGCGGCCGTCAAGCAATTCAATTCCAGTTACACGGCCGTCCGCGAAAACGATCTCTGTTACTTCTGCCTGCTTGATAAAGAGATTTGGCGTCTGTTCCAAAATCCCGCGCATGACGTGGCGATAACCGGCTTTGTCCTCCTGCGCTCTCGGCGACCAGACGGCAGGGCCGCGGCTGGTGTTCAATAAACGAAACTGAATTCCGGCTTGATCCGCAACCAGACCCATGATGCCTCCCAAGGCATCGATCTCGCGAACAAGATGTCCCTTTGCAATGCCGCCCACAGCGGGATTGCACGACATTTGCGCAATGAGATCCGCGTTCATGGTGTAGAGCGCCGTAGCCAAGCCCATGCGCGCGGCGGCGTGCGCCGCCTCGCAGCCCGCATGTCCTGCGCCAATCACCACAACATCGTATTTCTCATCGTACATATTCCGTATGGCGCTCCAGCGCCGCTCCCTTACTTGCCTATACAAAACGTTGAAAAAATCCGAGCCAGAATGTCTTCCGTCACGACTTCACCCGTAAGTTCGCCTAGCGCGGAAAGCGCATCGTATAAATTCAGCAACACCATTTCATGAGGAACGTGGTCACGGAGCGCTGACGAACCCTCGCGGAGCGCCCCTATCGCTCTCAGCATCACTTCATTCTGCCGCATATTTGTCAGCACGAAATCATCTGCCACGTCCGATTGCCGCTCCAAGAGAAATCCGCGGATCGCATCCGACAAGCAGCTGATTCCGGCGCCGGTCTTCGCGCTCACGCGCACACTAACCGAACCATTAAGAGAGGAACTTGTCATGGCCTCCGGGAGGTCGCACTTGTTGATGACAATCACATGGGGCATTCCCGCCGCATGCGAAAGCACCTGCCGATCCTCGTCATCCAGAGCCATGGACCCATCCAGGACGATCACGGCCATGTTCGCCTCGGACAAAGTTTCGAATGCTCTTATAACTCCTATTTTTTCAATAGGATTGAGTGTTTCTCTTACGCCTGCGGTATCGAAAAACCGGAGCGGAATTCCATCGATTTCCACCGCTTCTGTCAGCACGTCCCGCGTCGTGCCGGGAATCTCGCTGACTATCGCCCTTTCGGCTCCGACAAGCCGATTGAACAAACTCGACTTTCCCACATTGGGCTTGCCCAGAATGGCCACTCGCAGACCTTCCGCCAGCAGCCTGCCGTAGCCATATGTCTTCTGCACTTCTTCAAGAGACTCAATGATCGGATCAAATTCTTTCGCTATCGCCCCATCATCGGGTACTTCCACGTCGTCCTCGGCGAAATCGATTCCGGCTTCCAGACGGGCAATTGAATCGATCAATTTCTCCTTTGCCGGCCGAAGGCGATTTGAAAGCGACCCCGCCATTTGCCGGCGCGCAACCTCTGCCTGCCGCTCCGTCTGGGCATCAATAAACTCCCGGACGGCCTCGGCCTGAATGAGGTCCATCTTGCCGTTCGCGACAGCGCGAAGACTGAATTCTCCGGGAGCCGCAGGCCGGGCTCCGCCGCCGCAAACAGTCGCGACAATTCGACCAAGGATCATCGGATTGCCGTGAGCGCTGATTTCCAATACGTCTTCTCCGGTGTACGAGTGCGGCGCTTGAAAGAAGGTTCCTATCACATCGTCAATGCTCTGGCCTCTGTCATCGTGCCAGATGCCAACGATGGCTCTTCGATGTTCCAACGGTGATTTTGTCTTGAGAAATTTCTTGCCCAGGCAGAGGGCGTCGCGGCCGGATATTCGAACTACACCAATGCCGCTTCTTCCGAGGGGAGTCGAGATCGCAACGATCGTCTCATCGAGAGAAACGATCTTGTGCAGTCCTTCGCGCATACTTCACTGGGTGTCTGACCCTCGACGCTGCCCGCGCATCAGTTTTGCTTCCGTGCGCGGTGTCCAATACTGATTCATGAAGAATTGCTGGCCGATGCCTACAACGTTGCTGGTGAGCCAATATAGCGCCAGTCCACTCTGGGCCTGCAGAAACATCACCGCAAAAACCAGAGGCATGATCATCATGATCTTGGCCTGGCTTGGATCTACAGTCGTAGGAGTCATCTTTTGCATGATGACCATGGATACGGCCATAAGGATGGGAAGGACGTAGTAAGGATCGTATCGCGACAGATCCGTGATCCAAAGCATCCACGGAGCCTGCCGCAACTCAATGGAAATAGACAGCATTGTCCAAATAGCCGCGAAAAACGGTATTTGTAGTAACAGCGGCAGACATCCGCCCATCGGATTCACGCCGTGCTCTTTGTACAGGTTCATCATCTCTGTTTGAACCTGAGCCCGCCTCGGATCATTCGCCTTAAGTTTCTTATATCTGTCCTGGAGCGTCTTCATTTGCGGCTGGATCTTCTGCATCTTCTGCATCGAGACCTGCTGCTTCAGCCGGAGCGGAAAAAGAACAAAATTGATAACAATCGTGAGGATGATAATTGCCCAGCCAAAATTCCCTATGTAGCTGTTGAGCCACAGCAACGCTACGATGAGGGGCTGGGCAAGTACTCCGAAGAACCCGTAATCTATAACGGCAGGCAATTGCGGATCGCTTTGTCTCAACCACCTCTCATCCTTTGGACCCATGTAAACCAGCGTCGGCACCGATGAATCCACTGGCATCGCCACATATGCTGTACTGATCTGTTCCTCACCCCTGGCGTAATCCCGCTTCTCTGCTTTTACCGGCCCAGTCGCTTTGGGAAGGAGGAACATCGCGAGAAAATACTGATCCTCTACTCCCACGCGGTCGCCCATGACTTCCAGGGATTCTTCTCCGGCTGATACAACAGGCAGGCCGTCAATATTGACTCGCTCGAATTCACCGGCCGTCCGATACACAACGTTCTTCGTCAAGGCATCAGGAGCCGTAACGGACTGGTCGCCAAATCCACCTTGCCAAACGACAGAATGGGGAATCGCATTACCGTTCTTTGAAACGCTGGTGCTTAGCTGAAAATCGTACTTCGCCGGATCAAACTGCAGAGATTTTCGTACGTAGATGCCATCGGCGGCGAACTCCATCTCGACCTTTTGGCCGTCACGGCGCCCGACGTAGCTGGCCGTGACGAGCGCCTCATCCACGGCCTTATCGCCCGTTACGACGGCAAGTGGCCATCCGACCTTACTCGCACCATCCGCATCAATAAGCTCGATGGGGTCTCCATTTGCATCCTTGTATGCCTTGAGCCTGAAGCTTTTCAGCCCCCCCCCAACGTTTGAGACCGTGGCCGTGTATAACTCCGTATCAAAAACAAACTCTTCCGGATTTTCGGCTCGGATCCCGCCTTCGGGAACAGGCACGGTGGCCTGACTCTGATCGCTATTCGCCGATTCCTGCTGTATAGGCGCAGGCACTGGAACCGATTCCTCGGATGTGGGCTGGCTGGGTGCAGGCACTGCAGTCTGCGGTTCTGTCGGAGCGTATAGCGCGCGAAAGCCGTAGAGAACGCCGAAAGACAATATAAAGGCCAGAAGGATTCGTTTTTCCATTTAAGAGAGGACTCTTATGTCAAGGGATCGAAACCACCTCGGTGGAACGGGTGACAACGAAGCAATCGCTGCGAAGCGCGGACTATTCCTCGTAACACGCCGAGTTGCTCAACGGCTTCGGCAGCATACTCCGAACACGTGGGAGTGAAGCGGCATGCGGGCCGCAACCAGGGAGACACCGCCGATTTATACAGCCAAATCAGACCCAGTGCCACCGGCTGCAAAACCTTCATAGAACCACTCCGAACAACGACAACAATTCTCTGCGCACATCCACGAACGGCTTTTCCTGCGCAGAACGCCGAGGATTTACAACAAAATCATATCCTGCCGGGATCAATGCGCGCGAGGTTCGGATGATTTCTCGGACCCTTCTCTTGATCTGATTTCTATAACAGGAATTCCCCAGTTTGCGGGGAGTCGTAACGCCAAAACGACTGTGCTCACGACCATTTTCTACCGCAAAGACGACAAAGGAGCGCGAAATCCGCTTTGCGCCCCCCTGGTAAACCGCCCTGAATTCTGCTGCGTTCCTCAACCTGACGGTCCTTGGAAACGCTTTTGCTGTGGTCAAAACACGCTACAGGCACTAATAGTGTTCAACTACGAGCTTCTTGCGACCCTTGTCACGCCTTGCTTTAAGCACAAGCCGACCGCTGCGGGTCTTCATTCGTTGACGAAATCCGTGAGTCTTTGCGCGCCTGCGGTTGTTCGGTTGATATGTTCTCTGTGGCATTTCCCGGCACTCCTCCAAACCTGAAAATCTAGCATACCAACGTCTAAAAAAGCAGTGCTTTCTCGGCAGAGCGGGCTGTCGTCCGGCTATCCGCCTGCCCTTCAAGACGTCGCTTCAAGACGTCTTTCACACGCATCCTCCTGCACTTTGTACGCTCGCAAGATGTATTTCCGGGATAAAAGTTGTGCATGAACCCTTGTCGTGAACCATCGTCCTCAAAACAAAAATTACATTAAAACGGTCCATTGAAATGCCGTAATGAAAGTGCTACTCTTTCGCGTTTCTCACGCCACTCGGACCCCTTTATTCGGGAAACCCAGGCAGGCTTTGCCGCTTTTCCACAGATGTGGAAATTTCTGTGGAAATCCTGCCCCTTCGTGTGATGGTCATTCATGGATACCTGGCAGCAAGTTCTAAGCATTGTCGAAAAGAAGATCAACCCGCAAAGCTACAACACATGGTTTAAGCCGACCCAGCTTCTGAAGCACGAAGGCCGGGCGCTCTACGTCCGTGTTCCCAACGCATTCTTTCAGGACTGGCTGAACGATCACATTGATGTTGTCATCGACGCCGCGCGCCTGGCAGGAATTGGGGAAATAGACGTCGTTTACATCACAGAGCACGCCGCTGTGACTACCCCCGCTGCGGCATCCCAGGGCCAGCTTGATTTCGAGTCGATCGACAATACTCTGAATCCCAAGTACACCTTCGATACGTTTGTCGTCGGATCATCCAACCAGTTTGCCCACGCCGCCGCGTTGGCGGTGGGAGAACGGCCCTCGAAGGCATACAACCCGCTTTTCATGTATGGCGGCGTCGGCTTGGGAAAAACCCACCTGATGCACGCCATCGGGCAGATGATCAAGCTCAATAACAAGCAGCTCCGGCTCGCCTACGTGTCGACGGAGAAGTTCACAAACGAGCTTATTAACGCCATTCGATACGACAAGCTCCTGAGCTTCCGTGAGCGATATCGCAATAACGACGTTCTCCTCATCGACGATATTCAATTCATCGCCGGCAAGGAGCGCACTCAGGAAGAATTCTTCCATACGTTCAATGCCCTCTACGACACTCACAAGCAGATTATTATCTCTGCGGACTGCCCGCCCCGCGAAATCCCGACCCTTGAGGAGCGCCTGCATTCCAGGTTTGAGTGGGGTTTGATCGCCGATATCCAACCTCCGGACCTGGAGACCAAAGTCGCAATCCTCAAGACGAAGGCAGAGCGCCAGAACATTGCCTTGCCTGACAATGTTGCTCTGTACATCGCGAGCAAAATCAAGTCGAACATCCGTGAGTTGGAAGGCGCGCTCATACGGCTCATCGCCTACTGCTCCCTGACAGGATCAGAAATAACCCTGCCGAGGGCCCAGGAGACTCTCAGAGACCTGCTGTCGGCAGGCGAAAAGGCAATTTCCGTGGAAATGATCCAAAAAACGATTGCTGACTATTTTGGGATGCGTGTCCACGAGTTGAAATCCAAAAACAACTCGAAGGCCGTCACTTTACCCCGGCAAATAGCCATGTATCTATCTAAGAAGTTGACCGGCTTATCACTGCCTCATATCGGGCGGGAGTTCGGTAACAAACACCATACGACAGTCATTCACTCGATAAACAAGATCGAACAACTGCGGCAGGATGACAAAGAGTTGAACCGGCTCCTTCAATCATTTATGGATTCGTTCAAATGATCTTTATTGTTCCGTGTGGACCTGATGTGGAAACTTGTGGCGTGATCATTTACCCTCAGGTTATCCGCCGTTCCAACGACTGGTTATCCACAGGGAGGTTCGGTGTTAACCGAAGATGCTGTAACAACTTATGTAACAAGGCGCAGCGATCCACCTCGTTACGATTACGGTATTTAAATTAACTATGGAATTTACAGTTAGAAAGTTTGATCTCTTACAAGAGTTGACTCTCATTCAAGGAGTCGTGGAACGAAAGAACACCATACCCATTCTGGCCAATGTTCTGATACGAGCCGAGGCCGATGAATTGCGTATTGCAGCCACCGATCTCGAAATAGGGTTGAGATCCGTGTGTGCTTCCAAAACCACGGTGCCTGGAACCATAACCATTCCAGCCAAACGTCTGTATGAAATCGTCCGGGCTCTTCCGGATAAGGAGATCCGGTTCAAGAAAGGCGAGGCCAACTGGATCGCGGTAACTTGTGGGTCGAGTCGTTTTCGCATTGCCGGCCTTCCCCAAGAGGATTTTCCGGCCCTGCCGGAAGTGAAAGGTTCCGTTATTAAGATTTCAGCGGATGTCATTTCCAAGCTGATTACGCGAACGATCTTCGCAATTAGCACTGAAGATTCCAAGTACACGCTCAGTGGGGCACTGCTGGTTCTAAAACCAGGATCGATAACCATGGTAGCCACCGATGGCCATCGCCTGGCTCATATCGAAAAAGCCGAAGCGCTCGAAGATGTCACCGAAGAAATCAAAGTTCTGATTCCGAAAAAAGCAATGGGTGAACTCGTCCGGATGATCTCCGAAAGCGGGGACACCGAGCAGATCAGCTTTGCCCGCGATGACAATCACCTGTTCTTCGATATGGGAAAGAGACTGTTGATATCGCGAATGCTTACCGGACAATTCCCAAATTATGAAGCTGTCTTGCCTCGAGGAAATGACCGAACCTTCACGATAAATCGGGATGAAATAACGGGAACTATCAGACGCGTTGCAATCCTGTCGGACGAGCGATCACACACTGTGAAGCTCTCCGTTAGCCCGGGGTCGCTGGAAATCACGGCTAGCCACTCCGATCTCGGCGAGGCGCACGAGACCCTCGATATTGCCTATACGAAAGAAGATCTGCAGGTTGGATTCAACCATCAGTACTTGATCGATTTCCTGACCACATCCGACGACCCGGAGGTCAGTTTTGAGTTCAAAGACAGCGAAAGCGCCGCACAACTGCGCGGGCAGCCCGCCAGCGACTACAACTATCGTTACGTGGTCATGCCAATGCGAATTTGACCGGCTCTTCGCGTGTCAGAAGATCCCCAAGATATAGTTGCTGGCCATTAACCCACCCCAAAATAAACCACCTTTACAGGGGCCATTACGGAAAGTTTCCATGCCGGAAATTGGCCTGTTTTTGTTAAGATCATTCTGACGTTTTTGTCCGGGGTAGAGCATCCGAAGCACGCAATCGGCGCAACTGCTAAGAGGCAATCAAATAATCAAATTACCGGTGATTTTCTTTCCGAAAATTCTTCACTCAATCCTGACAGAAATCATCTGTGCCGGATAAGGACTGGTCAATTTAAAACCATGGCTGACAGAGTCGAAACGCAGGGTTCCAGCAAAGCGCAACAACCACCACAGAGTGAATCGGATTACGGCGCCGACCAGATCAAAGTGCTTGAAGGCCTGGAAGCCGTGCGCAAGCGTCCGGCAATGTACATCGGTTCGACCGGAATCGACGGGCTTCATCATCTCGTGTACGAAGTCGTCGACAACTCCATCGACGAAGCGCTCGCGGGCTATTGCACGGAAGTCCACGTCATTATCCACGCCGAAAATTCCGTCACTGTTATCGACAACGGCCGCGGTATTCCGACCGAGATGCACAAGGAGGGTACGTCGGCGGCTGAAATCGTTCTCACGAAGTTACATGCGGGCGGCAAGTTCGATAACGACGCCTACAAAGTCTCAGGCGGTCTTCACGGCGTGGGTGTCTCTGTTGTAAACGCTCTGTCCGAGTGGCTGAATCTCGAAATCTGGCGTGGCGGAAAAGTTTACGTCCAGAGCTACAAGCGTGGCGCGCCCACGGCCGCGCTCGAGATGACCGGACACACGGATCGCCGTGGAACCAAGGTCAGCTTCCAGCCCGACTCCGAAATTTTTGAGACGCTGGAGATGAATTTCGATGTCTTGTCTCAGCGGTTGCGTGAGTTGGCCTTCCTGAACAAGGGACTGTTCATCACCATCGAAGACGAGCGCACCGAGAAGAAACACGAGTTCCACTACACCGGCGGCATCGTTTCCTTCGTCGAGCATCTGAATAAGAACAAGGCGGCCCTGCACGAAAAAGTAATTTATTTCGACGGCGTTCGCGAAGGCATCGACCTGCAGATCGCAATGCAGTACAACGATGGGTACCAGGAACAAATTTTCGCATTCGCGAACAACATCAACACGCATGAAGGCGGAACCCACATGATCGGGTTCAAATCCGCCCTCACCCGCTCGGTCAACAATTACGCCGTCGCCAACAATTTATTCAAAGAGCTGAAAGAGAATTTGTCGGGTGACGATGCGCGTGAGGGGCTCGTCGCGGTCATCAGCATTAAGTTGCCGAATCCTCAGTTTGAAGGACAAACGAAGACGAAGCTCGGTAACAGCGAAGTGAAAGGCATTGTCGAAACGCTCGTGAATGACGGCCTGGGTGGGTACCTCGAGGAAAATCCGGCCATAGCGAAGAAGATCATTGGGAAGGCCATCGAGGCCGCGCGTGCGCGGGAGGCTGCCCGGCGTGCTCGCGAGCTTGTCCGGCGCAAGGGCGCGCTGGACGGTATGTCGCTGCCGGGAAAACTGGCGGACTGCCAGGAGCGGTCACCCGAGCTTGCGGAAATCTTCATTGTCGAGGGTGATTCCGCCGGCGGTTCCGCCAAGCAGGGCCGCGACCGGAGAACGCAGGCGATCCTTCCGATCAAGGGAAAGATTCTGAACGTCGAGAAAGCCCGCTACGACAGGATGCTTATGCACACGGAAATTGCCGCCATGATCACGGCGCTGGGAACCAGTATCGGGCAGGAAGATTTCGACGTGTCGAAGCTGCGATATCACAAAGTCATCATCATGACCGACGCCGACGTCGATGGATCGCATATCCGCACGCTGCTGCTGACCTTCTTTTATCGCCAGATGCATGAGCTTATCGCCCGCGGGCATATCTACATCGCGCAGGCGCCGTTGTTCAAGGTGAAGAAAGGAAAGTCCGAGCAGTACATCAAAGATGAACGGCAGATGGCGCGCTATCTCTTAAAAAAGGCGACCGATAATATTACCGTTGACTCACACAGTAACTCCCTTAAGGGCCGCGAGCTTACGAGCTTCCTTGAGAAGCTGATCGAGTTCAACGGGATGTTCGTGAAAGTGGATCGCCACTTCCGCGATTCGCGGGTTCTGGATCTCCTTCTCGCCAGTGGCGCGCATGGCCGGGCATTTCTCGGTGACGCGCCGAATATGGAGACGCTGTCGAAGAAGATCCAGGCCTGGGGATATACCACCGAGATGTCCACCGATGTGGAACATAGTGTTCATAAGCTTTCGTACTGGCAGGGTAGTCAGTCCGCGAAAGTGATCGGCTATCAACAGCTGTCGAGTCCCGAGTACCAGCGCCTCATCACCCTCTACAAAGCGATTGTCGAAGTCGATCAGCCTCCATTCGTCGTGAAAACGGACACCACCACGACCACTCTCAAAGACCGCGCTACGTTGATCGAGCACGTGATGGAAATCGGAAAGAAGGATTTGCAGATCCAGCGGTATAAGGGTCTCGGAGAGATGAATCCCGACCAGCTTTGGGAGACCACGATGGATCCGGAGAAGCGCACCCTGCTTCAGGTGCAGATCAACGACGCCGTTCTTACCGACGACATCTTCACGATTTTGATGGGTGACGCGGTTGAGCCCCGCCGAAAATTTATCGAAGACAATGCGCTTGAAGTGAAGAACCTGGATATCTAAGAAATTTAATGGCAGACCAAGTCACACCACCGGCACCACCGACACCGCCTACGCCTCCGCATTCGAACATCGTTCCGATCAATATCGAAGACGAGATGCGGCGCTCGTACGTCGATTACGCAATGAGCGTGATCATTGGCCGCGCCCTGCCCGATGTCCGCGACGGGTTGAAGCCGGTTCACCGCCGGATTCTTTATGGCATGCGCGACATGGGATTGGCTTCGAACCGGCCGTACCGCAAGTGCGCCAAGATCGTCGGCGACGTGATGGGCAATTACCATCCCCATGGCGACAGCGCGATTTACGACACGCTGGTGAGGATGGCGCAGCAATTCTCGTATCGCTACACGCTTGTGGACGGGCAGGGCAATTTCGGCTCTATAGACGGCGATCCCCCGGCGGCAATGCGTTACACCGAGGCCCGGCTCGACCCTTTTGCTGAGGCGCTTCTGGAGGACATCGACAAGGAGACCGTCGATTTCGTTCCGAATTACGACGAGGAACGCGAAGAGCCTTCGTATTTGCCGAGCAAGGTTCCCAATATTCTCGTGAATGGATCCGGCGGTATAGCCGTGGGCATGGCCACGAACATGCCGCCCCACAACCTCACGGAGGTTTGTGAAGCGGCTATCCATCTGATCAATCATCCTGCCGCGAAATTCCAGGAAATTCTGGAACGCGTCCCCGGGCCCGATTTTCCAACCGCAGGATTCATTTATGGCCGCGGTGGAATCCGGCAGGCCTACGAGACGGGCCGCGGCCAGATCATCATGCGTGCGCGGGCGATCATCGAACGGCAGGGCAAAGACAGGGACGTGATCGTCATTACGGAAATTCCGTATCAGGTCAACAAAGCCCGTCTGATCGAGAAGATCGCAGAACTCGTAACCGACAAGCGGATCGAAGGCATTTCCGATATTCGCGACGAAAGCGATCGCGATGGAATGCGCGTCGTCGTCGAGCTGAAGAGAGGCGAGCAGTCGGCTGTCGTCCTGAACAATCTTTACAAGCTGACACAGATGCAGACGTCTTTTGGCGTGATCAATCTCGCGATTGTGAATGGCCAGCCAAAAGTTCTTTCCCTGATGGAGCTGCTCAAGCTTTTCGTCGAACACCGCGTTGACGTCGTCCGGCGCCGCACACAATTCGAACTCAGGCAGGCCGAAGCGAGAGCGCACATTCTGGAAGGCCTGAAAAAAGCTCTCGACCACATCGACGAAATCATCAAGCTCATCCGCGCGGCCAAGAATACGGCTGAAGCGCGGGAAGGTCTTCTGACCAGGTTTGAATTCTCGGAGATCCAGGCCAAGGCGATCCTCGAACTGCAGTTGCAGCGTCTGACCGGCCTCGAACGCCAGAAAATCGAAGACGAACTGAAAGAACTCGCTGAAAAGATCTCAGAGCTGAGGGAAATTCTCGCCAGCGAAAGCAAGCTTCGGCAGGTGATCGTCAAAGAGCTCCGCGAAGTACAGAAGAAGTACGGCGACGCGCGGCGCACCGAAATCATCAACGAGGAAGCCGACATCCGGATCGAAGATCTGATCGCCGAAGAAGACGTGGTGATTACCGTTACGCACACGGGATACCTGAAGCGCACCCCACTGTCGGTGTATCGAAGCCAGGGCCGCGGCGGCAAGGGCCGCATTGGCATGAAAACCCGCGAGGAAGACGTCGTTACTAACGTCTTTGTCGCCAATACGCACAGTTACATGCTCGTGTTCACGGATCGTGGCCGGCTCTATTGGCTGAAGGTCTACGAGATCCCTGACGTGGGAGCTGCCGGCAAGGGCAAGGCGATCGTGAATCTTGCAAATCTGTCAGCGACAGAAAAGGTGAGCGCGTTGCTCTCGGTAAAGGAGTTTGATCCGAAGGTTTCCGTAGTCATGGCCACCCGCAATGGCCAGATCAAGAAAACCTCCCTCGACTCTTTCGACAATCCGACAGCCCGTGGAATCATTGCGATGGGTGTTCCGGACGACGACGAGTTGATTGCCGCCGAGCTGGTTTCCAGTCAGGAGACCATTTTCATGGGAACGCATGACGGCATGGCCATTCGCTTCCCACACGATGACGTTCGCGAAATGGGACGTCAGGCGTACGGCGTGATCGGAATACGGCTCGACGAAGGCGATTACCTGGTGAGCATGATTGCTTCGACCAGCGAGACCGATCTGGTTCTGTCCGTGACAGAAGGCGGCTACGGCAAACGCACGAACGTGGATGAATACCGCACGCAGGGCCGCGGCGGCAAAGGCGTGATCAACCTGAAGACGACAGTCAAGAACGGCAAGGTCGTGGGGATTATGCGAGTCCAGCAAGAGTCTGACGTGCTCGTCATGACGAGGAATGGCAAACTCATCCGTGTGAGGTCCGTCGATATTCGAGCCGTCGGCCGTGCAACGCAGGGTGTTCGCCTGATCAATCTGGACGAGGGCGACCAGGTTACGACCGCAACGCTGATAGAGGCGGAAGTGGCGCCCGACGGTGCTGCCGAAACGGATCCCACGGTTCACTAGGGGCTCTCATAGCAGGGCGTTATGTAAACCAGCGCCCGGGCCCGGAAGCCCGCGTACTGAATTCACCGACGGCCGCTCAGCAGATCCAGGCTTATTGCCGGGATCGAGAAAAACAGCTTCTTCTTCAGTCCCACATACGATTGGTTTCCCGCGATCAGATTTCCGAGGATTCCTTTCAGCGTGCGGCTGCGAATCGAGAGCTGGATCGTCCTTTTCCTGAAATCCCCACCAAAAAACCGTCCGCGGTAAAACCGCCGGTACATGCGGGAAGCGCGCATAAGCTCGCGCCCGAGGTCCGCCATGACTTTCGAGGGGTACTGCTCCGGAGATTCGATCGTAGTCGCCAGAATTTCCGCCGACCTCAACGCAGAGTAAATCCCTTCTCCCGTTATCGGATCGGCAAGGCCCGCAGCGTCACCGACCAGGGCCCATCGTTCGCCGGAAATCTGGTTCTTTTGCCAGGAGCGGGCACTTAAGCAGGGTACGGGAGCGCTGTAGAACTCGCCATTCTCGATAGCGTCGGGCCCGAGTTCCGCAGTGATGAAGTTCGAAAGAAGCATTTTTGCCCGTGCCGTCCAGCCCGGTTCGGTGCGTGTGATCAGGCCATAGGAGATGTGATTCGAGCGTGGAAAGGACCAGATGTATCCCTCGAAGGATGGTATGAAATAGATCTTCATGGTCGGTGGAACATTGCCGGGAATGAAGTACCCGAGCGTCATGCAGAGGTCCTCGGGAGCGATCGGAGTTCCGAGCGTGCGCCGCACATAGCTGGTGGCTCCATCCGCGCCGATGAGGTACTGTGCGTGGAGTTCCGAGTTCTGGAGTGGAATCTTCCAGCCGTCAGGGACGGCGTCAATATGGTTAATTCGATGCTTTACGAATGTCACCCCGGCCTTCACCGCTTCATCCAGCAGATATTTGCTGAAGTCACGCCGCGAAACCACAGCGATCGGTTGCTGGGGCTCAACGCTGACATTGGTCTTATCGCCGAAGTAGATCGTGATCTTGTCGATGTGTCTCCTGGGCAGCTCCGATTCAAGAACTGCGCACGCCGCGAGGGCCTTCGAGGTCACACCTCCTCCACAGGGCTTTTCCCATGGAGCCTGCGGATCGATGAGCGTGACGGAATGACCGCGTTTGGCGAGAAGAATCGACGCCCACGTTCCGGCCGGGCCCGCTCCGACAACGGCAATTCTCATAACGAGGAGATAAACGTCCCTTTTCTTGCTGGCTGCGCCCTATCGGGCTTGCATTCGCAGCCGCTCATGGTCCAGAAAAGCGTCTATGCTACCAGAGGCTTGAACAAATGATCGAAGAAACCCGACGAGCCATTCCAGCCGATCATCCCATTCGCCAACTGTTCCGTGAATTGACTGAGCGCGGGATGAACCAGCTCAACCTTCGCGACGCCGATACCATCCAGTATCTTTCGGATTTGTTGACGCAGTTTGTTCAGATCGAAAACATGTATCGAATCGAGGATGAGTCCGGCCGGCGTCTCCAGTACCTCGTGGACATACTCGAGCAGGCGAGCCGCGAGCCTTCACCGGCGATCCGCCGCGATTACTACAAACATCTCGGCGATCTTACACTGTTCAACCTCGGTCTCTTTCCCGAAAGCCTCACCTATGGACGGCGTACCGTCAGTCCCGATTTTTACGCGCAACAGGGCCGGCGGTCTTACAACATCGTTGCGGAGATGCAGCCGGCAGCGGGATCCACGGCTGTTTATCGAAAATTGTCGGAACAGTTCGAGCAGTGTGTTGCCGGCCTGCACTGGGTGAAGCTATACATCAACGACCCTTTCTACCAATACATGTTCAGGCAGTTCGAGATCACTCGCACATGCTAGAATTACGCCCCTGTGGCGAAAAACAGAATTTCTGTAGTCAAGTACCTCAATGCCGTCCCCCTGGCTTGGGGAATCCTGGAAGGGTCCCAAAAAGAGAGTTTCGATCCGGTACTCAGCACTCCTGCCGAGTGTGCGGATGAGCTGTCGCGCGGTACCGTCGACCTGGGGCTGATTCCTGCGATCGAATACCAGCGGATCAAAGGATCGCGGATTGTACCGGGGCCGGTTGTCGCTTCGTCCCATCGGGTCCGGAGCGTCATCCTCATCAGCGTACTGCCACTGTGGCAAGTCAAAACGGTCGCTTTCGACAAGGGATCGAGAACTTCCGTCGCGTTGGCGCGGATCATTTTTAACGATTTTTACCGAATCCGTCCCGACTTCCGGCCGGCCGAGCCGGATGTCACCAATATGCTGGCAACCAGCGATGCGGCGCTCCTCATCGGGGACCACGCCCTGAAGTTCACCGAAACCCATCGGCTGCCGAATGCGGAACTGCAGAAGGGACTCCTTCGTCACGGCGCGGAGCCTCTGCAGGTCTTCGATCTGATGGAGCGCTGGAAATTCCTCACTGGGCTTCCGTTTGTGTTCGCCTTCTGGGCAGCGCGTGAAGGATTCAAGGACGCCACCGTCATCGACCGGTTGAAACAGTCCCGCGACTTCGGCGTAGCGAATATTTCTGTGATAGCAGAGAAATATGCGGAGTCCCTGGCCCTTCCGAAGGATTCGCTCGAAAAGTACCTGCGGGAGAACGTGAATTATTATATGGACGCCAAATGCGTCGAAGGGGTGAACCTCTTCTTCGAGAAAGCAGCGTCAATCGGCGCGATCAAATCGGCGCGGCCGCTCGAGTTCCTATGAGAAGCGTTGAAGAAATTCTGGAGTCCAGGGTTGCCAATGTCGCTAATGTTGAAGGCAGCCGGATCGGTTTCGAAGAGGCCATCCGGCTCTTTGAAGAGGCCGATCTCCTGGAACTTGCTTCGGCTGCCGATCGCATACGCGAGCAGCTGCATCCCGATAACGTTATCAGCTACATCATCGATCGGAACATCAACTACACGAACGTCTGCAGGGAATTCTGTTCGTTCTGCGCGTTCTATCGCGTAAAAGGCGACTCCGAAGCGTACGTCCTGCCCAACGAGCTCATCTACAAGAAAATCGAAGAGACGCTCGCGCTCGGCGGCACCGGAATTCTGATGCAGGGAGGAGTGCATCCGGACCTGAAGATCGATTACTACGAAGACCTGCTTTCGAATATAAAACAGCGGTTCAAAATTCATTGCCATTGCTTTTCCCCTCCGGAGATCCTGAATATCGCGCGCGTATCGAAGCTGACGGTCGCGGAAACATTCGGCCGTTTGCATGCGGCGGGTCTCGATTCCATGCCTGGCGGCGGCGGCGAAATTCTCGATGACGAAATCCGCAACGACATCAGTCCGCTCAAATGCAAAACCGAGGAATGGCTGATGGTCCATCGTGAAGCGCACCGTCTCGGAGTGCGCACAACTGCCACAATGATGACCGGCGTCGGCGAGGCCATTCATCACCGCATTCGCCACCTTCAGCGGCTCCGCGACCTGCAGGATGAAACGGGCGGCTTCACGGCGTTCATTCCGTGGACATTCCAACCCGAGAACACGCCTCTGGGGGAACGCAACCTGCCCGAAGTTACGGCCGCCGAGTACCTGCGCATGCTGGCATTGAGCCGCCTCTTTCTGGACAATGTTTCGAATGTCCAGGTGTCGTGGCTGACCGTGGGACTCAAGATCGGCCAGGTTGGCTTGCGATTCGGAGTCAATGATATGGGCAGCATCATGATCGAGGAAAACGTCATCAGCGCCGCCGGCGCAAAAAATCGCGCCAATGACAGCGAACTGCGGAGAGTCATCCAGGACGCCGGCTTTATTCCACGCCAGCGCACCACCCTCTATGAGAGGTACGTCAACTAAATGGCCCAGATGGAAGGTGTTGATCGGCGCAGCGGCAGTTCTGCTGCTTTTCGTCTTCGTAAATAACACTTCCAGCTTTGCTCCCGCCATGACAGGCGCCGCAACGGTGCTCGTTCACCGTGGCATTGCGCAGCAGGTCGATTGGGACACGGTTGACGCAAGCGGCTGCATCGCCGATCAGATATTTCCGCCCACACACGAATATCTCGAAAACACGATCGCGTCGATGCGTGCCGCCTTTGACCGCGGCGCCACTGTCGTCGAGTTCGACATCCATAGCACGCGTGATCGGCAGTTTGCCGTGTTTCACGACCGCAGGCTCGAGTGCAGAACCGACGGGCAGGGTACGCCGCGCGATCACTCGCTGGAAGAGCTGCAGGCACTCGATATCGGCTATGGCTACACGCCCGATGGCGGCCGCACGTATCCGTTTCGTGGCAAGGGCGTCGGGCTCATGCCCTCCATCAAGGAGGTCTTTCAGACATTTCCCGGCAAATCTTTTCTAATCGACATAAAGGGCAATGATCCGACTGACGGGCGCCTGCTTGCCGGCGAGCTTTCCACGCTGGCGCCGGAACAGCGGTCCCGGCTCACGCTCTTCGGCCGTGGAAGTACGCTCGAAGCGGTGCGGGAAGAACTTCCCGAAATACGCATGTTCTCGGTGGGGTCGATCGCAAATTGCCTCATTCGTTACATTGGATACGGATGGACAGGGATGGTGCCGGGCTCCTGCGAGAACGCGGCGCTCTTTGTTCCCGTGAACATTGCCCCCTGGCTCTGGGGTTGGCCCAATCTGTTTATGGATCGAATGAGATCCAGCGGCAGTTCGATCGTCATGGTCGGAGCATTCAGGGGAGGCAACTTCTCGCGCGGACTGGATACGCTCGAGGATCTGGCTCGTCTGCCCCTCGACTTTGACGGCGGCATCTGGACGAACAATGTAGATCTGGCGACCTCCACTCTGAGAAGGTGAGGGTATGAGAGTTCCTGATCTAAAAACATTTGCTGCGGCATTCATCCTACTGGCTGTCCTGCCGGCCCCGCCCGTCTTTGCCCAGGCTCAGCGGCGGCAGCCGCCGCTTCAGGAAATCGATTCGAAGCTTCAGTTCGGAGAGAGCATTCAGGTTACCCAGTTCAGCGGGGAACGCTTCGACGGCCGGTTCGGCGGTATCTACGGCACATCTCTTATCCTGCTGAGCGACGGGCCCGCGCAGGAAATTCCCGAGACAGCAATTCGCCAGGTCAAAGCGCGGCGCGCCGATTCGTTATGGAATGGAGCGCTCATCGGTTTGGGCATTGGAGCGGGAATCACAGCAGGAATGGTCATTGTCCTGTCGGACGAGGAGGTGCAGCGCCGCGACAAGCTGGGTGTTGCCATGACTGCAGCAATCGGCGCGGGAGCGGGAGCCTTCATCGACCGTCTGTTCAAGGGTTACAGCTCGGTTTTTGAGATGCCGCGCATTTCGACGCGTTTTACGATTACCAAAGAGCGGAAAGCCTTCGGGCTGTCCGTCTCGTTCTAAGCGCGACGACGGATACGGCGCGTTTTATTCATCGCTTCCTAACGTCGTGCAATGATATTTTGGCGGTCTGCATGAGCGGATGCGAATGCAAGCCCGACGCGAAGCGTGAGCGCGATAGCGCGAAACCTAAGCAAAGGGCGCAGCCATCAAGAAAAGGAACTGAACATGAAGAATGAGAGCACTCGTCGGAATCTTCTCAAGGGCAGTCTCGCATTAGCGGGACTAGGGCTTCTAGGTATACCGGAGTGGGCGCTCCCGGTCCTGGCGCAAGGCGAAACCCTCGTTCCATTTACGGATTTGCCTGAGAACATCAACTTTACTCCCGCCGTCGATCGGCGAGTCTTCGATGTGCGCAAAATCGATGGGCCGTTCACGCCCAGCGATCAGTTTTTCACGACGCAGCATTACGGCCATCCGGTGGTCGACGGAGCAAGCTTTCGGCTTAAAGTTTCGGGACTTGTGGACCAGCCGAAAGCGATCTCCCTGGATGAGCTCCGAAGGATGGGAAGCACCGAACTCGCCGCCGGTTTTGAATGTTCAGGCAATCGACGGCCCTTGCAGGGCCTTTCGGGAAATGGGCGATGGACCGGAGTTCCGCTGAAGAAAGTTCTCGACTCCGCCGGCGTTAAGGACGCTGCGCGCGAGTTCGTATTTTTTGGCGCGGATCACGGTGAAGAAGAGATCGAGTGGCGAGCTCAGAAGTTCACGCTGGACCAACAGTTCGGCCGAAGCCTGACCCGGGAGAAAGCACTGTCGGGGGATCCGTTCCTGGCATATGCGCTGAACGGCGAGCCGCTGACGCGTCACCAGGGGTTCCCGCTGCGACTCATCGTGCCCGGCTGGTACGGTGTGGCAAACGTGAAATGGCTCTCCCAGATTCACGTTCAGGAAGATGCATATCTGGGCAAATACCAGGCCCGCTGGTATCGGACGCTGAAAGGCGAAACGATCGACGGCGAGGTGAAGTGGAAAGAGACTGCGATCACCCACATGCAGTTAAAGTCCTTCATCGCGCGCGTCACCCGCGATGGCAACGGGCATAAGGTTGTCGGGGTCGTGTTGAATGACGGAACGCCGTTGAGATCGGTCGAGGTCCGCGTGGACGACGGGCCCTGGCAACGAGCGACGATGGATCCGGCCACCAACAAAAAGTTTTCCTGGAAGTTGTTCAGCTATGCCTGGAACGGCGCCACACCCGGAGAGCACACTCTCGTATCGCGCGTGACCGACGCCAACGGAAACGTGCAGCCGACCACCGAGGATCTGGAAAGCAAGAAATCGTTCCTTGAAGATAACTCCCAGCACCCGCGGAAGGTGAGGGTCTCTTAGGCGAAGCGAGATCGGTGCGGTAACCTGACGCTGAATGACACCGGCTTTTCTAATCGCTTTCATTGCGCCGGTTCTGGTCTTTTACGGCCTGGTCGTGCTTTTGCGGAGAGCGCGGCTGAGGAAAGCGGCGGCGGCGCTCGACGCGACTTACAATCCCGGAGGTTGGGGGCGGCCTGCCAGGATCGTAGGGAGGCATTTCACGATTGAAATTACGCGCGCCCGCAAGACGTTTATCACAAACGTCGAGGTCCAAACGGCGAAAACCGCCTGGTCGAGTCTCTTCCACGCGAAGTTCTTCGAACAATACCCCGACTGGGAACACGCTGGAGTGTTGAAGCCACACGAGGAACGGCTTTTCTTCACGCATGTGTCCTTTCCGAGGTATGGCCCGCCGACGGAGGAAGAACGCGGCCTGCTTTGGCGTTGGTTGAATCGTGGTTCGATCGATCGCCGTCTGTCGTACGACGAGCTTAAAGAGACAAAGGTCAAGCGGATCGAGGTCAAAGACGAACGGGTCGCGACCACGTTCAGAGGAATCGTAACGAATATCACCCGGCTCCGCCGCACGCTCGCGGCTCTTGAGCGCCTCGCCCTTGAAGAACCCATGGGCTCCCATGGACAGGCGGGCGCGAATCCGCTAACTCCAAGACTCGATCAGTGAAAGTTCGTTAACGCGACGACAATCGCTATGCCGCACTCGATCGCCAGCAAGCACCACACGGCGGCTGTCAGTCCAATCCGTCGAGGCAACGACAGTGTGCTGGTCAGGATGAGCGCGGCGGGAACGGCCGCGGCCAGAAACACGGAACCGTAGAAGACTGCTGGAATCAGCGCTCCATACGCCGGCTCGTATCGGAAGCTCGATTGGTCCACGCGTATCCCGATCACGGTACTGACGGCCGGCACGGCGAAAGCCGCGGCGCCGGCCACCCATCGGATCCATGTTGAAGGACGGCAGACAGCCGATTCAGCCGCCGTCCTTCTGAACCAGACTGCTGATGGCGAAAAGAGTAAACAGCGTGGCGTTGTACGCGGTGTGCATGATGAAAGACGGGATGAGCGAATTCGATCGGTCCCGGGCCTGCGATAGAACGTAACCAACACCGAAAATCAGGGCGATTCCGGCCCAGCTTCCCCACAGTTGAGGAATGTGAAGCAGCGCGAAGAGCGCGGCAGTTCCTTTTACGGCTGCCCCGGGACCGCCAAGGCCGGAGAGCAGTTTGAAAAGGAATCCGCGAAAGATTACTTCCTCAAAGAGCGGTGCGACCCCGACACCGAACAGAGCAAAAACCCAGAGGGCCCTAGTGTTACTAAGAAGTTTCTCGATGGGCGGCGGTTCCGTCGGCGGAAAGAACGAAGAAACCACCAGTACCGCCAGGGCCATGGATGCCCCAAACATGACCAGGTAGCCGGTGCTGAGAGTTTCGTTGCGGAACCAGTGGATGAACTGCAGGAACGGTTGCCGGTGGACTACCCTTACCAGGAAGTAAATGAAGCCTACCAGCGCGACGTTCAGGATTGCCTGAATCATCACCTGCTCCACGGCGCTCAAATCCGTAAACCGCAGCTCCGGATTGAAGACCCGCATCAATCGGAAAATGCCTGCCGGGATGACCAAGATCGATCCGATGAAGAAAACGCCAAATCCCACGAGGCCGAGGACTATGCCGGGTGCAGGCGGTTCTTCGGTACGCGTACTCGTTTGTTGGAGCTGTTCTTCCGACGGTTCTTCGGGATGCGGCACGGGCTGAATCGTCATTTCTGTAGCGAACCTTTGAGCGCAGCCGCGATAAGAGGAATCATGATTTCATGGTGTCCTGTCAACGCCACCGACTGCCCGGATTTCTGCGTCGGCCGCTTAAGGACGTTTTGGGTCGGACGGTAGTGCTGTATGAAGTCCAGATTCACTGTCGTGAATTCCTCCAGCTGGTTCCCCAGATTGCGCACAACGGAAATGGCTTTCAAAAACACTTCGGGCAAAATCACAGCGGAACCCACATTGAGATAGACGCCGCCGCCATCCAGACCCCTGGTCATCGTACAGAAGAGGCGGAAATCCCGATACGTGGCCTCTCCGAGCGCCTTGCCCGACGTGGTTGGATGCGCATGAATGATGTCAGTGCCGATAGCGACGTGGACTGTTACCGGAATCTTGCGGCTGTAGGCTTCCGCCAGGATACTCGCGTCGCGATGAGCAAATGACAGATTCCTCGACTCGCTGTTGACGATGAAATTGCCAAGACCCTCTCCCATGCCAATCGATTCTGCGGCGGCAAGATCCACTGCAGCGTTCATATGCTCGCTGGTTTCGCGAGCCATCCCGAACCGGCCATCGCCGATTTGCTCCTCGACTTCTTCCGACGTTGCTCCCCGGTACGCCACTTCGAAATCGTGAATCGCAGCAGAACCGTTCATGGCAATGCCGGTGACGAAGCCATCCTTCATCAGGTCGTTGAGAACCGGACCGAGTCCTACTTTGATCACGTGGCCGCCAAGAGCCCAGATGATGGGTTTTCCTGTCTCGCGTGCGTATAGAACTGCGCGGATCAACGTCCTGAGGCTTTCTGCCGCTAGAATCCGCGGAAGTTTCGCGATCAAACCAGGAACGTTCTCGGATCCGTCCATTGGCTTGCCGAACATTCCCACATGAACCTTGCTCTTCCGCCCTTCCAGCGAATATGTGGAAACGGCGTCGAAGTCGAGCGGCTTGATCGGGTATTGCGAGTCCACTTAGCTTTTACCGTAGATTTCCGGGAAGAGCTGCCGGTCGACAAGCTCGCAGAGTATGTGTCCCAGTAGAAGATGTGTTTCCTGGATGCGTGGAGTGTTTCGGCTCGGCACGCGGAACAGAACGTCGACGCGGTCGTTCATCTTTCCGCCGCTTTCGCCGGTGAATCCGACGGTATAGAGGCCTTTCGATCGCGCCATGTCGATGGCTTCAATCACACTGGGAGAATTCCCGCTCGTGGAAATGGCGATGGCCGTATCCCCCTTATTGCCGAGGGCTTCAACCTGGCGGGAAAACACTTTGTCGTAGCCGTAGTCATTCCCAAGGGCCGTCAGAACCGATGTATCCGTTGTCAGCGCGAGTCCCGGCAGAGCCGCACGGTTTCCGGCGAACCGGCCGACAAGCTCGGCAGCCAGGTGCTGCGCATCCGCTGCACTGCCACCATTCCCGAAGAACAGCACCTTATGGCCTTTCCGCAGACCCCCGGTCATTGCTTCCGCCACACCGGCGATCTGGTCTCTGTTCTCTTCAAAAAAACGCGACTTCACGCGCAGGCTTTCGGCTACAAATTGGTCGATCAGTTGCAAGGCGTCCTGCATTAGTTGCGCTCGAGGGTGAGTGCCGACGGCCGCGGCTTTGAAAGGATCTGGGCCAGGGCCTGGCCAGTGTATGATTTTTTCGAACGCGCAACCTGTTCGGGAGTTCCTGTAGCCAGCACGCGTCCTCCGTGAATTCCGCCATCCGGTCCCAGATCGATAACCCAGTCGGCGGTCTTAATGACGTCCAGATGGTGTTCGATAATGATCACCGTGTTGCCAAGATCTGTCAATCGGCTCAGTACGTCGAGCAGCTTTTTCACATCCTCGAAATGCAGTCCGGTGGTGGGTTCATCGAGAATGTAGAGTGTCTTCCCCGTGGCGCGCTTGCTCAGCTCTTTTGCGAGTTTGATCCGTTGCGCCTCGCCGCCCGAAAGCGTGGTCGCGGCCTGGCCAAGCCCGATGTACCCCAACCCGACATCCACGAGCGTCTGAAGCCTGATCTGGATTTGAGGAATACTGCTCAGGACGCCGAGCGCGTCGGCCACCGTTGCGTTCAAAAGATCCGCCACCGACATGCCTTTGTAATGGATGGCCAGCGTCTCGCCGTTGTATCGCTTGCCGCGGCACCCGTCGCACGAGACGTAAACATTGGGCAGAAAACTCATCTCGATCTTGCGCATCCCGTCGCCCTGGCAGGCTTCGCACCGGCCGCCCTTGACGTTAAAGCTGAATCGGCCCGCCTTGTAGCCGCGAGCGCGCGATTCCGGCAGCATCGCGTACAGATCGCGAATATGCGTGAAGACGCCGGTATACGTCGCGGGATTCGACCGTGGCGTGCGGCCAATCGGCGACTGATCGATCTCGATGACCTTGTCGATATATCCCAGGCCCTCGATCGCCTTGTGAGCGCCGGGCTCATCGAGCGCCCGATAGATGTTTCTCGCAAGCGTCCTGTAGAGGATCTCGTTAACCAGCGTGGATTTTCCCGATCCCGACACGCCCGTGACTACAGTCATCAGGCCGACGGGAAACGACACGTCGATGTTCTGCAGGTTGTGTTCGGTCGCGCCGCGAACCACGACCGCCTTATCCGTGGCCGGCCGGCGTTTCTGAGGCACTGGAATTTCCGACCGGCCCGACAGGTAATGCCCGGTCAGGCTGGCCTCATTCGCAGCAATGACTTCAGGAGTGCCGCTGGCCACCAGGTGTCCGCCCTCCGTGCCCGCACCCGGTCCCAGGTCGATCACATAGTCCGCGCGACGAATCGTTTCCTCGTCGTGCTCCACGACGACTACCGTGTTACCGAGGTTCCGCAGGTCTTCGAGGGTTGCGAGAAGGCGCCCGTTGTCCTTGTGATGCAGCCCTATCGAAGGCTCGTCAAGAACGTAGAGAACGCCGCGGAGCTTCGATCCAATCTGCGTTGCCAGGCGTATCCGCTGACTTTCACCGCCCGAAAGCGTGTTTGCCGCCCGGTCGAGACTCAGATAATTGAGTCCAACTGCGTCCAGAAATTGCAGCCGGTCGCGTATTTCATGGATGATCCGGCCCGCGACAAGCTCCTCGCGGGGGCCGAGATTGAGCTCGGCAAAGAACTTCAGCGCATTCGTGATGGCCCAGGAAACGATTTCGGCGATGGAGCGATCGGCTACTTTTACGGCCAGGCTTTGAGGCTGTAGCCGGGCGCCCTTACAAGCCGCACACGGCCGGGTGACCATGTATTCGGCCAGCTCGTCAGCGTCTTCAAGGTCTCCGTCATAGTGGGCATTCAGCGCGGCAATGACGCCGCCAATTTTCTTGCCGCGTTCGCGGTATCCATGAAAAATCGCATGCTGCGCCTTGGGAGGGACCTGCTCGAACGGCAGGGATAAATCCGCTCCGAGTAGTTGTCCGATCTGAAGAATGTTGTCTTCGAGGTCCTCGTCAAACCAATCGTTCGTCGATGCCATGCCGCCGGCAAGCAGGGGCCGCGAAGGATCCGTGACAATGCGAACCGGATCAAAATCGAACTTCATTCCAAGGCCGTTACACGCCTCGCACGCGCCATAAATGCTGTTGAAGGAAAACGTTCGAGGCTCAATCGCCGGAATGCTGATCCCGCAGTCCACACAGGCCATCTTTTCGGAATAGAGACGCTCCTCGCCTTCGACCACGGCCACCAGAACGATGCCTTTGGCCAGCTTCATCGCCTGCTCGATCGAAGCTTCCAGCCGTTTTTCGATGTCTTTCTTGATCAGCAGCCGATCGACAACAATTTCAATGGAGTGGTTCTTCTTCTTGTCGAGATCGAGAGTCTCGTCAAGATTGTGAAGTACGCCATCGATCCTCGCGCGCACGTAACCGGTTTTCGCCAACGCCGCGAGCTGCTTCTTGAACTCGCCTTTTCGCCCGCGCACGATCGGCGCCAGAATCATCACCCGCTCGCCTTCGGGCAGAGCCTTGAGGTGGCGCATGATTTGATCGGGCGTTTGCTTGGAGATCGGCTTGTCACACTGGTAACAGTGCGGGATGCCGATCGAGGAAAAGAGAAGACGCAGGTAATCGTAAATTTCCGTGACCGTGCCCACGGTCGATCGCGGACTTCTGGCGGCCGTCTTTTGCTCGATGGAGATTGCGGGCGAGAGGCCCTCAATGGAGTCGACATCCGGCGGTTCCAGGCGGTCGAGAAACTGCCGCGCGTAAGCCGAGAGCGATTCCACATACCGCCGCTGGCCTTCGGCATAGATCGTGTCAAACGCCAGGCTGGATTTTCCCGACCCGCTTAAACCAGTGATTACAGTGAGTTTATTACGAGGTATCTCGACATTGATACTCTTCAGGTTGTGCTGTCGGGCGCCGCGAACGGTGATGTTTACGATGGGCCGCTGCATATTGTCGAATCCAGGGAAAACTGAACCTGACATTGTAGCGCAATCAGCCTATCGATTCCCAGCGGCTGGCGAGATCCTCGTAAAGCGCTTCCAGGGTTTTCTTCAAATCCGCGTACTGCCGATGCGATGCTTCCCAATCCATGTCAGGCGTGGGAGCCTGAAATGATGTTTCCATGTCGGCTAACTCGCCCTCGATACGTGCAATCCGCGCCTCGATTTCCGTTACTTCCTTTTGAAGCTGCTCCCGCTTGTTCTTGCTCAGGCCCTCGCGAGCCGGAATCGGGGCCAGGCGCGCTGCGGCGTCCTCATCCTTCTTACTGTCACTCGGCGCGTTCAGCCATTCCTCGAAGGCGCTTAACCGGTCAAAGACATGCGCTGTACCGTCCTCGATATACAACAGATGGGTTGCGATCTTCTGCACGAGGTACCTGTCATGCGTCACGAAGAGAATTGTTCCCGGATATTCCATCAGTGCTCCCTCCAGGGCTTCGCGCGATGCAATATCCAGATGGTTCGTGGGCTCGTCCATTGCCAGCAACTGCGGCCGCGCATAGATGATCCGCGACAGCATCAGCCGCGATTTCTCGCCGCCGCTCAGCTGTCCGACGCGCTTGAAGACATCGTCGCCACTGAATAGAAACATGGCCAGGTATCCGCGAATTTCGCCGTCCGTCGCTGCAGTGTCCATTTCGCGTATCTGATCTATGACTGTCGACTCAGGCTGGAGATCCTGAAGCTGTTGATCGTAGTAACCCACGTCGAGCGCTTCGTTCCAATCCAGCTCTCCTTCGATCGGCGAAAGCGCTCCGACCAGCGTCCGCAACAACGTGGTCTTGCCCGAACCGTTGGGGCCAAGGATGGCCCACCGTTCGCCACGCTGTACTTCGAAATGGACTCCACGAACCAGCGCCGTCTCTCCATATCCGACGTCGAGGCCGCGGGCCGTTACCACATAGCGGCCGCTTCGTTCGACCGGCAGAAACCGGAATCGGGCGCGGCTTGAGGCACTAGCAGGCTTTTGGATGGGCGTCACGCGCGCCAGAAGTTTCCGCCGGGACTGCGCTTGCTTTGTCTTTTGCCCGGCGATGTTCTTGCGAATGTAGTCTTCCTGCTTTTCGATCCATTCGCTTTGAAGCCGCCATTCCTTTTCCTGGCGCGCCAGCCGCTCGGCGCGTTCCTTGAGGTAATCCGAGTAGTTGCCCCGGTAGTCGTGAATGCGTCCGCCAGTCAGGTCGAGGACGCGGTTCACCACGCGATCCAGAAAGAACCGGTCGTGCGAAACGACCACGAGAGTCTTGCTGGTTTCATTCAAGAAACTCTCGAGCCACTCAATGGACCGGATATCCAGGTGGTTTGTAGGCTCGTCCAGCAGCAACAGGTCGGCGTTGGAGAGCAACAACTTCGCAAGGGCAAGCCGGTTCTTTTCTCCTCCGGAAAGGTTGCGGCTCGGCTTAGCCAATGCACTCTTTGTGAATCCGACGCCGAGGAGCGCCGATTCGGTCATGGCGCGAAAACGGTACCCACCCTTGAGGTCGAATTCGTGCTGGAGTTGTGAATAGCGTTCATGAACCTCATGCTGCGCGCCGGAAGCGATTGCATGTTCGAGGTTCCGCATTTCCTCTTCGGCTGCAAGAAGGTGTGCGGAGGAACGAAGCCCCTCCTGCAGCACCGACGTGCCTTCATGAAAATCCGGAATCTGGTCCAGCGTGCCTATCTGGAGCTGCGACTTTCGGGTTACTGCTCCCTCGTCGGGCTCACTGATGCCGGCCAGGAGTTTGAGGATCGTGGTTTTCCCGGCCCCGTTGGCGCCGATCAGCCCGATCTTTTCGGAAGGATTGATTTGAAAGGATACGTTCCGAAGAACCTCTTGCGAAGCGAAGCTCTTCGAAACGTCATTGAATTGTACGAGCACTCAAATGCTTGATGGCTGCGCCCTATCGGGCTTGCATTCGCATCCGCTCATTTAATGAAGCTTATGCGGCGCGCCTCGGAGCCTGACCTGGATTCTTAAGAACCTCGATCGCTCTCTTCAGTTGCCGATCTTCATCTGCCGCCGCAGGCGTATTCGGCGCATTCGGCTGAACCTCAGGCTGGTCTGCGGTCGGATCGACCACTTCCTCGTTGGCCTGCGGAACCTCGACGGTGGGTCTCACGCCGAGGGCCTGGATTTCCTTGCCGGAAGGAGTCTGGTACTGGGCAACGGCCATGAGCAATGCCCAGCCGTCATCAAGCGGGATAAGCTTTTGCACGGCGCCCGAACCGAACGTCTTCATTCCGACCAACTGTCCCCGGCTGTTGTCGCCAATAGCGGCTGCAACCATCTCCGCGGGCCCGGATGTTCCCTGATTAATGAGAACAACGAGTGGCGCCATCGTTAGCGCATTCTGCGGGTTTGCCGTGAACGTCTGCCGTTCGACCTTCTGGCCCTGGAGATGGCCTATTGCCCCACGGTCGAGAAAGAAGTTTGCCAGTTCAATACCCTCTTTTTCCTCGCCGACGCCGACGGAACGCAGATCGAGAATGATCGAGGTCGCGCCGCGTTTCAAAACATCATCAAGATGTTTCTTTGCTTCCAGAGCTTTACCGGACGCAAGATACGGCACCTTTAGATAACCAATGTTGGTTTCCAGCATTTTGGATTCGACCGCCGGAACCGGCGTTACCTGCCGATTAACAACGATCATTTCGGGATCCGAGCGCCTTCGCCGGATTACTGTCAGGGAAGCGGGTTCGCCAACGGGGTTTGCCAGCAAGCCACGCACCTGCACGAGGTTCATTTCGCGCGTGGTGACGCCGCCAATGGACTCGATAACATCACCGGTGGCCAGCCCGGCCTTTTCGGCGGGTCCGCCGGGAATCGTCGAGACAATCATCGGATAACCGAATTGCTTGGTGATGACCGCGCCTATTCCGGCTGTCTCATAGGGGTTGTACGCGTTATAAAAGGCGACGTCCTGCGGCGAAAGGTAGCCGCCGTTGGGATCCACGCTCTCAACCAGCCCACGGATTGCTCCGCCAACCGCGTCCTTCAACGACGTGTCATCAACATAATCACTGCGGATGCGGTTCAATACTTCCGTGAAAATTGAGAGCTGCTGGTACGATCCGTTCTGAGCGCTGACGCGCCCAAGCATTCCGCCAATTATGGCGTATATAACAAGGACCGAAGAGAGCAACAAGATCGCGTACTTGCTCTTCGAATTAAGCATAATCCCCCTATGATTTAACCCAAGGTGATTGCATTATATCCCGGTGAAACCGCTCGTTGTATCATCAAAAATCAGAATAAACTCCATTTTATGAGAGTGATGGCGTTGGATGTGGGAGACAAAACCATCGGAATCGCCATCAGCGATTCAATGTTACTCACCGCGCAGGGCCAGCCCACCATTCGCCGCACTACCGTTCCTGCCGATATCGAGAAGCTCCGCCGGCTGGTTGAAGAATACGAAGTCCATGAGATTATTGTCGGCCAGCCGTTGCATATGGACGGCAGGGAAAGCACTCAAAGCCAGAAGATAGCCAGGTTTGCAGAACAACTTGGCAAGGCACTGAAAATCCCCATTACTTCCCTGGACGAGCGGCTGACCAGCTTTGCAGCCGAACAACACCTTGAGGAAATGGGGCTGAATTGGCGGCAGCGCAGGGAACATGTCGACAAGATCGCAGCGATGATCATTCTCCAGGGTTACCTCGACAACCTGCCCAGGGCGAAGCCCACGGTCAACGAATGAAAAGACTGGTCAGTTTCATTGTGCTCGTCGGCATTCTCGGCGGAGGTGGCGCCGCCTTCTATCTGCGCGAGGAACTCCGTACTCCTTATCCCGCGGCCGGTCCGGGCATCGTCGAAATTCCACGAGGCTTGAGAGCCCGCGACATTGCAGCACTCCTGGAAGACCGCCGGGTCATCCGAAATCGATATGTGGCGCTGGCCTACCTTTTTTATACCGGCAATCGCAACAAGCTGCAGGCCGGTGAGTTCCTTTTCGATCGCCCGACGACGGCGCCGGAGGTGATTCAGAAGATTGTCAGTGGCGCCGTGTACTTGCACAAATTTACGGTTCCGGAGGGCTTGACGGTTCGCGAAACCGCCCGGAAATGGGAAGAGCAGAAGTTCGGGACCGCGGAACAGTTTCTGGCCGCAGCGAACGAAGCCCTGGATTCCCTTCGCCGCTTCGAGCCAACCGCGACGTCGCTGGAAGGCTATTTGTTCCCCGAAACCTATTCTTTTCCCGCCCGCACTACAGCCCGCGAGGCCGTTGAGGCGATGATTCTGGGTCTGCAGAGCGCCGTTGAAAAGTTGAAAACAGCGGTTCCGCAAACCGGCTGGCCGTTGAGTCTTCGCGAAACGGTGATCCTGGCGTCGCTTATCGAAACCGAAGCCGCTCACGACGACGAGCGCGCCCTCGTCGCATCGGTTTATCTGAACCGGTTGCGGCGGAATATCCTTCTGCAATGTGATCCGACGGTGATTTACGCGTTGGAACTGGCGAATCGATATCGAGGTACGCTGACTCGTGACGACCTGCAGTTCAAATCCCCGTACAATACCTATGTGAATTCCGGATTGCCTCCCGGTCCCATCGCCAATCCCGGTTACGAGTCGCTGGTTGCCGCGGTACAGCCCGAAGCCACAAAGCTTCTGTTTTTTGTCCGGACCGTCGAAGGCCGCCACACCTTCTCAGAGACGCTGGCCGCGCACAATCGCGCCGTGGCGGCTTACCGCAGACTGCGTAACCGCTGAGCGGCTAAACTCCGTACATGAAACTGATATCCGTTAATGTGGGTCTCCCGAAGAACATTTCAACAGGCGATAAGTCTGTTACTACGGGAATCTTCAAAGAGCCGGTTGCGGGAATGGTTCACGTAAGGACATTGAATCTCGATGGAGACCGGCAGGCAGACCTGAGTGTGCATGGCGGACCAGACAAGGCGGTGTACGCGTATCCGTCGGAGCATTACGAGTTCTGGCGCCCGGAACTGAGCCTCGATCTATCCGAGTGGGGAGCGTTCGGTGAGAACCTCACGATTGAGGGGCTTTCGGAGGAGAGCGTCAGCATCGGCGATCGTTTTGGGATCGGGACCGCGCTCTTTGAAGTCACGCAGCCGCGCCTGCCTTGTCTAAAACTGGCTGCGAAATTCCAACGCGAAGACATCATCCGGCGATTTCTGGCGAGCCGCCGGACCGGCTTCTATCTAAGGGTCCTGGAAGAAGGCTCACTCCAGGCCGGCGACGCGATAGCACTTCTCAAACAGGATCCCCATCGCGTAACTGTTCGTGAGATTACGGACCTGTACGTCACCAAGAAGCCCGAGCCATCGCGCATCGACCGTGTTTTGTCGGTGGAGGCGCTTCCGAAGAGTTGGCGCGAGCATTTCGTTGCGGTACGAATGGATGCCCGACCGCGGACATGATTCGCAGGCCTTTTTCCGACCGTACACAGCAGATCCTACCAGATATAAATCACCTTACTTCGATCGCCGTAGTATGATTTATTGTCATGAAGGCAACTGACAAGACCGACACCATCTGTTTCACCGTTAAAGGGCAGGTCGTAATCCCACAGTGGCTGCGCAAATTGTTCGACATCGAGAACGGCACACGCGCCCTGGTTTACAAAGAAGATGACCACATCGTGCTGAAACCACTCACGGCCCAGCACTACAAACGCCTGCGTGGTTCGTTAAAGGGTACGAAGGCGATGGACGTGTTTATGGCCGAGCGGAAGCGCGAGCGGGACCTGTGACGTGGTAACCAAGGTCCTCGACAGCTACGCCTTAATGGCCCTGTTCAACGACGAGCGCGGCGCGGGCGAGGTCGAGAAACTATTGCTGAAGGCCGAAGGTGGCAGTCCCAACCTGCTCATGTGCGTGGTCAACTGGGGGGAAATCTACTACTCGATCAGCCGTGGCGCATCACCGGAGATGGCTGAGGCCAAGGCGAAGGAAATCGCCGGAATGCCGATCGAGCTTGTTGGCGTGGATACTGACCTGAGCCTGGTGCGGCAGGCCGCATTTTTCAAAGCCACCAGGAGAATGTCCTACGCGGATTGCTTTGCGGCCGCGCTGGCCAAGATTCGCAATGCCGAACTCGTGACGGGCGATCCTGAATTCAAAGCGGTCGCAGGGGAAATCAAAATCGCCTGGCTCAGATGAAGAGCGTCTGATTCCTATTCCGGGCCGAAGGCCAATAAGACGTTGCCGAAGCCGGTGGCGGCAGTGCCATAGCCCGATCCGATAAACACCATGCCGCCGGCGATTGTAGCTCCGGCCTGTCCCATGTTCCCGCCTTTGGCAGTGATGCCGTTTACGGTCTCATAATCATGTGCTGTGTTGTACTGCCAGAGGACCCGGCCGTCGGTCATCGAGAGAGCGCGCAACATTCCGTCGGCGGATCCGGTAAAGACGACGCCTGGAATGGCGCTGGTCGCGGCGGGATTGCCGGCTCCCGCCTCGGCGAGTTTCGCTGTCCACGGCCGCGAGCCATCCGCCAATTTAACAGCCGCGACCGCGCCGCCGGGCTGATTCAAGCCGTAATAAACATTCTCGCCATCCGATGCGCCGCCAAACACAATCAAGCCGGCCGCCCCAGGCGCCCGCTCGGCGAGGTTGGTTCGCCAAATCACTGCGCCGGCCTTATCGAGATCGAG
>CAMBFR010000016.1 GCA_945865815.1 Candidatus Sulfopaludibacter sp. SbA3
AGAGCCTCTGGCCGCTGAGACCGGGCATGCGCTGGTCGCAGACAATCACGTCGTATGACCCCTGTTTCAGACGTTCCAGAGCTTTCAGACCCGAACTCGCCACCTCGATGTTTGCCCCATGACGGACGAGCACGTCGAAGATCAGCTCCGTAATGTGAATCTCGTCGTCAATGACCAGAATCGATTTACCACGCAGCGACTCCCCGCCGCCGGCCGCTGCAGGTCCGCTTTTTTCTTCCTGTACGACTTGAGAAACAGGTAGTTCGAGGGTAAAGGTCGAGCCGCCTCCGTAAGTGCTCCACGCGTACAACTCTCCGCCGTGATCCTTGACAATTTCAGCGCAAATGCTGAGGCCCAACCCTGTTCCGGAGTTCTTGCCCTTGGTCGTAAAGAAGGGATCAAAAATCTTCGCCATATCGCCGGCGCGGATCCCGCTTCCATTGTCGGTCACCGACAATTGAATGCGCCCTTCCTCCAGGGTGGTTCTGATCTGGATGATGCCGGAGCGCCCTTGAACTTGTGTAATGGCGTCTTCCGCATTGACGACCAGGTTCAGCAATACCTGTTCAATCTGGCTGGGATCGCCGGTGCCCGCAGGCAGATCTTCGGAAAGATCAAGCCTGACGGTGATGTCGTCCACGCTCACTTCGTACTCCCGCAACTGGACAACGTTGCGAACCACGTCGTTGAGACGGAACGCGATGCGCCTCGGCTCGCTTTTCGAGGCGAGGCTCAGAAAGTTCTGAACGATTCTCCCCGCGCGCTCGGACTGCGTGAGGATCACGTCGACCATGCGCCGCGTGGGTGCATCGAGGTCGGACCGAGCAGCCAACTGGGCGTATCCGAGAATTCCAGCCAGCGGGTTGTTCAACTCGTGCGCAACCCCGGACACCAGACGTCCGATGGCGGCCATTTTTTCCATATGAACAATCTGCTGCCGCAATTGAACTTCATTCGTGATGTTGACGGCATAGGCGATCTTCAGGCCCTGGTCGTTCAAAGGGACTGTCTCGATTTCATATGTTCCTCGACCGAGCACTTCGAGCTCATGCTGAGACAGGTGCTGCAGGTTCTGGGCGCCTGCAAATGTCTCGGAGAAACTCGAATTCGCAAGGACGATCGTTCCCTGATCGTCAACAATTGCGACTGGCACTGGAAGTAATGAGAAAAGACTACTGAGGAGTTGTATCGGATCTGCGGCTCGGCCTGTGCCTTCCCTGGTCATGCTTGCACTCCCTTCATGGGGCGTTTTATCTAGAGAAGCGGGGATTCTCCTAGGAGAGCATCTTCTTTGCAAGAGGAAAATTAGCGGAAAAATACATCTTTTTCAAAGACTTTTTAAAGGCGGCAAATGGCCCGTATCGGACACCGCACGCAGTTGACGATATTGAGTTTTTTCGGGCAGTTTCCGGCTATGCCCAGATGGCAGAGCGCAAAGTCGTATCGGACGGGATCCTCGGAATTCAGCCTGCTCAGGCTCCTCGTTATATCAAGCGCCATCGGCCAACCGGGCGTGTGCATGTCAGTCAGCCCGATATAATTCGAAATCCTCGCGATATGAGTATCCAGCGGAATCACCAGTTGCCGCGGCGACGGCTTGCTCCATACGCCGCAATCGATGCCGTCATCGGGGCGAACCATCCATCGAAGGAACAGGTTGATTCTCTTGCAGGCGCTTCCCTCCGACGGGCGCGGGAATAGAAACCGCACACCCAGACGCCGCTTCAATTCGCCGCGCGGATAAAATTCCTCGTGACCAAAACCCAGCAGGCGCGCGGAAAATCGCTCGATCCCCGGGCCGACGTGCGGGTCTTCCTGGTCGAGGCCTGCCGTAAATGCACCCTCAATCGAGCCATAGTTCTCCACCGTGCGCCGGATAATCCAGAACAAGACCGCCAGGTCGCGGCTGGTGTTGAAACGGTGGTAAAAGCCGCGCAGCCGTTTTGCGTCGCGGCGAATGTCGAACGACGCAATGGCTTCCGCGGGCCGGGGCCCCAGGTATCCGAGCGCCTGATTAACGGATCGCAGCACAATTTTCACATTCCCGTAGGCGAATACGGACGCAAGCAGGCCCGCGATTTCGCGGTCTCGCGGATCACTGTATCGGTGGACAAATTGAACCGGGTCGTTTGAAAGGTGACGCTCTTTTGGAAAAGATTCGATGAAGCTATCGAGATGATGTTTGAGAGAAGACATAAAAATAGCCGCAAATCCAAACCGGGCAGGCCTGTGGATCTGCGGCTACTATTCTAGCGGTTATATTCCAGCGTCGGCTTGCTGCGCTCTACGTTGCTATTCGTCTGCGAGGCGGGCAGCGGCAACGGATCACTGGGCCGGCTTCCCCGGTCGTTGTCGCGCGCGATGGCGCCAAGCGACGGCGTGGCGGTTCCAGGAATGCCCCGCGGCGCGTCCTTGCGAACAACCTTCACTACTCGATTCCGCAGAATCGCTTCATCGTTGTTCACAGGCATAAGCGGGTATTCCCCGGGCCTGACGAGAGTTTTTCTTCCCGGTTCCAAAATGACTTCCCGGTCCGGCAATCCAACACTCTCCACACTGACGAGGCCTTCGAAGACTCGAACCTCGGTAAAGGAAGCATCGTCGACCGACACTTCAAAGGTCGTGCCACGAACAGCGATAAGGGCCGTCGGCGTTCCAACCTGATAGGGATTGGGTCTTCCGCCGAAGCGCTGAATGTAGAACCGCACTTTGCCGAGCATGAGGTTGATATAGCCCGTGATGCCCGAATTTCCATACTGCTGCAGAGTGAGCGTCGTGTTTTCGGAAACAACCATATAAGAACCGTCGGGCAGTTCGAGCATCACTGTACCGCCGGGTCCCGTACGAATGTCGTCTCCTACCTGAACGCCCTGCGTTGAAACGCCGATTGGGTTGAACCTGGCACTGGCCTTCGCCTTCCATTCAACCGGTCCGTACATTGACGAAACCTTCACGGACGCCTGCGCAAACAGCATCGAAGGCAGCAACAGCAGAAGCAAAGACAAGACTATTTTTTTCATTTCACACCATCGCTCTTATTGAGCAGTACATCACCATCGTGGACTTTGGTCAGCCGCGGCTGGTTAATCGAACGGAAGTCCATGGTCTCCTGGAACAAGCCAAAGCCGCTCCCGAGGTCCGGCAGAGAATGAACCCGGCGCGATGAGCGCAGTTTTTCGAAAATCTTCGAATTTCGTTCCTTCTCCGCCGCCATCAGAAACTTCTCCAACGAACGTGCCATCTTGTCCGGATTCATGCCCACAGTCTGCACGAATGATCCCCAGTCGTCACGAGCCTCCCGGAGGTCGGAAAAGCTCCGCCCTACGGTAGCCTGTATATAGGCCATGGCGGCAATAGCGCCCCAGCTCAAATCATTCTCTATGGCCCATTTCAGTTCGTCCTCGGTGGTCCGGTACTCGCGCTGAATCAGGCCGGCCAGGCGCACAGGGCCTTCGGCTTCGAGTGAAGCTTCGCGATCCAGCTTTGACATAACGTTTGCCAGGCCGGCGTCGAACGCAGGACCGTTCTCCGCAAAGGCGGGCAACGCCAAAGCCGCTACCAGTAAACCAAGGACTATGATCCGTCTTTCCATAGCTTTAGAACCGCAGGGCGGATAGTACACTCTAGGCGCCTGAAAAATCAATGCCCAGCCTCTTTGCCTTGCTATAAAGCGTCCGGCGCTCGATACCCAGGATCTCAGCCGCCTTCTTCTTATTTCCACCGGTTTCCCGAAGGATCCGGATGATGTGCTCCCGTTCCATATCGTCCAGCGAGTTGCCTGCGCCGGCAGGCGATGAGGCTCCCGCCCCTTCATCGGCTTCGGATTCACCGAACTCCAGTTCCGACGCCTGTATCACGCCGGTATCGTTGAAGGTAATGGCACGCTCAAGCACGTTCCGGATCTCCCGGACGTTCCCGGGCCAGTCATAGGCCTTCATCACTTCCAGAGCCTCGCCGGCCAATCTTACGTTCGTGCCAAACTTTTCATTAAAAATCTTCAGATAGTAGGCGGCCAGCAGCGGGATGTCGGCAACCCGTTCTCTCAAAGCAGGCAAGGATATGGTGAAGACATTCAGACGATGGAAAAGGTCCTCGCGAAACTGGTTATTGCGGGTCATTTCGCGCAGGTCCCGATTAGTCGCGGCAACGACGCGAATATCCACCTGAACCGTTTCGTTCGAACCGACCCGCCGGATTTCATGTTCCTGAATTACACGCAGAAGCTTTACCTGGAAGCCAAGCGACGTCTCCGAGATTTCATCGAGAAAGACTGTTCCGCCCGTCCCGTTTTCGAAGAGTCCCTTTCTCGTTCCGGTGGCGCCGGTAAAGGCTCCCTTCTCGTGGCCGAATAATTCGCTTTCCAGCAGCGTCTCGGGAAGAGCGCCGCAGTTGATGACAACGAACGGCGCCGATGCGCGGCGGCTGTTCATATGCAGCGCCCGGGCCACGAGTTCCTTTCCGGCCCCGCTCTCGCCCAGGATCAGCACGGGTGATTCGATGCGGGCGATCTTAGCGAGCTTCTTGTACACCTCGATCATCTTCGGGCTGGTACCGACCATCTCGGTGTCCGGCAGGGTTTCGATCGAATCCGAATCCGCTCCGGAGACGCGCATTATCCGGAATTTTTCCTCGATCCGATGAATGACGCCGATCATGTCGTCCACGCCGAACGGCTTGCTGATGTAGTCGAACGCGCCGTTGTGGACGGCGTTCACGGCGGTCTCGAGTGAGCCATGAGCGGTCATGATGACGACTTCGGAGTCGGCATTGATTTCCTTCATGCTCTCGAGCAGGTGAAGGCCGGAGTCGTCTCCGAGGTAGATGTCACTGACAAGGATGTCGAACCGCTCTTCCTTCATGGCCTGCCGCGCCTGCTTGCCATTCACGGCGATCCGGTGTGGATACGATTCCATATCGAGAATCGAGTCCATCAATTTGCAGATGGATTTATCGTCGTCGACGACAAGAATCTTCGGTTTGGTACTACTCATTACTTATTGCTTGATCACCTGGTTAATTCGGAATCCAGAGTGTGAACGTGG
Organism: Candidatus Sulfopaludibacter sp. SbA3; assembly: GCA_945865815.1. Classification (GTDB taxonomy): domain Bacteria; phylum Acidobacteriota; class Terriglobia; order 20CM-2-55-15; family 20CM-2-55-15; genus CAMBFR01. The sequence goes on from CAMBFR010000016.1 coordinate 5,043, forward strand.
ATCCCTTACCTACCTCGCTCTCCACGAGAACATCGCCTCCGTGGCGTACGGCCACTTCCCTAACGAAGGCCAGGCCGAGGCCAAACCCACTCTGCGCTTGAGTTTCTTCGTTGCCGCGGCGGTAGAACTTCTCGAATACCTTTGCGCTCTCCTCGGCCGGAATGCCGCATCCCTGATCGGAGACGGTAAACCGGACGCGGTCATTCCCATTGGCGACCCCGATGCGGACGGTTGTTCCCGGCGCGCTGTACTTGATCGCATTGGTGACCAGGTTCGTAAGAGCCTGATAGAGGAGCAGCCGGTCCGCGCGAACTTCCGCGCCACCGACATCCTCCAGTTCGACGGAGATCTGCTTCCCGGCGGCAACCGGACCCACAACACTGACCAGGTCCCTCAGCACCGGCTCGACCTTGAACTCCGTGATCGAAACCTTCTGCCGGCCGGACTCGATATAGGCGATATCCAGGAACGATTGAATCAATTGATTGAGCCGGATGCTTTCGTCAACGATTGTTCCCAGGAACTGCTTTCCCTTCTCCTGGACCAGATCATATTTCAGAAGCATGTCGCTGTACCCGCGTATGGACGTGAGCGGCGTACGCAGCTCATGCGATACCAGTGAGACCATATCGTTCTTCGCCTGGTTTAATTCGAACTGCGCCGTTGTGTCATGCAGGCTCAGGACGACTCCAATGCGATCGATGGGCGACATTGTCACGTTGTAGTAATTTCTGCCGTTCCGCCCGGGCACGAACTCCATGGAAACCGCCTGGCCCCTGGTCAGGACGGAGCCGAACGCGGGAGCAAAAGCACGCCCGTCCAGCAACGACGCAAAATAGTCCGGAGCAAATCCCGGATCCTGCGTGAAACCTGAAAGGCGTTTGGCTGCCGGATTCTGGTAGGCTACGCGGCCTGCCGGATCGCTGACGATAATCACGTCCTCGATGCTTGCCAGAATCGCGGTATTGAACGACAGGAACCGCACCAGCTCTTCGTTGAAGAAGTCCACCGCGTTAAGTCGCCAGCGGTAGCCGGGATGAGGCGCTGCAAAGAGCGCCGCCCGGTTCTTCTTGCGTCCCGTGGTCTCGCGCTGATGCGTGTCGATTGCGGCAAGCCAGCCCTCTCGTTCGGGCGATTCGGTTACGCTTTGAAGAACCCGGTCGCGAGCATTCCATTCGGCGTGCACTGGCGCAACTTCAGCGCCCAGCTTCGATAGTCTCTCGATCTTTTCTTCAAGGTTGCGATTGACGTGCCGCCGGTTGGCGACTTCAAGGCCAGGCACGGCAACCACGATCGCGGTCCAGAATTGTTCGAAAGGCAACCAGACGTTGAAGTACTGCATCGCAATATAGGACATGACAACAACAGCGGGCACGCACAACACCGCAACAGTGAAAAATCGCGGTCCTTCAAAACGCCGGTTCACCCACCAGAGGAAAAATATGCCCGCCGTAAGCAGCGTCAGGAGAATCGACTGCCGGATCTCGACGATTTCGCTGCCGTCGTACAGAGTTTCAATTGCGTTGGCGTGAATCTCGACGCCGCTCATCTTCTGACCCGTTCCGCCGAAAGGCGTGAACCACTGATCCTGCAGTCCCGCGGCAGTCGCCCCGATGAGCACGATCTTGTCTTTAAAGGTCCCCTCCGCGGCAACCCCTTCAAGCACATCGGCCGCAGGTATGTGTTCAAACGTCTTGCTGTCGCCGGCAAACCGGATTTTTACGGGCGTGCTTCGGAAAATCTGCGTCGAGCCGACGGATTCCACGAAGTTACCGCGGATTTCCGCGTGCGCCACCTTGAGCGCCTGTATTGCGAAAGCCGGCTGGCCGGTTCCCTGCGCGGTCTTTACCGGCACCACCTGCCGGCTGATGCCGTCCAGGTCCGGATCGGCATGGACGTGACCGAGCAGCGCGCTTCCCTGGAGAAATTTCTCGTTCGGCGGACGCCAGCGCGCGCGGCGCCCAACGCCATCCACCCTCGTCGCCAGGACAATCGCCTTCGAGCCGGAAATCGACGCGGCCAGCGCGGCGTCGGCTTCCTCGGTCGTTTCATCGTCCAGCAACAGGTCGATCGCGATTGCCCGCGGCGCGTCCATTTCGATTCGATCAATCAGTTTCGCGAGTTTGTCTCGTGACCACGGCCATGCTTCCACGCGGCCAAGACTGTCATCGTCGATCGCAACAATGACGGTTGGACTCTCCGGGGGAACCGGACCGGCCAGGCGCAGAGTAAAGTCATAGGCGATGAGATCGAGTTGTATGAAATACGCGGTCCACCACAACAAAACGATCGTCATGGCGACGAGCAAACTGAGAACTGCGGCTTTAACGAAGGGCCTCATGGTGGCGCGTATTATACAATGGGACGCTTATGACGCGCCGTAGCCGACTGATTTTACTTACCGTTGTGGTTGTAGCCGCCGCCGGCGCGACAGCCGGTTATTTCCTTCAGACCGAGCCGGCCGGCAACGCGCTCCGGGCCTCCGGAACCATTGAAGCCACCGAAGTGGATGTCTCGTTCCAGATCCCGGGAAAGGTTGCCGAAGTCCTGGTCGACGAGGGCCAGCCGGTCTCAAAAGGTGAAATGCTCGCCCGAATGTCCTCCGGCGAACTGCAGGCGCGGCTCGCTCAAATCCAGGCTTCGCTGGATGCGGTACGGAGTCAGGCCAGGCAGCAGGAAGCCGGGCTCCGGCTGCGGCAAAACGTCGTGGAGAATCAGATTCAACAGGCGCGCGGCCAGGCCGACGCATCACGTTTTGTCGTCGATCGATTACGCGAAGGTAGTCGGCCGCAGGAGATCCGGGCTGCCGAAGCGGCGGTTACTCAAGCCGAAGCGGAAGCCGAACGGCGTCGAAACGACCTCGACCGGATGACTTCCCTGCTCGAAAGAGGCGCCGCTTCCAGACAGGAATGGGACGCCGTGCGCTCAGGATCGGTTGCTGCCGACAGCGCCCTCACCGGGGCTGTCGAACGGCTGCGCCTTCTCCGTGACGGCCCGCGCAGAGAGGAAATAGCGGAAGCGGAAGCCCGGGTCCGGGCGGCTGAAGCCGGAGTGGGAATCGCCGAAGCCGGCCGCTCGGAAATCGATATTCAACGGCAGGCGATCGAGGCTGCGCGCGCTCGCGAACGTGAATTGCTGGCTCAGCTCGAAGCCGCCGGGACCCAGCTCGGCTACACCGAGATCACTTCCCCGATCGCAGGCGTCGTGCTCCTCAAAAACGCGGAAAGCGGCGAAGTCGTCAATTCAGGCACTCCCGTCGTAACCGTGGCGGATATCGACGCGCTCTGGATGAACGTCTACATCCCTGAAACCCAGACCGGGCTGGTGAAGCTCGGACAGTCCGTAAAAGTGAATGTAGACTCGTTTCCGGGTGACGTCTTCATGGGCACTGTCACTTTCATTTCTTCGCAATCCGAGTTCACGCCCAAGACAATCCAAACCGAGGAAGAACGCGTAAAACTGGTCTACCGGGCGAAGGTTTCAATCGAAAATACGCAGCGAAGACTCAAGCCCGGCATGCCTGCCGACGCCGAGATTGTTATCAACTAATGATAACCGTCAGAAACCTCACCAAGACATACGGCAAGACCACGGCTGTCGATCATCTCAGTATGGAGATCGCGGAGGGCGAACTCTTCGGACTTGTCGGACCCGATGGCGCCGGAAAAACCACCGCGATCCGGCTCATGATCGGAATCCTGACCCCCAATTCCGGCGAAGTACACGTTGCCGGAACCACCGGCTACGTTTCACAGCGTTTCAGTCTCTATGGCGACCTGACGGTTCAGGAAAATCTCGAATTGTTTGCCGATCTTTACCACGTGAGCGAAACCGCACTAACCGAGCGCACCGATCGGCTGATGCAATTCAGCCGGCTCGATCCGTTCCGCAATCGGCTTGCACGCGACCTGTCCGGAGGCATGAAGCAGAAACTCGCGCTTTCCTGCGCCCTGATCCATACCCCGAAGGTGCTCTTTCTGGACGAGCCGACAACCGGAGTCGATCCGTTGTCGCGACGCGATCTCTGGCTTCTTCTCTTTGAGCTCTGGCAGTCGGGAGTCACGATTGTTGTCTCAACGCCATACATGGACGAGGCCGAACGCTGCTCCCGCGTCGGATTTCTGAGCGCAGGCAAGCTGATCGCCTCCGGACGCCCGGATGAACTGAGGTCGAAATTCGGCGGAGTGATTTTCGAAGTCGTCACCGAACACAAATTCAAGGTGCAGGAAGCCTTGAGGGGCCTGCCGTTTGTGCGCAGCGTGACAGTCTTTGGCGAGGGATTGCACGTTGTCGTGGATGCAGACGCGGCAGAAAGTGCGCCGGAGAAGCTGCGAAGCGCGGCTCCTGGAGTTCCCGCAGTGACCCGGCTGGAACCTTCCATGGAAGATGTGTTTTTTGAACTCGTGAAATGACTGTGCGAAAGCTACTGTTGCCCAGAGTCCCTCACCCGCCGCTTCGCGGCACCCTCTCCCGGAGGGAGAGGGACAAACTTGCAGATATGTCCTTCTCCCCCTGGGAGAAGGTGGCCCGAAGGGCCGGATGAGGGTTAAGGGCCATGCCCAACTGGTCCGTCGAAGTTGAAAATCTGGCCCGCCGGTTTGGCGATTTCGTTGCCGTGGATAATATTTCCTTCCGCGTCCGCGAGGGCCAGATCTTCGGCTTCCTCGGTCCGAATGGCGCCGGCAAATCGACGACGATTCGCATGCTTGCCGGGATTCTCGAGCCCACTTCCGGCGCCGGCCGGGTGGCGGGCTTCGACATCATTCATGAGCGTCGAAAGATCAAGCATGTGATTGGTTACATGTCGCAGAAGTTCTCGCTCTACGAAGACCTCACGGTTGGCGAGAATCTTGATTTCTTTGGCGGGATTTACGGCGCGAGTTCCTTTGACTGGGCGGTGGAGGTTTGCCGGCTCGAATCGGTTATCGATACACGCTGCTCGAGTCTTTCCGTCGGCCTGCGGCAGCGCGTCGCCCTGGCCTCCGCCGTCGTCCACCGGCCTCGAATCGTGTTCCTCGACGAGCCCACTGCAGGTGTGGATCCGGCGTCGCGCCGCTCTTTCTGGGAATTGATCTATGAACTGGCTCACTCCAACGTGACCGTATTCGTCTCCACGCACTATATGGACGAAGCCGAGCACTGCGACTGGCTCGCGCTGATCGACCAGGGCAGGATCGTCGCTTCCGCTCCGCCCACTGAACTTCGGCGCCGGTTCTTCCACGCCCACCTGCTCGAACTCGGCTGCGACTCCATGTTCCAGTGGATCGACGAACTCGCGAGGCGGCCGGAGATCGAGGGAGCCGCGATGTACGGGAATAAGTTGCACCTGACAGTGAAGACCATAACCGAAGCCGAGCGCGCGGTCCGCGAGGTTGGCGCACACAAGGGATTGCAGGTGATTTCACTGCGGGAAATCACTCCGTCGCTCGAAGACATTTTTGTTTCCGTAATGACGCGCCAGCGGTAGGATGAAAAAGCCTTTTGCGCTTTCCCTGGTCACCAGAAGCGCATGTCTCTTTCGGAATCCTGCCTGGCCGTGGCGGTCATTTCTACTGTGATGACGATCGCTGTGCCTTCTTTAACTCGAAGCCGCGAAGACTACCTGCTTGCCGCAACCGCAAGACAGGTCGCTTCGCATTTGCATTCGACGCGAATAAAAGCGGTCACCCGTAATCGGGATTGCCGGCTGAACGTTACGTCTGCCGCGACCTATGTCATCGAATGCGAGGATCCCACCTGGTTGCCGGTGGATTGGATCGTCATGCCCAGGGGCCTGTCCATCAGCGCGAACGCGCGGCCGGAATTTCACCGGCGTGGAAACGTGTCACCGATGGCAACGATTACGATACGAAACGAGAACGGACGGGAGAAGCGGCTCATAGTCAATATTACGGGCCGCGTGAGGATACAGTAGATGCGGTCACCCCTGACGGCGATTGCCCGGAAGGAATTCATCCAGATTCGCCGCGACAAGTCGACGATCTACATGGTGTTCATCTTTCCGTTGATGATGCTGATCCTCTACGGCTACGGCATCCGCTATGACGTAAAACTCGTTCCGATCACCGTCTTCGATCAGGACGCGAGCTTCGAAAGCCGCCAATACCTGGAACGCTTCGGAGAATCGCCGTACTTCAGCATCATCCGGTACGTTCCCAATTACCGCGAACTCGAAAACGATATCAACCGCGGCGAAGCGCGTCTCGGCGTCGTTATCCCGCCCGACTTCGGCGAGCGCCTTTCTTCAAACCGGGAAGCAACGGTGCAGGTGATCGTCGACGGCGCCGACAGCAACACCGCGACCATTGCCCTTGGCTATTTCTCAGCCATCACCCGCGAATATTCGTCTGCCGTCATGATGAACCAGATGGAGGCCATGATCCGGCGCACGAACCTGTCGATTCCACCGATGGAAATCGAACCCCGCATCTGGTTCAACGAAGACCTGCAGAGCGTCGAATTTATCGTTCCCGGAATCATCGCGATCATCATGATGATCATCGGCACGCTTTTGACAGCAGTCACGATTGTGAAAGAAAAGGAAGACGGCACGATCGAGCAGATCGTTTCCTCGCCGATTAAACGGCACCAGCTGATGCTGGGGAAGGTTCTGCCGTACGCAGTGCTCGCCTACCTGGATTTCCTTCTGGTGGTGCTGGCCAGCTATGTGTTTTTCGGGGTCGAGATCCGGGGCAGCGTGCTGCTGCTCTTCATTGTGGCGTTCTTCTACCTGCTGGGCGTGCTCGGTATCGGAATTCTGGTTTCCACGATCACGGAGACGCAGATCTCCGCCATGCTGATTGCTATCCTCGTTTCGCTCCTGCCTTCGATTCTGTTGTCCGGCTTTATTTTTCCCATCCGGCAGATGCCCGAAGCCCTGCAGATCCTCACGACCGTGATCCCCGCTCGATACTTCATCGAGATACTTCGCGACATCTATCTGAAGGGCCTCGGCCTGGAGGCCATTTGGCGGGAGATCCTCTACATCATGCTGTTCGGCTTCGTCACCCTGGTGCTGGCGGCTCAGCGCTTCCAGAAGAGGCTGGATTAATTAAATGCTGAAGCGCGTTTTCCGGATCATCCGCAAGGAGCTCATCCAGATCGGCCGCGACGCCGGCCTGGTGAAAATGATCGTCATCGCGCCCTTGCTGCAGCTCCTCATTTATGGATACGTGGTGGCGACCGAGATCCGTGAGCTTCCGATTGTGGTTCTCGACCGTTCGCATTCCGCCGAGAGCCGCCGTTTGGTGGATCGCTTCCTGGCAAGCGGGTATTTCGTGCTGGAAGGCCATGCGGAGACTCTCGATGAGGTCACAGCGCACCTCGACGACAGCCGTTCGTTGATGGGGATCGTTATTCCCGAAGACTACGCCAGCAACATCCGGCGCGGCGTCCGCGCGAAGGTGCAGATTCTCGTGGATGGCACGAATTCGAACACCGCGACCATCGCTCTTGGCTACACGGCCGGAATCGTAGCGGTCGAGAACAACGACCTGATCGAGTCGAACTTCGAAAGGCTTGGAATACGCATGATCGAGGCCGGAATCGATCAGCAGGAACGCGTATGGTTCAACCCTTCGCTGCGCGCCATCAATTACATGGTGCCCGGAATCATATGTGTGCTTCTGATGGAACTCCTGATGCCGCTCACCGCTTTCAGCCTGGTCAAGGAGCGGGAGCGAGGAACCATCGAGCAACTCATGGTTACGCCCATTCATGCCGGAGAAATGCTCGCGGGAAAAACGATCCCATATGCGCTGCTGGGTGTCGTGAATATCGTAATAATTCTTGCGGCGGGAACGTTCTGGTTCAAAGTGCCGATGGCTGGAAGCGTTGGAGCCCTGCTGATCTACGCACTCCTGTTTATAGTGGTGACGCTGGGGATGGGTATCCTCGTTGCCACCATGGTAACCACCCAGCAACAGGCCGCCCTCGCCGCCCAGTTCATGCTTATCCCGAACATACTGCTTTCGGGTTTCATGTTCCCTATCGAATCCATGCCGGATCTCATGCAAATCTTCACGACAATTTTGCCCATGCGCTATTTTCTCGTCATCGTCCGGGGCATTATGATGAAGGGCCTTGGAGTTGCAGAATTGTGGGATCAGGGATTGCCTCTGGTTATTATCGGCGTGATTGTCTTTTCAATCAGTTGGTACCGATTTCGGAAAGTCTTTGGCTAGATTTGTGGTAAACAAGGCGATTCGATATAAGAGACCACGAAAGATATGACAGACCCTGAACACGTAGTGGAGGCCAACCTCAAGTTCTACTTCGCTCTGGAGAGCCTCGACGTGGACTTAATGGATGAGGTCTGGGCGACGGATGCCAGCGCCATATGCGTTCACCCGGGCAAGGAAAGGCTGGCCGGATGGGAAAACATCCGCGCGAGTTGGGAACGGATTTTCAAGAACATAACGTCGCTGCGAATTGATGTGACCGACGTGTCCGTCGAAGTGCAGGGAAATGTGTCGTGGGTTACGTGCCTTGAAAACATCCATCAGGAAGTCGGCGACCAGATACAGCGCTCGCAGGCATACGCCACCAACATCTTTGTTTTCGAAGAAGACCGCTGGCTGCTGGTTCTTCACCACGCTTCCATGCTCGGCGAGGAAGACGGAAAAGACGCTTATTCCGCGTAAGTTTTCCGTTCCTTCTGCTGGAACTGTAATCCCCGTCCAAACATCCAGTGCGAAATAAGCAGCGGCAGACTGGCCGCGAGCCATCCCCGCGGGAGCCGGTATCCCAGAAATCCCCGGCCCACGAGCGGAAACAGCACGAGTACGTTCACAAGCCAGAACATGGCCGCCGCGAGAAACGGATGTTTCAGATGGACTCGAATGCGTTCCCACATCATGGAAAATATCAGGTAGGGCGCGAAATAGAGCACTGCGATGTTGATCACCATCGCGATCTCGATGTCCTGAAGCACCGGAAGCAACGCGAAAAGCCTTCGCGCGAACAAATCCGGCATGAAGACGGCTCCGGCATACTGCCAGAGGAAGATCGTGATCGCGATGTACAGTGCCGGCGCCAGCCACATCCGCTCATTCTACGACAGCGGGGGGCGGTGCCATTCATCCGGATGCTTCCTTGAAGGCTTTCAGGACGGCGTTCATCTTGGTCTGATATCCCGCGCCCTGCGATTTGAACCACTTCAGCACGTCCACGTCGATCCGCAGTGAAATCGACTTCTTGGGCGCAACCGGCTTCAGGCCTTCGCGCACGATACTACGGACAATGTGCCGTACATCTGCCTCCGGGTGCTCCTTTGTGATTCGAATTTCAGAATCTTTCAAACGCCGGACCCGCTTCACTTCAGTCTTCGATGTTTTCATAGAGAAGTATTTCCTCACGCCGCGTGGCCTGCCGAAAGGAGATGACGCGAGTCTGCCCGCCAGTCTCGGTATGCACAATCGAAACCGGAACGGCCCCAAGAAACCCCAGAGGTCAGCGCCATTCACGATAGTCAAATCGATCGTCTTCGAGTGTTAGCGTCCGGCCTTCGAAAACCGAATGAACATCCAGGAAGTCCAACCCATGGTCCTTCAGGTTCTTCAGACGCTTCGCTTCGTCCCAGACGAACTGTATATTCATAGCGTATATACGTTCAGCCGAAATGCAACCTTGAGCCTTATGCAATTCTTCTTCTGCTGATAAGTCTTTCAAACCGCGCGTTGATCTCAGGAAGTCGGGTGATTGGCGACTTTTTGTCCTGGAATTCCAAGAAAATTACTCGCCTCGTGCGCACGAGGTTCGGGTCCGGCCAAAAGCCCGATTGACCCCTTCCCTTCTTTCCGCTTAGGATGAAGTATTGCAAATGGGCCTGTGGCGCAGTTGGGAGCGCGCATGACTGGCAGTCATGAGGTCGGGGGTTCGAACCCCCCCAGGTCCACTCAAGTACAAAATCAGGACAGTAATTGCAGGGGGCTACTGTAAGGAAAACCGATCCCAGGTAGCCCCCTATGCGTCTCTGCGGACGAGTACCGGAAACCCGGCGCGAGCGAAGACCGAATGACTCAAATAGGCCGCACCCTATTTTCTATTTCTTGTGGCGCTATAGACCGACGCCATCGCAATTGCATGAACCAGCAGCCATGGCGACATTCCATGTCCCTGGAAAATTAAGATTAATACCAGCGCCCTTGGAATCAGTATGCCCAGGACCGGTGACACCCAACCGCTCAAGGAGTAAATCGCCAAAGTGCCGACAAAGTAGGCAATCACCATCGACAGCCGGGGCAACAACAAAGACATCAACAGAAACCATAATGGAAGTTCCACTGAGGCCTCCTCTACGCATCGCAACATTTACCGCAACAAATCGCAACAGACCTGATAATTTCGGCAATAACACTGTCGTGCCGCCAGGTTCCGTTCTACCTGTGGGCGCGGGACTTGAGCCCTGTGCCCACAGGTGAAACGGAACAACGCCGGACGATGTGGTCTGCCCTCGTAGTCGACCTTCTGGATCATTCGCGATCGCAGACCGCGCCTGCAGTAAGGCAGACCTTGGGTGCGAAGCCGGGCAGCTTTCTTAGAAGTTGAACAGATTCGTCAGCTTTACCGTGAACGCCCGCTCCAGAACCTGGCCGCTAACCGTGTTGCGCCGATCGTTGTACACCAGGTACAGGTCGCTCAACGGACGGTGAATGATGTTAAAGCGGATGTTCGAGCTGATCTCGTGCGCGTCGGCGTTGTATTGCAGGAATGTATTCAGGAAGGCCCGGCTCGTGAAAGCGTAGGTGAACCTCGCGCCGACGATGTTTGCCGCGAATGAGCCGTTGGGCAGGTCCACCCAGTTGCCGTTGTAATTGAGTTCCATGCCAAGGTGGTAGTTGGGCCGGACACTCAGCGTGCTCACAAAAGACCGCCGCGTGCCGTTCCAGAACTCACCCCACGTATACGTGGTATTCACACCCACTTTCCGGCTCTGACCGCTGTTGCCCCTCAGCGAATAGCTGACGTAGGTGTAATCACCGGCGGCAATCCCAAGATCGGAACGAATCGCAAATGGGCGCGTGAGCCGATCGAAGGCCCGGTTCATACTTGCATTAACCCCTCCGCCGCTTTCGAATTGGAGACCCATGGTCACGTCCTGCGTCCTGGTTTCCACGGTTCCGGCTCCGGATGCGTAGTAATCGGCGCTCACGGCGAAGTTGAGATTCCGGATCAAATCGCTTCGTTCCAGTTGCGGCCGCCAGGAAAAGTCCGACGTGTATTGGGTGACATCCTTCCGGCGAACGAATCCGGCCTCGGGATTGAAGTTTGCCTGGACGGTGTTGTACTCGGCGGAAACGTTCAGATCGTTGCCTCTCCAGGCCGTCAGGAACTTTCTCGCATAATCCTTGCCTGTGCGGCCGGGCGTCTCGCTCTTCAGGATGTACGAATCGAACTCGACCCGATCGGCGAGAAGAAAGTACGCGTCGGCGCCGTACACCCTGTTGTAATCGCCTGGTGTTGCGGAGTCCCGGCTGGTCACAATTCCGCCGATGAACGAATTCGTGAGGAGGTTACGTTTGGCGCGGCCAACCAGGTAGTTATTCGATGGAGTGGATCCCAGCCGTTCGGTCTTCATCGAAAGAAAACCGAGGTCGTAGCGGCCGGTCTGGCCCGACACGCGCGCGCCCCCGATGATTGGAATCGGCGTGCCGGCCGCGCTCAGGCCGATGCGGCGGCTGAAGAACGGAATCAGGTTGCCGCCGTTCACACCCTCGTTGTTGCCTCCATTGAATCCTCCACCGCCGCTCCCGAAACTGAAGATTCCGGCGTTCTCGAGAAAGAAGTCTCTCTTTTCAGGAAAGAACAGATTGAAGCGAGTCAGGTTCACCTGTTGCTGATCCACTTCGACCTGGGCGAAGTCGGTGCGGTAGGTCATGTCGAGCGTCAGTGACTGGGTAAGCCCATACTTTGCATCCATGCCGCCGTCGTAGTCCGTCTTCACATCGGCGCCGCCGCTGAATTTCGAGACGCCCGCGGTCACGAACGGCTTGATCTTCAGATTGCGGCCCTGCCGTATGCCATCAAGCCCGTTCAACGTTCCGGCAAGAGAGACGCGCACGTTTCTCGCGCGAATCGGGATCGGGGACCAGTTGCTCTGTTCGTTGCGGCGCATGAGCAGGCGGGTGATCTGGAGCCCCCACTCCTGAGTCTGCAGATTGGAGAAGCGGAGCGTCTTGAACGGAATCGCAAACTCGGAGATCCATCCCTCGGAAGTCGTACGTACCTTCGCGTCCCACACACCATCCCAGTCCTGGCTGAACACGCCGTCGTTGAATACCAGTCCGTCGCGTTTGGCTCCGGCGGGATTGGTGCCAAACACGAACGCCGAGCGGCGGTCATGAAGACTATCGAGGATCAGGCTGATGGTGTCGCCACTGCCGAAACTGAAATCTTCCCTGAGTTCATTGACGCTCATATTCTCGACATCGGAATCGAAGCAGATGACGCCGACGTAGAGGTAGTCGGCATCGTAGAGGAACCGCACCTCCGTGCGTTCGGCGGATAGCTCCCCGTTTCGCGGATATTGTTGAATGAAATCGGTGGCCGGGACCGCCAGGCGCCAGGCGGACTCATCCAGTTGACCGTCCAGCGTGACCTCTTCAGTCACGCGCAGTGCGGTTACGATCTTCAGAGCGCGGATCGCTTCAAGGGCGGCATCAGACGACGCTTCTTGAGGAAAAGCCGGCGCGACCAGAGAGAGCAGTACCGCCAGAACCAGAGCAAGCCGCTTCATTACGCCGCGTATGGTACCAGACGCGCTGGAAGACCGCAGGCGAAAATTCCGCCTCTCGGTCTTCCGGCCTTTTTCTTTGCTCGCACATTGGCGTAAACTTCGGTCCGTGAAACACTGCAGTCAAAAAGGGAGTAATGGCATGAGGTTCGGATCGAGGCAAACCATTCGGGGTGGCATTGGCACAGTCGTTCTTTGCCTGTTGGCCGTTGGGTTCGCAAGCGGCCAGGCAGCGCAGCAAAGACCGCAACTGGCGGGGGAAGTCTTCAAGAATGTCCCGGCGCTCAAGGACATTCCCGTCGACGAGTTCATGGATACGATGGGGATGTTTTCTGCCGCCACGAATATGAACTGCACGGATTGCCACACCGAAGACAGCGGCAGCAACTGGGCCAACTATGCGAAAGAGACGCCGCTGAAGCAGACGGCGCGCAGGATGGTTCTGATGGTCAACAACCTCAACAGGAACAACTTCAGGGCGGCAAAGCTCGTAACCTGCTACACCTGTCATCGCGGCGACCAGAAACCCAAGGCCGTGGCAAGCCTGACCATTCAGTACGGTGTTCCCATGGAAGATCCGAACGAAATCGAGATCTTCCCCGATCCCCTGGCGCCGCCTGCCGCACAGATCCTCGACAAATATATCGAGACCATCGGCGGAGCGCAGCGCCTTGCCGCACTCACCAGCTTTGCCGCGAAGGGCACTTACGAGGGGTTTGATACCGAACAATTGAAGGTCCCGGTCGAAATCTACGCCAAAGCTCCGGCGCAGCGAACCACGATAGTCCACACCCCCTTTGGAGACAGCGTCAGAACCTTCGACGGGCGCGCCGGCTGGATCTCCGCGCCGGATAAACCGATGCCGTTGATGACGCTGACCAAAGCCAATCTGGAAGGCGCCCGGATCGATGCACTGATCTCTTTTCCTGCGCAGGTCAAGCAAGCTTTTACTCAATGGAAAGTCGGTTCGACGGTCATCGACGATCGCGACGTCCGCGTCGTCCAGGGAACCAACGCCGGGCAGCCAACCCCTGTGAACCTGTACTTCGATGAATCCGGCATACTGATCCGTCTGGTGCGCTTCAGCGAAACCGCCGTCGGCACGATTCCCACGCAGATTGACTTTTCAGACTACCGCGATGTCGCCGGCGTTAAGATGCCCTTCAAATTCATCGTGACATGGACGAACGGACAGGCAACCACCGAACTGAGCGAAATCCAGCCGAATGCCGCGATTGATGCGGCGCGATTCGCCCGTCCGGCTCCGGCAGCGATACCGCGGCTGCAATAGTGAAGAATCGAGCGCTGAGGGCCGGCGGGATTATCGCTTCACTCATCTTTCTGGGATTGCCGTCGATGGCAGCCGCTCAGAAGAATGTCGACGGATTCGACGCGCGGGTTTACAGGAATGCCCGCGCCGAAACCATGCCCTACCGCCTCTTCACTCCAAATGGCTACAACAGCCAGACCCAATATCCGCTCATTCTCTGGTTGCACGGTTCAGGCAGCGTCGGCACGGACAACGTGAAACAGATTTCCGGCGCCAGCCTTCGAGGAACGCACGTATGGACCCAGCCACAGAACCAGGCAAAGTATCCGGCCTTCGTTCTGGCGCCGCAGTCTCCCGCGGGATGGGCGAATTTCCGGAGCGATAACCTGAGCCGCGAAATGACTCTCGTCCTTGAGATACTCCAATCCGTGCAACGCGAGTTCAGCATTGATTCGACGCGAATCTACGTGGCCGGACAATCCATGGGCGGCTATGGCGCGTGGGACGTCATCTCAAAGCGCCCCGATCTTTTCGCTGCGGCGATTCCGCTGTGCGGCGGCGGCGATACAACCAAAGGTGCAGCGGCCGCTAAAACAGCCACGTGGGCTTTCCACGGCGATGCGGACCCCACGGTGCCGGTGACGCTGTCTCGCAGCATGATCGCCGCCGTCCGAAAAGCAGGAGGCAATCCCCGCTACACCGAATACAAGGGCGTTGGCCATGACGTGTGGGTGCGGGCGGTCCGGGAACCCGGACTCGTGGACTGGCTCTTCGCACAACACAGGTAGCACAGTTGGAACCTCGAACTGCTATCAATGCTATAAAGGCCGCAATCTTCGATATGGATGGCCTGATGTTGGATACCGAAGGCGTCGAAAGGGATACGTTCAAGCGAGCCGCCTCGGAATTCGGGTACTCGGTGCCGGAAGAAATCTATCTGCAGGTGGTGGGACGTACCGGAAAGGACGCGCAGCAGATCTTCAGCAACGCGCTCGGCGAGACTTTTCCATTCGATGACATCCGTATCCGCTGGCGCGAATACGTCGATCTCCATGTAACCACTCACGGCGTGCCGCACAAATCCGGCCTTCTGAATCTGCTGACGCTCATCGAGAGCCGCTCGCTGCCCAAAGCAGTCGCGACTTCGACACGGCGGGTTCGCGCTCTTCGATTACTCGAACGGTCGAACCTGCTGTCGCGCTTCGATGCGGTTGTTGCCGCGGACGATGTCACTCATGGAAAGCCGGATCCCGAAATATTTCTGACAGCGGCTCAGCGCCTCAATGTCCGGCCGGAGGAATGCATCGTTTTCGAGGACTCCGCGGCGGGGATTCGGGCCGCGCATGCCGCCGGCATGCTTGCGATACTGGTGCCGGATCTGGTTATGCCTGCCGATGATGTCTGCCGTCTCGCCTACCGTATCTGCGACTCACTCGACGATGCCCGGGACCTGTTCTGAATCATTCTTCGGGCGGCGCCAGCTGGATCGCACTCCACAGCTCATCGAATTTTGCAGTAAAACCCGCGGCTACCATAGCCGCGGGCTCTATCGCCTCCAGCGTGGCTAAAAGATGATCTTGGCCGCCAACTGGATGACCCTTGGGTTAGCCGCGCCCGATACAGTCTGGAAGTTCGACTGCCGCACAAGCTGCCCGCCCGCGACCGCGAACTGCTGGGTGCGAATCGTGGCTGCGCTCGTCACGTTGAATCGGTTAAAAACGTTAAACCCTTCGAAAATCAGTTGCAGCTTTGCGCGTTCGTTGAAGTTGATATCGCGTGTGATCCGCGGATCGAAACTCCAGGTATTGGGGAGCCGCATCGTATTGCGTCCAAGATTCGGTACTCTGTCGTTGCGATTGTTGCCGTCATTGTTCAAATCGATCAAACCGATTGTCGGCGAATAGGGCTGCCCGCTCTGGGCGGTAAGAATATACGCGGCCGACCACCCGCCAAGAATGGCTCGGGCGGCGGCGCTGCTCGCCTGGTTTGCGTAGGTGAAGTCCCACACACCGCTGACCACCAGACGCTGCCGCTGATCGTTGACGCCTGGACCGCGGTCGTCCCGGAGGTTGAGCGGGTTCTGCGCGAATTTGGCGTCGTCGCCGCTGCTGGGCACGACCGCCGTCGCGTCCGGCACGTCATCCATAGCTTTCGACCACGTGTAGGCCACGCGAGTCTGGAAATTCGCCGAGTACCTCTTGTTCATTTCAAGCGTCAGTCCGTGATAGATCGAAGAGGCGCTGCTTTCGAACGCAATGGTCCGGGCGAAGCTGGAGAATGCCCGGCCTGTGATTCTCTGATACGGCAGGCTGACGCCTTCGTTGGCGATGTTGATCGTGGCGGCCGTTAAGCCGGCCACGTTCGTGTCCCGCGATCGTTGGAGATGGACTCCCCGAACGCCAAGATAGGTCGCGGAGACGGATAGATTGTTCGTCAATCCGTACTCGACAGACAGGTTGGCCTGCCCTGTATAAGGGCTGACGTAGCTGTTCGAAAAGTAAAAGATGGTTGGCGGAGGAGGAGCCGCCGCGCCCGTCGGAATGGCGTCGAATTTTGCCGGATACGCCGGCACCGCGGCGCCTGTGAAGGTGATCGTCTGGACATTCAAACCGTTGTTGGAATGCGCCGTGCCAATCATGATCGATGGTGTGCGGCCAAAGAACAGTCCCAGGCCGCCGCGCACAACGAACCGGCTATTGTCCGGGGAAGGCCGAAAGGCGAATCCGAATCGTGGCGCCCAGTTGTTCTTATCCCGCCGAATCGTGCCCGTGTCGATACCGGCTGCCGCCAGTTGCGGACTGGGGTTCCTCGTCCCAGGCTGCGCCATTCCCACGTAGTCGTAGCGTATTCCGAGATTCACAGTCAGTTGATTGTCGACACGCCAGTCATCCTGGAAGAACGCGGCAAACTCCGAGAGATTGGGCTTGGTGGTCGGACCGGTCGTGCCGACGCCCTGGAACGCCTGCACGTAGCGTTCACCCGCTCCTGCCGGACGGCCCGCGGTGAAACTGGCCAGACTCGCGAACGTATAGCTTCCGGAGAAGTTGCCTGGAAAGAAATTCAGAATTCGATCGAAGTTCCAGTCTCCACCGAACTTCATGCTGTGACCGCCGGCACTGTATGACAGGTTGTCGGCGAATTGAGCGCGCTTGATCGTCGTTTCGCGCGGGCTGAAAAAGTTGCGCCCGATGACCAGAACCGTCTGGCCTCCTTGCTGAATCGTGGCTTCAGGCTTTGCGCTGTTGGCCTCACCCGGCTCCTTGTCGCGCATGTACTGCGCGCGAAATTCGTTATACAGGCGACCCGTCAGGACCGAGCTGAAGCTCCCGCTCACCGTGTTCGTTTTCACGATCGAAGCGCCGGTATGCTCGAAAGAGTTCTGCGCCCCTCCGTTTTCGAAACCTTCGCCTGTGAAGTTCTGCTGGTTGTATCGCACGGAGAGACGATGGTTCGAGCCAAACTGCCAGTCCGTTTTTCCGAGATAGGTGTCCTGATTGAGTGCCCGGTTCCAGCTCGTTGCCAGCGGCGTGAGCGTCTGAATCGCGCTTTGAGTGGCAGCGTCGGTGGGCGTCGACGCCGGCAAATTCAGAAACACAAGATTCGGGATTTTGCTCCGCTGACCATCATAGTTGAAGAAAAAGAAACTCTTGTCCGTCTGGATCGGACCGCCGAGGCTGGCGCCGAACTGATTGAAGTGATACGGCGACTTCGCGCGGTTCTGAAGTTTGTTGATCACGTCGTTCGCATTCAATGATTTGTCGCGATAAAACTCGAACACCGAACCATGAAACTCATTGGTTCCCGACTTTGTCACCACATTGACCACGGCGCCGCCGGCTCGTCCGAATTCGGCGGCGTAGCCGTTCGAGTTCACCTGAAACTGCTGAACGGCATCCTGGCTGAATTGGAAAGGCGCACGGCCGGAACCGGTGCGGCCGGCCGCCTGGCCGAAAAATGTATTGTTGTTATCCGCGCCATCGACAACGATGCTGTTGAGGGTTCCCCGTTGCCCCCCAAAACTGATGTCTCCCGTGCGCACGTCTCGCGTCACGCCGGGCGTCAGCAGAACGAAATCGATAAAATTCCGCCCATTCACCGGCAGATTGGCAACCGCGCGATCATCAACAGTCGAACTGACTTGAGTGCGCGACGTTTCAATCAGAGGAGATTCTTCCGTTACGGAAACTTCGGCTGTCGTGCCGGCAACCGTCATGCGGATGTCCAGAGTCAGTGTCTGACCGACAGTCAGCATGACGCCGGACCGCTGGAACTCCCGAAAACCCGTGAAAGCGGCCGTGACGTCATAACGGCCGACCGGAAGCAGCGGTACGCGAACGATTCCCCGGTCGTTCGACTGGGCGCCGCGCGTGACTCCGGTTTCGACATTCCTGACGGTTACTTCCACACCCGGCAGGACAGCTCCCGTCTGATCGGTCGCGGTCCCCTCAATTGTTCCGGTCGTTGCCTGCGACTGCGTACCGGCTATTCCGCCGATTGCAGAAATAAGGATGAGAAGAGTGGTCTGAATCCATGCACGTTTCAGTGTCCTGTACATTTGTCCTCCAATTCGTTCACCAAACCCCACGACATTTTCGACCTCGTAATTATTACGCAATCTCTATGAGGTTTGTAGCTCCGGATCCGATTGTTGAAATCTATTCACAACTGAAAGTCAGAACCTGTAATCTTTGCGGCACGAGTTTACTCAACAAGGGAGGTTGTATGAGATACGCAGCAACGTTCGTGGGCGTTGGGCTGGCCCTGCTCTGTTCCGCACCTGTATTCCCGCAGGGCGCCGCCACTCCGCCATATGTGCCGCCGGCCTTCGATACGTATACGCCCAATATTCCCGGCGTGGTCGCCGGAGGAACCAGAGTCGAGCTCATCACGGACCAACTCAATGGAACCGAGGGTCCCCTCGCTCTGCCGGATGGGACGCTGGTCTTCACCGAAGGGGGTGCCAGGCGGCTGACGCGCATCGACAAAGACGGCAAGCTTTCGACGTTCCACGAAAACATCCAGTCCGGCGGTCTCGCGTTCGACTCGAAGGGCCGCCTGATTGCCAACGACAATACGCAGGGCAAGCAAGGTATTTACGTTGTCCAGCCGAAAGGCGCCGAGGCAACCCTCGTCGACAGAAAAACGCCGGGCTTCATGGGCGCCAACGATCTGACTGTCGACAAGAAGGGTGGCGTGTATTTCACCCAGCCGGAGCAAGCAAACGTGGGGTATATCTTCCCCGACGGGAAGGGGATGAAGATCGCTGCCGAAAACATCACGCGCCCGAATGGCATCACCCTGAGCCCCGACGAGAAGGTCCTGTACGTAAACGACTCCCGAGGCGAGTACATTGTCGCCTTTGACGTGCAGGCGGACGGGTCGGTCACGAACCGCCGCAACTTCGCCAAATACGATCAGATCAACACGTCGTCCGGAGGTGGCGATGTGGGTCCCGGCCTTCGCTACAGATTTACCAGCTGCGCCGACGGTCTGGCGGTCGACAAAGAGGGGCGCGTGTATAACGCCGGGTGCAATGGCATCCAAGTCTATAGCCCTCAGGGACGGCACCTCGGTACGATACCGACTGCCCGCGTGGTCCAGAACCTCGCATTCTCGGGCCCGGGCAAAAAGACGCTCTACCTCGTGGGCCGGGGCGCCGCCTGGAAGATCCAGACGCTCACGGAGGGATACCAGGGACGCGCAAAATAGTGGGCTAATTCGGGGACAGGCCGCTAGTTCCCCGCCTATGCACGGGCACGCCGCAAACCAGCAAACATTGTGAGGCTGGACCAAACGGTTGCGGCGCCCAAGAAGAAAACAATGAGCACCGCCGTGCCCCTCGAAAGTCCGCGGCGGTTTGATGAAAACGGCACACCCGAGTGCATCCTTTAACGATCAGAGGACGAAATGTGGCGCACACTATCGATTTCTATTGGCAAGCGCGCCATCACGGCACATTAACTGAGCGCCGGCACTCGATTGACCCTCTCCACTTCACAACTTCACAACTATCTTCCTTGAAGTGACGGCCGGGTTTTGACAGAATCCCGCGAACTCAAGGCAGAGGCGAGGAGGCACTATGGCTGGGATCAGCATGAAAGGCGTCATCGGCGGAGGGTTGCTCGCGGGCCTGGTCATTAACATCAGCGAGACCATCCTTAACGTTCCGGTCATGGGGGCACAGATGGAGGCTTCACTGGCCGAGCGGAATCTGCCGGCCGTCGGGGGAGGCGCCATCGGCGTATTCGTCCTCGGCAGCTTCATCATTGGCATTGTGCTTGTGTGGTTGTACGCGGCCATCCGGCCGCGGCTCGGGCCGGGCCCCAAAACGGCGGTCGTAGCCGGTGTGCTGGTCTGGTTCCTTGCGTATCTCTGGCCTCAAGTCGGGCTAACCGCGATGGGCTTCATGCCCGCAGAGCTCGTGGTATTTTCTGTCGTGTGGGGATTGGTCGAAATGATTCTCGCGGCCCTTATCGGCGGCCGCATCTACAAGGAAGCATAAAAACGAATGTCATCTCCAGCCAGAAAGTCCGGACTCGTTCGCAGCGAAGACTGGCTGACGGTTTGGCTTGCCCTTGCCGTCATCGTTCTCGTTCTCGCGGGGCTTAGACCTCAAATGCCCGATCTGCGCTGGACGGCGGATCTCGGAGAGGTGTTTGGCCTCGAAAGCGTTTTCCGGGCGCTTCTGCTCGGCGCCTTTTACATGGTGATATCCGCTATCGGAGTTGCGCTGTTGGGCGGCAACATCCGCGCCTTTATACCGGGCTTCCCTGTTGTTTTCGTGCTGGCATGGCTGTCTCAGGTCGTGGCGGGCAATTCGGCCGTCACAAATCTGGGGCTCGAGTACGTCATATTCGGTCTCTTATTCGGACTTGCGATCGGGAATACGGCAGGCGTTCCTTCGTGGCTTCGCGAAGCCGTCCGCACCGAGTACTACATCAAGATCGGACTGGTCATTTTCGGCGCCGGCATTCTGTTTGAAGAAGTGTTGCAGGCGGGACTGTTTGGACTGCTGCAGGCGATTCTTGTGATCTTCGTGGTGTGGTACACCTGCTACTACGTGGCGAAAAAGCTGCGTGTCGACGATGAATTCGCCGTGCTGCTGGCCTCGGCCGTTTCCATTTGCGGAGTGTCGGCCGCAATCGCGGTCTGCGGCGCGATCCAGGGTGACCGCAAAAAGCTGTCCTACGTGACTTCGTTGGTGCTGATCGTCGCTGTGCCGATGCTGGTCATCATGCCCTGGATCGTCAGGCAATTCGGAATACCCGACATGGTCGGTGGCGCGTGGATCGGTGGAACCATCGATACCAGCGGCGCGGTTGTCGCAGCGGGCGGTTTGATCAGCGAAGCCGCAATGAAAGCCTCCGTCATCGTCAAATTCTCCCAGAATGCCCTGATCGGGGTTGCCGCGTTCCTGCTCTCAATCTGGTGGACGTTTAAGGGCCACAACACCGGCACTGCAGAACGGCCGACCGCCGGCGTTATCTGGGAACGCTTCCCGAAGTTTGTCCTGGGATTCATGGCCGCATCGGTGATCTTTTCCTTCGCGCTTTCTCCCGCTTTGGTTGCCGAAACCAGGCCGACCCTGACTGCCATGCGAACCATCTGGTTTGCCATGGCGTTTGTTTGTATCGGCATGGAGACTCGCTTCACTCACTTGTTCCGAATGGATGGCGGACGCCCCGCCCTCGCGTTCCTGATCGCCCAGGCCGTGAACGTGGTTTGGACCCTGCTTGTCGCATACCTGCTTTTCGGCGGCGTACTGTTTACTGTGCCGCAACTTTGACGCGGGCGTAAAGCCCGCGGCTACAGGGTCCGCAGAAATGCGATGAGTTCCCGGCGTTGGCTTTCCGAAAGGTTCAGGCCGAAGGGATGTCCTGCCACAGTACCCACCCGGCGCGGATCGAACCAATTCTCAAGTCCCCGGGCTGCGCCGCCATGCTGAAGCGGGCCCCGGTACCACACACCGCGAAGTGACGGAATCTTGTAATAACCGGTTCCCTTTCTCGTTCTGAGGGCCAGCGCGGGATCGGTCCCGACGACATCCACGGGCACCAGCTTGTCGCTTGTGTAGAGCGGAGGCGTGTGGCACTGCGCACAACCTTCGCGTTCGAAAACCGCTTTGCCGCGCTGCGCAACGGCATCAAACCGGTTCGGATTCTCCGGAGGCTTGAGAGAACACAAGAAACCGGCCAGGGCGTAGAGCTGCTCGTCGCTGTAGCGCTGAAGTCTCTCGGGATCCGGCAGGTTGTCGACCAGCGCAAAATCGCCGAACCGATCAAACGAGTTGGCGCCCTGAACCAGCGCGACATAGCGCATGAGATCCGCCTTCGATCGCTGCTGGACGATTCCCGTGTGATCCAGATGCTTCAGGTCGCACACGCCTATGAGATCCGGTATCTGGGCCGGACTGAACAGGCTCAGGTTCACGCGCGTCGTTACACCCGGCGGGATGGCTTCGTAAATCGACGCAATCTCCTCCAGCGGCATTCCCGCGATTCGTTCCATGGGATCGGGACTAAGCCACGGCATTCCAAAAAAGGCGCGCTGGCCGAGGCGAATATTGTTCAGGAACCCCTGTTTGTCTGCGGCAGCCTGCGACTGTTCACGAAGACTGATGCTGAGGGCGCGATCGACGGCAAAATTGCCCTGGGCGCCCCGGACCACGCGGCCATCGGGAAGGACCCGTGAATGACACATCGCGCAGGATCCGGTTCCGACCTCGACCTCGCCTTTTCTGCGAATGACATATCGGGCAAACGGTATCGTCCCGTCTCGAGCAGCCGGAATTCTCAGGCGTTCGTGCCACGAGCGATCGCGGACGTTGGAAAGCTTGAACGTTGCGCCATAGCCAATGGGCGCCTCAAACACGAGTTCACCGGCGCGCGCCCAGTCGTCTTCTGTCTCCAGTTTTGAAGGATCGAACGCCACTTCAGGCTCCTGCTCGCGAAGCCATTCGATGTAACCGGACGGCTCCCTTCCCGGAGCGTAAATCGGATAGCTCTTGTAGATCGGGCGCACGGGTATGCGGTAGTAGAAATCCGAAGAGACGTGTTTGGGAGAAGCTTCCGGCCTGGCGAGCGGCAGTTCCATCGTAGCGAGCGCGGCATCGTCCCAGACCTTCGGAATATCAATGGCGCAAATCGCTGCCGTGGAAGCGACCAGAAGAGCGGCTGTAAGGATATAAATACGCACTTGAAGATTGTTCACTGTGGGCACGGGGCTGAAGCGCCCACAGTTTAGAAGCGCTTTATGGCCGGTTGGCTGCTTTTTCAGCCGCCAGCTTCTTTTCCGCATTTGCCAGCAGGTCTGCGAAGTAGGCTTTGAAGCCCGCGGGATCGACGAATGGATGCGGATCTCCGGCCTTGCGCGCCATCAATTTATCGCGGCGCTGAAAGACCTGGGCACCGGCCGGATGATTCGTAATGTTGACCTGCAGATCCGGCAGCGCCATCATGCGCCGGACGCTGGCAATGTACTGCTCGGTCGTGCGGACGCCGTTGACGGTATTCAGGCCGGTTCCGCCGAACATGACGGTCTTGTACTTTCTTGCGCCATCGGCGACCTGAAACTCGAGCGATGTCACTCCCGGCGTGTGACCGGGCGTGACATAGAACTTCATGGTCGTATCTCCCAGCGTCAGCGTATCCCCGTCCTTGATGACAAGGTCGCGCTTCAACGCAGGGAAAACCCGTTGCTGGCCGCCTGAGCTCATATAGCCACCCTTGGCGTACATGTCCCAGTCGCCTTCCGCCATCCCGACTCGAGCCCCGCTCAGCGCCTGGATTGCCGGCGCGCCGGCAGCGTGGTCGCTGTGCGCGTGCGTGACGATGATGTACTTGATGTCCCGGGGATTGAGACCAGCCTGCTGCAGGGACTTAATGACTTCGGCCGACGACTCTTCGTAGGTCGCGTCAATCAGGATCAACCCGGCGCTGGTCCGCACTGCGAATGAGCTTACGCCGCGAAGCCCGACGTAGTACAGGTTGTCGAAGATCTTGAATGGCGGAGTGGTCGTCAGGTCGTCCTGGGCTGCGGCAAACTCGACTTGCGTGATCAGCAATGCGGCAGCCAGGAAAGTAATCGTGAGAATCCGTTTCATTGTTCAGTCTCCTTCTACGGCCGGTTGGCCGCCCGCTCCTCAGCCAATTTTTTCTCGGCGTCCGCCAGGCGCGGCTGCATCGCTCGGCTGAACGCGGCAGGGCCATCCACGAAGGGATGCGCGTCTCCGGGTCTGCGGGCCTTCAGTTTCGCCGCCTTCTCGAACAGGTCAATGCCCATCGTGTGGTCGCTGAGCGTCACCTGAACATCGGGCGCCGCCATGATGCGCTTGATCTTGTCGAGATGCTCCTGGGCCGCCCTGGCGCCCGTGAATGCGGTGCCCAGTCCGGAGAACAGGAACGTCTTGTACCTTCTGTTACCGTCGATGGCCATGAATTCAATGGTCGTGTCGCCGGGCGTATGGCCGGGCAGCACGTGGAATTTCAGCGTGGTATCGCCCAGCGTCAGAGTTTCCTGGTCTTTGATGACCATGTCGCGGGGAATGGCCGTGAACTTTCTGGGTATGCCCTGCGAATTCATGTAAGTGCCGCTTGCCTGAAATTGCCAGTCGCCTTCCGCCATGCCGATCCGCAGGCCCCGGTTCAGCTCCTTGAAGTGATTCGCCGCGCCGGTGTGGTCCGTGTGGGCGTGGTTGATCAGCAGGTACTTGCCGTCACTGAAGTTCAAGCCGAGTTGCCGCATGGCGCCCGGGATGTGGTCGAGCATATTCACGTATCCCGAATCGATCAGGATCAAACCCTGGCTGGTCTTGATCACCCACGCGCACGCCGACTCAAAACCGACATAGTACAGGTTGTCGAAAACCTGAAACGGCTGCGCCGGCTTGTCGTCCGCCTGCCGATCGGCCTGCTGCCGGGCGGCGACCGGGCTGGTTGCCAGAAACAGGATCAGAAAGCTAACGGACAAAAACTCCTTCATCGCGCACTCCCTCCTGAATACCGCACACGCCAGATACGCCCGCCTCCGTCATCGCTGACCAGCAGCGAACCATCGCGTGCGACAAGCACGCCGACCGGCCGTCCCCACGTCGTGTTCGGATTGTCGCTGAGATTCCAACCACTTACGAAATCCTCTATTGGACCTGGTTTTCCGTTCTGAAAAGGAACGAATACCACTTTATATCCGGCCGGCTTCGACCGGTTCCATGATCCATGCAAGGCAATGAACGCGCCATTGCGATAGCGTTCCGGAAACTGGGCGCCGGTATAAAACGCAATTCCCAGCGCGGCCGAATGTGCCGGAATCAGGACATCGGGCACGATGGCGCGCTTCACGAGGTCCGGCATCTTCCCCACGTGTTCAGGATCGGGGTTACTGCCGATATAGGAATACGGCCAACCGTAAAAGGCGCCATCCTTTACCGAAGTTGCATAGTCCGGAACAAGATCGTCACCCAGCGTGTCGCGTTCGTTGACCGCCGTCCAAAGCACGTTCGTGCCGGGCTGCCAGGCCAGGCCCACGGGGTTGCGAATGCCTGAAGCGAACACGCGCTGGCCGGTTCCATCGGGATTGTATTCGTTGATCGCCGCGCGCCGCGGATCCTCGCCGGCATTCTTGTTCGACTGCGAACCCACGGCAACGTACATTTTTCTGCCATCGGGGCTGAAAATCACATTGCGTGTCCAGTGGCCGGTCATCGGCACTTCGAGAAGTTGTTCGGGCGCGCCGGCCGCCTTTGTCTCCCCGGATTGATATTTGTAGCGGACCACGCGTCCTTCTTCGCCGACGTAGAGGTAGCCATTCTGGAACGCCATTCCAAAAGGCCGCCGCAGTCCTTCGGCATAAACGCTGCGCTGGTCAGGGGAGCCGTCATTGTCTGTGTCGCGCAATACGAGGATGGATCCGGCATTCGATTGCGCCACAAAGATGTCGCCATTCGGGGCCAGGGTCAGCATACGTGGCGCCTGAAGATTGTCCGCGAAGA
This sequence comes from Candidatus Sulfopaludibacter sp. SbA3, assembly GCA_945865815.1. Lineage (GTDB taxonomy): Bacteria > Acidobacteriota > Terriglobia > 20CM-2-55-15 > 20CM-2-55-15 > CAMBFR01. The sequence goes on from CAMBFR010000016.1 coordinate 31,032, forward strand.
TGCTTGCCGTGAAACCGGCCGGAAGCTTTAACTCCGTGGCATCGGGCCTGGGGACAACCTGTGACCGATTCGTGGTCGATGGGGTGGCGAAAGGAGCCGGAAGTTGCGGGCCTTGTGCAACGAGAACCGCGCTTAAAGATGCGATTGCGCCGAGTGCAATGAGCACGGGCCTGAAAGCTGCTTTCATGCTTGTCTCCCGAAAAGATTTTGAAATGCGGGAGATATCGTAGCGCAACCGGTGGGAAATGAGAATTGAACAGTGAACAGTTCCCGATCAGCCGAATGGCCTGTTGGGACTTTTCATTTGGGAATGCAGCGGACCCTGGTGCCCAGGTCCACCGACATTCTCAATTCTTCCGGCCTGACGTCCGCGGGAAAGTAGGCTCCCGAAATCCTGGCCCGGTGAAGGCTGGCTCCTTCAAGCTTGGCCTGGGAAAGGTCGAGACCGCGCAGGTCGGCGCTGTGAAGGTATGCCCCGCTCAGGTCTGCATTGCGAAGTTCAACGTGACGCAGGTCGGCGCCTCGGAGATTCGCGTTCGATAAGTCAATACCGTTATCCCGCGAAACCTTTTTAAACTCGTCCACGAAGCCATCGCGGAGCAACGTAGCTGCATGGTCTTCTCTGAATTTGGACATGCTGTGCCTCTTTCTCTTGTAACGAATCGGCAACCGGGGACAGAAACTTTAGCGCTTTCCTGAGGGAGTCCGAACTCCCCTCCTGTCTTAGGAGGGGAGGCTGCGCTATCAAAGAGAACGGTCCCGTTCCTCATTGGCGCAGACGGGGTGGTACGGAATGGCGCGAAGCCACGTCATGGATGCTCGCGCAGCGCTCCACTTTAATCGGTGCACTGCGCGAATATCTACGAGGTGGCTTCGCAGCGTATACACCACCCCGCCGTTCGCTAAAAAACGCGCGAACGGCACCCCTCCTAATCCAGGAGGGGAGTTTTTGCGTGCACGATGTGAAGACCACAAGACTTGCCCGTTGCGATAGACTCGCTGGACGAGCCAACATGCCTGAATTACCGGACGTTGTTCTATACATCGAGGCACTCCGGACGCGCGTAGCGAGCCAGGTTCTCGAACATATCCGCCTGGCAAGCCCCTTCGTTCTCCGGTCGGTGACACCGCCCATTACGGCTTTTGCCGGCCAGATCGTCCATGATATCCGGCGCATAGGAAAACAGATTGTTTTCTCATTCGACGGTGATCTCTTCCTGATCATTCACCTGATGGTCGCCGGGCGGCTTCAGTGGAAAGCCAGGAGCGCATCGATTCCCGGACGAATCGGTCTTGCGGCATTTGATTTTCCAACAGGCACGCTGTTGCTTACCGAAGCAGGTTCGAAAAAGCGCGCGTCTGTGCACGCGGCTCACGGAAAGGAATCGCTGGCAGGATTTAACCGGGGTGGCATGGACGTAATCGGATCGACAGCCGGCAATTTTGCTGAAGCGCTGCAGCGGGAGAATCACACCTTGAAGCGGTCGCTGACGGATCCGCGTTTGTTCAGCGGCATAGGCAATGCATACTCCGACGAGATTCTCCACCGCGCACGCCTCTCGCCGCTCAAACTGACGTCCAGGATTACCGATGAAGAGATCCTGCGCCTTCACGCCGCGGCCACTTCGACGCTGTCGGAATGGACCGAACGGCTTCGCCTTCAAGCCGGCGAGGAGTTCCCTTCCAAAGTCACGGCATTCCGTCCCGAAATGGCCGTGCACGGCCGCTTCGGAAAGCCCTGCCCGGACTGCAGCTCGCCCGTCCAGCGCATTGTTTATGCCGAAAACGAGTGCAACTATTGCGCGACGTGCCAGACCGGCGGACGCCTGCTGGCCGACCGGGCCATGTCGCGCCTGTTGAAGGAGGATTGGCCGCGAAGCCTCGACGAGTGGGAGCTGCATCTCGATAAGCGCCGGTAAGGGCCGGATGGTACAATGGCAGACCATGCCGCCCACGGACGGACAGCAAGAACGCTTATTCCAGAACCTTTTTGAGAGCTCTCCGGACGCGATTTTCATCGAAGACATGGATGGTATCGTCGTGGACTGCAATCCGGCCGCCGCCACTCTTCACAGGACAACTCGCGAAGCCATTATCGGCAAACACGTATCTCAGCTGGTTCCGCCTGAGCGGCGCGAACAGATTGTGATTTACTCACCGAATGCTCCAAGGGAATTCGAAGGTGAGAGCCTGACTGCCGACGGGAAAACCCTTCCAGTCTGGATACGGAGCAGCCGGATCGAATATAACGGCAAACCGGCGTTGCTTCTTCATGTGCGCGATATTGCCGACCGCAAGCAAATCGAAGAAGAGCTGCGCCGGACCAACGATGAGCTGGAGTTGCGGGTTCAGAGCCGAACAGCCGCCCTGGCCCGGGCGAACGAAATTCTGCGCGAGGAAATCCGGGAGCGCGCCGTGGGCGAGGAAGTGCGCCGGCAGCTCGAGGAAGAAATCCGAAGCGCGCACAAGATGGAGGCTGTGGGCCGCCTGGCCGGCGGAGTCGCGCACGATTTCAATAATCTCCTTACCGTCATAATCGGGCGTTGTGAAGTGATCCTCGGCCAGTTCAAGCAGGATCATCCCATACGCCCCAACCTGAATCTGATCCATGAGGCTGCCCGGAAGGCGGCATCCGTGACCCGCCAGCTGCTGGCATTCGGGCGCAAGCAGGTGCTCCAGCCTGTTCTGCTCGATCTGAACGCAGTCATTTCCAACATGGAAGATATGCTCCGCTCGCTTATCAGCGAGAACATCGACCTGCACCTCGATCTCGAGCCGGATTTGTGTAACGTCGAGGCCGATCGCGGCCAGATCGAACAGGTCATCATGAACCTGGTTGTCAACGCCATCGATGCCATGCCGCATGGAGGAACCCTGCGAGTCATCACGAGCAATACGGATCCCGCCTCTCCGCCACCGGGCGTGGAGGCGGCAGAAATCGAAGGGCGCCGCTATGCTGTGATTGCGGTTCAGGACACAGGTAGCGGGATGGACGAGGAAACCTTATCCCACGCCTTTGAGCCTTTTTTCACAACCAAGGACGGCGCCAGGGGCACCGGTCTCGGATTGCCCACTGCATACGGAATCGTGAAACAGAGCGGCGGCTATATCTGGGCCACCAGCCAGCCGGATCAAGGAACAAGCGTGCGGGTCTATCTGCCGGAAGTAGCGGGAAAACCAAAAGCAATCCCGCGAAACCGCGAGGCGCCTCCCCGCGGGACGGAAACAATCCTGATCACGGAAGACAACGATGCCGTCAGACGACTGACCCGCGAACTTCTCGAGGTCTGCGGCTATACCGCACTCGAAGCCGGTGACGCCGAAGAAGCGTTGGAAAAGTGCGCGGAATTTGCAGGAACAATACACCTCACATTGACCGACGTCGTCATGCCCGGCATGGATGGCCGGGAGTTGGCAGAAAGGGTCGTTTGCCTTCGGCCCGGCATGAAGGTTCTGCTGATGTCCGGTTATGCCCAGCGGCTGCTGAAAGGCGGCGCGCTACATCCCGGGGTTCACTTCATCGAGAAGCCGTTTACGACCTACGACCTCGCCAGGAAGATTCGAGATGTCCTGGATCAGTAGGGTCTAATTCGGGGACAGACCACTTGAGAATTGAAAATAGAATAGTCACTGGCTAAAATGCGGCATATTAGATCCCGGCAGGAGGCTTGAGGATGCGTTTGCTGAAAGTGCTTGTGGTGATCGCGGGGTTGGTCGCTCTAGCCCGCTACTTCCCCCCTGTGTACTACGCAACACAGTTCAACGATTTCGTAACGCAGGAAATAAAACGCACGACAGCGGCTGCGCCTTTACGACAACAGCTTCTCTCGAAAGCCGAACTCTATTTTCTTCCTGTCAAACCCGAAGATATCCAGATCAGCGAAAGCGGGTCCGTGGTGCGGGTGAACGTCGACTATCAAGTGCCCGTGGATCTGTTCGTCTTTACGCACGTGCTGAATTTTCACGCAACGGCGTCCGGCATCGCGCCCGCCGCGCAATAAATCTTCAGCCGCCATCGCCCGTGTCTTCGTCGGCTCCGAGCCACGGCGTGTCGTCTTCGGGGTTGTCCAGATAGCCCTTCGGCAAGGCCACTTTCTGGACGCCCGACGTCTTTCCCCGCGGGACGCGCATCGCCGATGGCGGAAATGGCTGCGACCGGTCGGCATTGGCAAACAGCTCGACCAGTCCGGCAACCGTCTTGATCCTCATCAGCTCCGACCTCAGCTCCGAGGACATTCGAAATCCTTTCGTATACCACGATGCGTGCCGCCTGAATGACTTCATGGCCATCTGTTCACCGAACCAGTCCGCGAGCCCCTGCGCATGGCCGAACATGATGTCGAGTACCTCGCCGAACCGGGGTGGATTGACCGGATCACGGCCGTTGAAAACGTCGGCAAGATCGCGGAACAACCACGGCCTTCCGAGGCATCCGCGGCCGACAATAACGCCGTCGCAGCCTGTCTGCCGGATCATGCGCAGCGCATCTTCGGCTTCCCAGATATCGCCGTTGCCGAGAACCGGAATACGAACCGCGCGTTTCAGTTCGGAAATCGCGCTCCACTCCGCGGAACCGTGGTAGAGCTGCGCTGCCGTGCGCGCGTGCAGGCCGACAGCCGCGCAACCCTCCTCTTCGGCAACGCGTCCAGCCGTCAGATACGTCAGGTGGTCGTCGTTGATTCCCAGCCTGAACTTGATGGTCACCGGCACCTTTTGCGCATGCTTCACCGCGGCGCGAACGATGTTTCTGAACAGATTCGTCTTGAGGGGAATGGCGGCGCCGCCTCCCTTCCGCGTGACCTTCGGCACGGGACAACCGAAATTCATATCGAGGTGATCGATCCGCCCCTCATCCACGAGCAACATCACGGCCTCGGCCACATAGTGCGGATCGGTTCCATACAGCTGCAGGCTGCGGGGCGTTTCACCGGGGCCGAAGTCGGCAAGTTTTAGCGTCTTGCCGCGCCCATCGACCAGAGGCCTCGCGTTGATCATCTCGCTGACGTACAGCCCGGCGCCGAAGCGCCTGCAGACATCGCGGAACGGGTAGTTTGTTACGCCGGCCATCGGGGCAAGGACGACGGGCGGCCATACTTCGATGCCCCCGATTCGTACCGGCGGAAATTCCCCGGGCTCGGCCGGCTTCACATCACGGTTTATGGCGCTTCGGTAGATGTCATCCATGCAGCCCCTTATGTTACAGCAACTTTATGGATGCTCCCGGAACCAACCCATACACATCAACGGTTTGCGTAATGGACCGACTCGTGCAACTGATGCGACTGAAAGAAACAGGAGGCATGTTCCATGCGTATATTCGCTGCAGTAATGGCTGGTTTGTTAATGATTTCAAATTTCGGTTTTGCCGAGGAAGGTCCCGGGAGGGGGCGATCCGATAAATCCAAGGACAAAAAACAGGACAGCGACGATCACGAAGACGGCGAACCGATCAGGGCGGGTTACGCCATCATCACGCCAATGGCCGCAACGACCGCCGGTGGCGCGGCGCCGCTCGTCGTATTTGCGACTTTCGGACATCAAAAGGGTGATGAAACGACGCAGGCGGCTATCCTGCCGTCGGCGCTTTCCAAAGACGCGATCATGTTCCTGAACACGCACGGAAAGCTCTCCCGCAACCTCGGGATCGGAATCACGAATCCTGGAACTGCGGCAGCAAACGTAACGTTCGCATTGTTTGACGACGAGGGTGAGAGTATCGGCACGCCGAAGACTGTCGCTGTTGCGGGTATGCATCAAACCGCGCACTTTGTGACCGACATCTTTAAAGATCGGAGCGAGATACCTCGCGATCTGACAGGAACTGTCCGGATTACGTCCGACGCACCTGTAGGACTCGTTGGACTTCGCTTCAGGGGAGACAATTTCAGTTCGCTGCCAACCACGATCTTGTCGCCATCAACGACGATTCCCCTCCGCGAAGGCGGAGTCGGCGGCCCCGATGCCGTGCTTCTCTCTCACTTTGCTGCGGGCGGCGGCTGGGCCACGGAACTGGTCCTGTTGAACACCGGCAAGGCCGGCCTGACCGTACGCGCCGATTTCTTCAAACAGGATGGTACCGCCATGACCGTGAAACTGAACGGCCAGTCCGCATCCAGCTTCACAGATCTCAAGATTCCCGCCGGTGGAGTTCTCGAACTCGCGCCGAAGAACAAGGACGGCGAAAGCCGGTTCTGAGAAGCAAAATCGTGCAGACATTTTGAAATTGGACGAATCCTGCACCTTAAATCCGAAATCCCGAAATCTTAAATTGGACTGCACCCGCGCTCGTGGCGCATGCGCTCCAATCTGAGATTTCGGGATTTCGGATTTAAGGTGCAGGATTCGCCCAATTTTAAAATCTTCCACTGAATACCGTCTATATTAGCTGCCATGCTGGCGGTCTTTCGAAGCCGGAAGATGGGAATATTGGCTCTGCTCGGGTTCTCCTCCGGCCTGCCGTTGTATTTAACGAGCCGCACACTGCAGGCATGGATGACCGTTGAAGGCGTGAACCTCACCGCCATCGGGTTCTTCAGCCTCGCAAGCCTGCCCTATTCGCTCAAATTCCTGTGGGCGCCGCTGCTCGACAGGTTCTCCTTTCCGCGGCTCGGCCGGCGCAAGGGCTGGCTGCTCGCAACCCAGGCGGCGCTGACGGTTGCGATTGCATGGATGGCATTCCAGCAGCCTGCCGTGGCACTGCGGTTGGTTGCCGTAAACGCCGTTCTGATTGCCTTCTTCAGCGCAACCCAGGACATCACGATCGACGCCTATCGCGTCGACATCCTTCAACCTCGGGAAACCGGCGCCGGCGCTGCAGTCAGCGTGCTGGGCTACCGAGTGGCTCTCATTGTGATCGGATCGGGCGCGCTCATCCTTGCCGACCAAATCTCCTGGCCCGCGGTTTACCTGCTTGCGGCCGCAACGATGCTTGCGACCCTCGCCGTCTCAATCCCTGTTCCGGAACCGGCGTCTACCGAAGAGCCGCCTCAATCCATGCGGGACGCAGTAACCATGCCGCTGGCCGACTATATCGGACGAATGGGAACCGGCCGCGGCGCATGGGTATTGGTTTTCATCGTTCTATACCGGCTCGGCGACTCGATGATCAACAACATGACCACTCCATTTCTTCTGCAATCGGGATTTACGCAGACCGATGTGGGAGCCATGCAGGGCGCAGTCGGAATTATCGCGACGATTGGCGGAATTCTGGCGGGCGGCGGCATATTAAGCCGTATCGGAGTGTATTCGTCGCTGTGGGCGTTCGGCGCGCTGCAGGCCGTGAGCAATCTCGCCTATCTCGCGCTGGCCGAAGCCGGCCGTAACTACTACCTGATGGCCGGCGCCGTTATCATTGAAAACTTCTGTTTTGGTCTCGGATCCGCGGCGCTGCTGGGATTTCTGATCGGTCTCTGCAATCCCCGGTTCTCCGCCACCCAGTACGCCCTGCTTTCAAGCGTGCTCGGCTTCAGCCGGGATGTGATCGTCGCCCCAGTTGGATCGATCGCGGAAATCACCGGCTGGCCTCTCTTTTTCCTGATCAGTTTTCTGGCGGCGCTGCCCGCCCTGTTTCTGCTGCCAACCATTCGGAATTTCGTGAAGGATGTTCCCCTGGGTATCGGCGCGCGCGAGTCCGGTGTATAAATGAACCTCCACTGAGGATTGAAACACGCATGATCAGAAAGCTGCTCAACAACCGGAACCTTCTCAAGAACCTGGTCCTGCGCGACCTGAAAAACAGGTACGTTGGTTCCATGGGCGGGTTCCTCTGGTCGGTGATCCATCCGCTGGTTCTTCTCACCAGCTACACGTTCGTGTTTTCCGTCGTCCTGAAGCTGAAACCGGGACCGGAATACGGAACCGACAGTTTCCCGATTTTTCTGTTTTGCGGAATGTTGCCCTGGCTGCTATTCACCGACACGGTAGTGCGAAACTGCACCTCCATTACCGACAACGCCCACCTCGTAACCAAGACCGTTATTCCCGCCGAGATCCTCCCCATTTCCATTACGATCTCAAATGTTGTGCACCACTTGATCGGCCTGGGGATGCTGCTCATCATTCTTGGAGTTTTTCACGAGGTGCACCTTTCGGCATTCGGAATACTCATCTACCTCCCGATGCTCCTGATGCTGGCGCAGGGTCTGGGGTGGATCGTCGCAGGTCTTCACGTCTTTTTGCGCGACACGATTCAGGCCGTCCAGATTCTGATTTTTCTCTGGTTTTGCCTGACACCGATCTTCTACTCTCCGGCAATGATTCCCAGTGAGTTTCAATTGGTCGTGCGGTTGAATCCGTTAGCCGTGCTGGTTGAGGGCTACCGCAATTCCCTCCTGAATGCCGGCCAGCCCTCTGCCGCGGACATCGCACCCGTGCTGGCGGCAAGCGTCGCCGTATTCGTGATAGGTGGTTTGCTGTTTAAGCGGGCAAAGCCGGCGTTTCCCGACGTCCTGTAGGCTGGAATCTGAAGTACGAGGTCAGCAAGGATAAGCGACGGGATCCATCTGAAGCGGGGCAATCCGTTCCAACGACGAGAACGCAATCTGAACTCGTTCTTCCGGTTCCGCCAACGCTTCGACAACAGGAATCATCAACCTCATCAGCGAAGACTCGCCGGCGCATTCCTGAATGAATGTCTGCGTCATGACATCACTGGGCACGGCCAATGCATTTCCCGACCAGAAATGCATTTTCGCGCGCGATGAATTTTCTGCGCATAAAGGCGCGGTCATCTCCAGAAGAAAGTCATTGGATACGGGTTTGCCGTCGTCGCACCAGAATACGTATAACTGTGAACAGGGAGAAGTAATCTGCAGTTGCTCGCTCCAACTGCTGTGCGGAGGCACTTCGACAATCTCGAACTCCGGGTAGTCGAGGGCCTCGATCTGCTGCCGCCTGTCTGGCCGGTCCTCTCCTTTATATATCCAGATCAGAGAGACCGACGGAAACTGCCTAGTCATAACTGGACTATCGGCCGAGGATTCAGGAAACTGTAGGAGTGCAGAAACTTCTGATCCTTTCCTCGGACACGGGCGAAGGACACAACAGCGCCGCAGCGGCGATTCGTTCTGCTGCCCGAGCCGCTGGATTCAAAGCAGTTATCCGCAAACCTCTGGAAGAATCGGGGCCCCTCAACCGCGTCCTTGGAAACCTCTACAACTCCCTCCTTGCGCGCCGGCCACGGGCGATCCGGAAGTACTTCTGGCTGCTGGACCGTATTCGTCCAAACGAGCGCACTTTTTTTTACACAAAAACCCGGCCCTACATCCGCCGATTTCTGGATTCGGAGCAGCCCGACATCGTTCTCTCCGTGCACCCCATGCTGAATCACTTCATTCAGCGGCTCATAAAGGAAGAGCGGGGCGGGATACCGTGCCATACCTTTCTTACCGATCCTTTTCCGCCATTCTGGAAAGGATGGTCTTCTCCCTATATAGACCGCTACTTTGTGGTTACCGGCGAGGCCGCTCAAGCCCTGACTGCCATGGGAGTTTCCGCCTCGCGTATCGACCGCGTGCCCATGCCCGTCCGGAGTCAATTTGCGCCGGCCACGATGACCGAGATTCAGGAACTGAGAAATACGCTCAAACTCGATGATGCAGGCATTATCCTTATTAATGGCGGGGCTCGAGGCGGCGGCCCCATCCTGAAGGTTTACGAGACAACAAGGCGGGCGGCGCCGGCGGCCAACATTCTCGTGGTCTGCGGCAGAAACAACCGTTTGCGCCAGCGTATATCGGCGTTGTGCGATCCAAAGACCCGAACATTTGGTTTTCTCGATGATATTTACCGATACATCAGCGCTTCCGATCTGGTGATCACCAAGCCCGGAGCCCTGTCGACGTACGAGGCGCTGGCGTGCGGCGTCCCGGTTGTATTGATCGGGATTCGCGACCTGATGCCTCAGGAGTCCGGACTGTTTGATGCGGCTGCCCGGTACGATTTCGGGTATGCTGCCAGAACGTTTGATGCTCTCGACGCCGTTGTCCGGAAAGATCCGCGAGAGTGGAATCGGAAACGGGAATCGCTCGCGAACTTCTACCGGCACAGTGTGGGATCAGAGCTAATTGAAAGGATTCATTCTGTCCATGTCAGATCGTAAGGTCCTGGTAACGGGGGCAACGGGTTTTCTCGGAAGCCACCTGGCCCACAAACTACTCAGTGAAGGACGCCACGTCATTGCGCTCGCGCGCGGATCAAAGGCCGCTTCGGCAGAAGCCCGCGTGCGTGAGGTGCTGAATACCGTCGGCAGCATCGATCTCAGCAGGCTTGAGGTCTGCGAGGGCGACATAGCTCAGCCGCAGCTTGGGCTGAAGGAGTCCGTCTCACGAACGATCGCCTCCTCGATCGACCAGATCTGGCACTGCGCCGCATCCCTTTCCTTTACGGACGAAGATCGGGACGAGATTTTCAAAATGAACCTGGGGGGGACGAAGAACATTCTCGCCCTGGCGGAACAGACGCCGACTCGCCGGCTTCATCACGTCAGCACGGCGTATGTCGCGGGAAATCGTACGGACCTTGTACTGGAGACGGATCTGAATGTCGGCCAGACTTTTCGAAATGCGTACGAGGAATCGAAGTGCCAGGCGGAAATGCTGATTGCCGATGCGCACGGCAAAGGACTGGTCGTGTCGTCCGTATACCGGCCCAGCATCGTGATCGGAGACTCCAGGTCGGGACGCGTCACTCATTTTCATGGCGTCTACGCCTTTATACGGGGATTGTGGTCCGCGCTGGAGCGGTTGCGCCGGAGAATGCCCGAGGCAGGAACGGTCAATCTTCCCCTTCGAGTGTTGGGCGCTGAAGCGACCACGCTGAACTTTGTGCCGATCGACTACGTCGTGGACGGCATGGTGGAAATCTCAAGGCAGCCATCGAGCGTCGGTGGAACCTACCATCTGGCAAATCCTCAAGCCACGGAGAATCGTATCTGGTTGCCTCATATCTGCCGCGTGTTGAGCGTGGAAGGAATCCAGCTCGTGGGAGAAACATCGTTTCTTCGCACGCCAATGACGAAACTCGAGGCTTTGTTCCAGAAGCAAATGGCTTTCTATTACCAGTATCTGCAGGGAGAACCTCGCTTTGATTGCCGGCGCACGCTGGATGCCCTCAGGAACACCGGCATCGAGTGCCCGGGCGTCACCGTGGAATTCATTCACAGGATGGTGGGCTGGTATGTGAGTTTCCTCAACAGCGCCCGGCAAGGAACCGGTTCATCATCTCCCGGCCCTGGCGCCGCTCAGCCTGTTTAGGAATTCAACGTAACGCTCCCCCAGCCGCTCCGGCCGGAACTCCCCGCGGAATCTCTTCAAGGTCTCCTCCGCGTATTTAGCGCGTACCGACGGATTGCGGATCAGCCTGTCGGCGATATCCGGATACTCCGCTTCGCTTCGCGCAATCAGTTCAGGAATTCCAACCAGCTCGGCGCCGGAGTTGTAGTGCGAATCGGGGGGATACTTCAGCACGACGATCGGTTTGCCGGCGCCCATTGCCTCGAGCAGCGAATGGCCTCCGGAATGGGGGAATGACGCCAGATAGACGTCCACCGTGGCAAGCAGCGGCGCCACGTCGGACACGTGGCCGAGAAACCGAACGCGGGGGAGCACGCCTTCGGAATGAAGAAACGATCGCGCCGCTTTCACGTCGCCCGCCCCGGCGAAAAGATGAAAATGCTTCGGAAAGCGCTTGAGGATCTCGGCAAGCACTCTCAGGTATCCCGATCCCGATATCTTGTAGAGATTACCGAACGTCGCTGAGACGCTGCCGGCCGATTCGAGACCCATGCTGCGTCGATCAACATGGTCTGAGGCCTGCAGCCGGTCCTCGATGTCGGAGGCGAGCGGTATCCATTCGGACGGATGCGAAGAAAAGCGAGTGCGCTCCAGCGCATTCTGAAACAGGTGCACGAAGCCTTCGAACACGTCCGCATCCATTTCGCTGCCGTGGTTGACGTTGACCTGGATTGGCGCGGGGTGCATCGCCGCAACGCGGGCTGTGATCTGCTCGGAAAGGCTTCCATGGTAGAAGACCACCGGAATGCCGGAACTTCGAATCGCCGCGGCGATCCGGGTTGCCCGCTCCTGAAAATCTCCCTCTACAGACGCGATCGAGACAGCGGCATCGATCTCGAGCGGCTCGGATTGCGGAACGCCCGCGGGATTAAAGAACCATGACGCGGCCCACTCCGTCGTAAAAATGGTGGATTGGACCCCCTGCCGCTTCAGGCTGCCTGCGAGCATCCGGACGTACTGCGTCGGCGCGTGTCCCGGCAACAAGCAACCCACGACGTGGGCTACCCGATCGACTGGGCCAATGCTCCCGGACGCCTGCGCAACACGCCCTTCGCTTGCCCATTCCTCAAAAATCTCCCCGATCCGGCGCACACGGCTTGAATCAAGTCCGGACAGAAGGGCGCGCTGGAAGTAGTCCATGGCCGTTCCCGGATCGTCCTTGAGAAAAAGACTCGCCACGCGGAATGCGACGTCGGCGAGCCTTTCCTTTTCCCCGGTGCGATGAAGAGCAAGCGTGTACGCGTGATTGATGATGTCGGATGTGTAGCCGGTCTCGCGCGCAGCCTTCTCCAACAACGGGACGGCGGCCTTGAAATCGCCGTTCTTCAGTGCCTCGAAAGCTTGTTCGTAACTCACGCGCGTATTGTAGCCGCGGGCTTCACGCCGGCGTTCAATTTCCAGCGAACTTTTTCCGAAAGGTCAATGGAGGAGGCTTAGCTCTGGATTCCCTTTCGGGCGTCGAAATGGGCTTTGGCTCTGCGCTTCAAGCGAGCCTTTTTCTTTGCGCGGTTAACACGTCGGTTTCTCAGAATCTCGTACTTATTGGCCATGTCTTCCTTATATTTCCTTATAATCCAAAATTGGAAGTGAGTAGGGTCCGGTGACTCTCCTGGCCTTCAAAGCCTGTGGGGCGTCGGGGAACCGACGTTCGGTGGGTTCGACTCCCACACACTTCCGCCAAACTTCACTGCTTCGCAGGCTTCATCGAGGCCAGTGCCTTGGCCTCATCTTCGTAGGTGTCGAAGACTGTCAGCAGCTTGGTCATCTGGAGCAGGTCTTTCGCCTTCGCCGTCAGATGCAGCAGCTTCACATCGCCCTGCTTGTTCCGGACAGTAGTATAAGCCGATACCAGCTCACCCAGGCCGGAACTGTCAATGTAGCCAACGTCGCCCAGATTCAGGATAAAATACTTGACGCCCTGACTGATTTGCACACGAAGCGTCTCTCTAAGCAGAAGGACAGGTTCACCAATTGTCAGTCTGCCCGACATATCTATAATCACGACGCCATCCGCTGTCCTGGTCTTTAAACTCAGACTCATACGTCCTCCAAAACTCTATTCGCCCCCCACCATCGATGCCGCCCAAACAGTAAGTAAAGGCGGGTAGCTTATCTTTTATCAGCCGGGACTTTCAAGGCCTTTGAAGCCGGGCCGTCATTTACCTTACAATCTAAAAAGTCTCTTCTCCAGAACCCATGCCGGTCTGCGGCGCTGGGCATAGCCATTAGGTAGATGAGCGGCTGCGAATGCAAGCCCGATAGGGCGCGGCCATCAAGGAATGACGTCTGGTACTGAGATCCACTTTCAGATGATGCAAAGTTACTTCACAAGGCTCCTCATCGTTGCAGGCCTTTTTCTTCTGTTGCTGGGCGCCGGTGTGCTCATGACCCAGGAGGGCGGCCGCGCGCCCCTTAACCCGGAACCTGTAGCTGCGGCAACGGGCATCTATGACTTGTCGTTGTCTCCCGACGGCAGGTCCATCGCATTCATCTCGACCCAGAGCGGAAGTTCCGAAATCTGGATCGCAAACGTGGCAGGTGGCCAGCCCCGGCGGATTACCGGTACTTCCGGAATTAAAAAACAGATTCGCTGGTCGAACGATGGGAAATGGATCGCGTACGTCGCGGTGCGCCCCGGAAAGGCCGGCGACATTCGTCTGGTCAACGCCGTTGACGGAAATGAAGTCGCCGTCACAGAAACAACGGAGGACGAGCGTCAACCCACATGGTCACCTGATAGCCGCTCAATCGCGTTCACCGAACGAGCCACGGGAAGGAACCGGATCGCCATCGCCGATGTAGAATCGCTCGAGGTCAGGACTCTGGTCGAGGTTGCCGCGTCCAACCTGCAATGGTCGCCCGACGGCAAGGCGATCGTGTTCGTATCGGATCCCCTGTTATCCGATGACAAGCGTGACAATGACGACCTTTTTGTAATTTCCGCTGAGGGTGGCTCCCCGAGACTGCTCACGCCCGGCACTCAACGCTTCCGCGATTACGCACCTTCATGGTCGCCCGATTCGCGCAACATCGCCTATGCGTCGGAGAGTTCCGGCTACAGCAATATCTACATCGTGGATACACAAGGCGGGTCTCGGCGGCGGCTGACCAATGAAGACGTTGAGAGTTTTGCTCCCAAGTGGTCACCGGACGGACGAAGCATTGCGTACGTGCGCAACGAAAGTGCGCAGTTCCATATATGGGTGACACCGGCTGAGGGCGGGGTCGCGTCGAAAATCTCCGATCGCGACGGAGTGAACGGCGGTATCGAGGAGGAGGATGCGAATCCGCGCGGAGCGCTGCAGTGGTCCGCCGAAGCAGACCGGATCGCATTCACCCACTCGGATCCGGGGCGTACATCCGATCTGTGGATCGCCGGGCTTGATGGAACTCGCGCACTGCAGGTGACCAACTCCATGCCGCCCGAATTGCGGCGCGAAACGCGCTTCGTATCCCCGGAGTTATTGGCTTACCGAAGCTTCGATGGTCAGGAGATTTCAGCGCTCCTATACAAGCCGCGGGGCTTCAAACCCAGGGCCGGGCACCCCGCACTGCTGGTATTCCGCGACACTGTGGACGGCCAACACACAAGGAACTGGGATCCATTTATTCAGTTCTTCGTCAGCGATGGCTATGTTGTGTTTGCTCCCAATGTGCGGGGATCTTCAGGTCACGGCAAAGAGTATCGCCAGATGATCTTTGAGCATGGCGGCGACTACGACGTTCGCGACGCGTTCATCGGCCTGGACCGGCTTTCTTCCGAGGGCCTCATCGATGCCGAGCGCGTGGGCGTCTTCGGCGCAGGGACAGGCGGATTCCTCGCAACTACCGCGATCATCAAGGATGAAACACGTTTCAAGGCTGCAGTTTGCCTCTACGGGATCGTGGACGCGGTCACGGCCGTGTCCTACCCAGGCATGGCGGCGTGGGCGCGTTACATGATCGGCTCATCGCCGATGACGGCGCCGCTTCCCTATTTCGAACGTTCGCTCGTCAATTTCGTCGATAAACTGCGCACCCCTATTATCTTTCTCTACACCGGGGGCGACCCATCCACGCCCTTCCAGCAGCTTCAACAATTCGCTGTTCAAGCCGAGGTGAAGGGAAAGTGGTTCGACTACCGGGTTTTTGAGAACGAATCCGAAGGCTGGCGATACTGGCGGCCGAATAATCTGCGCCTATCCCTCGAGGCAATGGACGCTCTCTTTGAAAAACACCTGCTCGGACGCGACAGAGAAATCCGCCTAGGCCGGAACAGATAAGACGGCCCGGAACGCAGACTCCAGATCCGGGTGTTGGAACTTGAATCCCGTTGCAACCAGTTTTGCGGGCTCAACGCGTGCGCTTGCCAGCAGCAACCCTTCAGCCATTTCACCCAGCGCAATTCGTGCCGCAAAGGCCGGCAATGGGAAAATCGTGGGGCGGGAAAGAGCCCGGCCGAGCGCCTTTGTAAAGTCGCGATTGGTTACCGGGAGAGGTGATACAGCATTGACCGGGCCGTGCAGTGTTGCTACCTCGACGCAGTGCAGGATTACCGCGCACAGGTCGGATAGCGTAATCCAGCTCATATACTGTTGCCCCGATCCGATTCTGCCGCCGACGCCCATCTTGAACGGAAGAAGCATTTTGCCAAGCGCTCCTCCCTTGCTGCTGAGTACGAGCCCCGTTCGGATTTGAACTACGCGGATTCCCTTTTTCCTGGCAGGATCGGTTGAAGCCTCCCATTGACGGCACACGCCGGGGAGGAATCCGGTGCCCGGAGCGCTGTCCTCACGCAACACTTCACTTCCACGGTCCCCGTAGTAACCGATCGCCGATGCGCTGACCAGGACACGCGGAGGCCGCGCCACTCCGGCAAGTGTTTCGGAAAGCAGCTCGGTTCCCCTCACACGGCTGTCGCGTATCCGCGCCTTGCGGGACGCGGTCCAGCGTCCGGCGGCGATGTTCTCGCCCGCCAGATGAACCACTGCATCGTATCCCTCCACGCCGGCACGGTCGATAGCGCCGGCGTCAGGATTCCAGAGAACGGATCCCGGCGGGCCACTCGACCGGACAAGCCTATGCACGTCGTGACCCGCGCCGGAAAGAAATGGCGCCAGGGCAGATCCCACCAGGCCGGTTGATCCGGATATAAGAACTCGCATTTGATAATTTTACTGCCGGCTAGTTCGACGCGGGAATCAATGTGACTTTCGAACGAAATATTTTTCGAGGCCGGCCTTGGGAAACGCGTAACCGTAGTGGAAATTGCCATCCGGTTCGAGCGTGGGATGATCGTGCACGAAAACCTGAAGATCGCGGCTCACGACAAACATGTGGAACAGCCGTTCGTGAATCATTTGAAACTGCGTCACGGGGCGGGTCTTCCACGGGTCGTGGACGGAAAATACCAGGTCCGCACGAGCGCCCGGTTTAGGCGGGCGGGGCGTGATGTCGAAATCCAGATGGTACTCAACCGGGGTAGGGATGCCGTTGACAGCTTCATCCCACAACGGCTGCAATTACCGGGTGTGTGAGAACGGACGTCGGGATCCATCGGACAGATGTAAACCGTACCGTCCAGGGGTGATTTTCCGGCAGGCTCCTGCGCCCATAACGAAACAACAAGAACGAGTATCAAAAATCCGATTCTTGTGCCCATTCTATCGGTTGCATTGCCTGCCGGACAAAATTACAGCGGGTTGTCCGGAGTGGCAATTGTCCGCCACATATGCGCGACCGGGCTGTTGTCGTTGCCGAGACCTTCTTTCGGATTTTTGAAATGCCGTCCGATGACATCCGCAAAAGGCTCGATCGTCACAACCACGCCGGGTTCGAACGCGTAGAGATCGTTCACGGTCACCATGCGTGAGTCCATGTACCATTTGTGATCCTTGGCGTACTTGTAGGCCGCTTCAATATGCGGCCCCGGGACGTAGTCTTCGCCAAACATGCTCCGGTACAAATCCGGATACTCGTAACCGTTTTTGGTATCCGCGTAGAAGCGAAGCGCCTGATGGTAACGGATTGCAAACGCCGTCCTCTCCGGAACGTAAGGAGCGTAGAGGTCTGCTCCCCACCAGCCGTGATCGGTTTTCATCAGGACTTGAACCGTATCGTGGAGGAGACATGCCAGAATCACCTCTTCCGACATGCCGGTTTTCAGGGCCCGATTGGCGCTCTGGAAGACGTGGTTCGAGAACTGGCCGAAGCGCAGCCGGAAAAAATCGTGCAGGTTCGGCTTCGCCGGCATCGGCTCAAGTTTCTTGACCTTGGAATCCGCAGAGGTCACTAGAAAAGCGCTTCCCACGCCTCTGCGGTAGTGTCGCGTTTCGATCTGGGTTTCTATCTGTGCTGCTGTTGGAAATTTTCTGGCCGGCGTTGCCGGCGTATTCAACTGCAGACTCATGTATGTCTCGAGCGCTTCGGCCCGCGCTTCATGGCTCATCAGCTTGACCGCGGCCGCGCCGCCCAGGCTGGCAATGAAATGTCTTCGATCGAGTTGCATGGTTAGTGACCTCCGCCTATTTCCGTTTATTCTGCCTGCTGCTATCGCCGGCTCAGTGTTCCCGTAGTAAATGCCTCATTGGGGGCAATCTGGATAGGTTTTGTGTCGCTTGAATTCTGGTCGTTGACTTCACTCCAGGTGATGTAGATCACGTGCATTTCCTGCCAGATCTGTTGTCCGAATTCCACCGGAACCTGCGGATTCGGGTTGAACGGGTTCGCCGGTGAATTGTCGTAGTTTGCGACAAACTCCAACAGGGCGCCCTTGGGAACTGTGACTGGCTCCGCAAGCACATAGTAGTTCTGCCAGCCATCGTCCCACCGAGGGATGTTGAGCAGAATTTTCCGTGTGCCGTCGGGCAGAATGAGCGACGCCGTCCCGTTCTTTCCACGAAGGTGCATATGCGGGCGCAGGCCGTGGATGCGGGAATCCTTCGCAAACTGGAAAACCGTGATGCCTTCATGAGCGCGCACCATCGGCGGTATCAGCAGATTGCCGTTGGACAGGACGGTCGTGTTTACCATGGTGTGCACGGGCTTCTTTGCGAGCTTGAACCCGACCTTCGTCAGGTCCATCTGCTCCTTGCCATTCGCCTGGTAATGCATTCCGAACACGAGACGGGAGCCTTTTCGGACGAACTTGCCGTAACCCTCTCGCCAGATCATGGCGTCGAGCCCGGGTGAATAGAGATGCATGTTGCCCTGAGACATTGCGTTTGCCGTTTCACCGGGCGCGATGACGCCCACGGTTGCGTGGTGCACGACCTGGCGGCTTCCGGGACGCACCTCGATGGCCTCGATCCACGTGTCTTCCGGGAAGACATACTCACTATCCAGAGTCACCCAGGGCATATCGCCTTTCGCCTGGACCTTGAAGGCCTCGCGCATATTGACGACCAGATCAGGAACTCCAATCTGCCACCCATCAACAAACGACGGCGCCGGAAGCAGATCTGCCGGATTGCCTTCTTTAGTGCCGCCATCGATCCACGAAACAATTGTCTGGACGTCTTTGTC
Organism: Candidatus Sulfopaludibacter sp. SbA3; assembly: GCA_945865815.1. GTDB lineage: Bacteria > Acidobacteriota > Terriglobia > 20CM-2-55-15 > 20CM-2-55-15 > CAMBFR01. The sequence goes on from CAMBFR010000016.1 coordinate 49,829, forward strand.
GCTTAATCGACGGTTATTCCGGAATTCTCCAAAATGCGGATCGGCCTGCCATGGCGGCATTCTGTGGAGCGCCACCGCCTGCCGGATTGCTCTTGCCCACGGGCGAACCTGACTGTATGTGAGCAACTGCATTGGCCCGATTTCCCCCGCGCGGTGACAGTAAACGCAATTTGCATAGAGGATCGGTGCGACATCCTTAGTAAAGGTTACGTCCTCCGGTGGGGCGGAAGTGACGGCGTTCTGCCCTGTAAGGCTGGACGGAAAACCGAGCGCCAGTACTGCCCACGCCAACATTGTTACCATTCGCCACATATAATCTCCTCAACCGCCGATTTCGCCGGCGAACTGCTCAGTATCGCGAGCGTTGTTTATCCAGAACATAATTGAACCGGACCCACTTCACATCACCCACAAACACGTCTGCTGTTCCAGTCATGATATTGCGATCCGCTGTCTTGAAATCAAACTTCACCCGAACGTTGGCTGTGAACCCCCTGGAAGGAGGGCGCTGAGTGCTTCCAGCCGCGGGCGAAGGTCCGACTGCCGCCGTGGCGCTCAGTTGATCGCCCACAATTTGCGCGCCTGAAAAATACGCGACATCTGTCCCGCCAAAAAATGGCGACATTGTCCCGACGAGCTTCCCATCGACCAGTTCAATAGCGAAAGTAACCGGTTGCGGTTCGCGCTCGGGCGGCGCGCCTTCTATCCCCCAGGTTTGTACGCCAACCCAGTTCCCCACGAATCTCGACTGAGGTTCATTCTCCGGTGGAGGCTGCTGAATCACCAGCGCAACACACAGCATGCACAGCGTTGATATTGTCGAAATCATACCCAGTAATAAACCGTCGAAAGACTCATTTTGTGCCTGCGGTCCTGATTACAATTGCCGCGATAATACCACCGCATATCTTTGGAAGGATATGATATCTAGTTCGGGGACAGGCCACTCAGTTCTCTATTTTCGAGTGAATGCTTTTAACGATGAAAATAGGGAATTGAGTGGCCTGTCCGCGAATTGGACCAATACAGTGAGGTGGGTGGCGCGGTTTGCGGATTTAAGGTCTGTAGCCTTCGAGGGTCTTGCGTTCCTTATAGTACTTACCGGCTTCGTTGAGGTCCGGTTTTCCGACGGCCGTGTGGCAATAGATGCATTGCTTCTCTTCCTTTTTTGCGTGCTCCGGCGTGGCCATGGCAAAAGGTGACAGTAAAACTGCCACGCCCGCCAGGATTGCCAGTGCATTTAAGAAGGCTTTCAATGTCATCTCCCTGCCGTTTCCGATGGTAGGATAGCACACCGTGAAACGTGCCATTTTTAGACTCTGGCTTCTTGTTTTAGTCAGCCTCGGAAGCGCACAGGCCCAGGAGCCCCCTTATACTCTGCGGGTAGACGTCCCTGTCGTTTCTCTCGACGTTTCGGTCGCTGATGGCGACGGCCGCCCTGTCAACCAGCTCGGCTCATCCGACTTTTCAGTCTTCGAAGACGGCATTCCCCAGGAAATCCGGTTCTTCAGCAGTGTGTCGGCGCCTTACAACGTCTTCCTTCTGTTTGATCGCAGCGGCAGCACGCAGCACAAATGGCAGTTCATGCAACGCGCGGTTGCCGGATTCATCGCGAGCCTCAGACCCCAGGATCGGATAGCTATCGCATCTTTCGACGAGGAGTTTGAGATGCACCTTCGATGGACCGGGGATCGCGCGAAAGCGCTCGCCGCGATTCCAGAGCTGATTCGTCCAAAGGCGGCCGGAGGAACGAGGTTTTACGCGGCGCTGGACCGGACCCTGCGTCAGGAAATGAAAGTGGATGGCCGAAGGGCCTTAATCGTCCTGACCGACGGGCGCGATACATCTCTGTATCGCGAACTGGTAAGCCGGAACAGGCTGCTCAGCGCCTCCGGCGACAAGGGCTTTCAGAGGGCATTGAGAGCCGCGGAGGATCGCCACCTACCTGTGTACTTTCTCGCCCTGAATACGGATCGGAACTTCGAACCCAATCCGCAGGGCGGAGATGAATTTCGGAATCTGCAGAAGATTTTTCCGAACTCGCCCGCTCCCCGGCATTTTCTTGCGGAAGTCCGCGAGCGCATGGAGAAAGTCTCCGACGTGTCGGGTGGACGCATGCTCTATCCCAAAACTGTCGAGGATATCGTTGAACTGTACGAGCAGATCGGCCGTGAACTCGGAATGTCCTACAGTATCGGCTATATTCCGTCCGGCTCGATTCGAGCCGGGACCGTACGCCGAATTGAGGTTAATACCACCAATGCCGCGTTGCGCGTCATGCAGTCC
>CAMBFR010000017.1 GCA_945865815.1 Candidatus Sulfopaludibacter sp. SbA3
CGATTCGGCGCGCCAATGGGTATGGAGCGAAAGAAATGCATGTACTCGTACAGGATCACAAGAGTCTGGGTGTTCTGAATCCACTGTTGCGAATATGGCGAGAGGGCCACACGCGGGAACCCCACAGGCATGCATAGAGCCTGCGGGTCATCGTGGAGAAGATCCCCGGTGTGCTTTCTATAGAAGAGTTCTTCTCCTCCGGGCTTGAACAATTCTTCGTATAGCTTCTTGTCGTATCGGGTAATTGATGGCGTGTCCGTGTCGCCCGGTCCCACCCGGTGGCTGAATGCCGCGCCTGCCCACATTCCGCTGAAATCGGGCTTGCCATCCGGCAGGCGAGGTATGGCCGCTCGCGCCGGGATGGACTGCCCAAACGCCGGCATCGGCACGAAAACTGCGGCTGCAAATACCATCGCCGTTACGTAAGTTTTAAGCGGATAGATCCTCATATCAAACTCCTTCATCAGAATGGCCAGCAGCCACTCTATCCCAATGAGACCTATGGATTGAAACCATCAGGAGGCCAATAGTCCGTAATTTTGTCGTCAGCTTCTTCATCAGGATCTCCGGAATAGCGTTGAGCCCGCTCAATTTACGCTTCGCGTAAATCGCTTGTCAAAGATTTTGGCGCGGGGCAGAATCCCATGAACGTTTGGCGGCAGGAGAAGCGCGATGCGAATAGACAAGTTGATCCTATTGGTCTTGCTGGCGGTTTTTGGCCCGGCACAACTTGGGGCTCAGGGCGTGAAAGTCCTGACTCTTGAAGAGGCCATTAAGAAGGATGAAGGCCTGCCGAGGGAACAACAGGACAAATACTTTCCGCCGCACAAGGTGATTGGAAATCTTTACTACGTCGGGACGGCCGCACTTTCTTCCTACCTGGTGACGACGCCCGATGGACACATCCTGATCAACAGCACATTTGAGAGGACAGTTCCACTGATTCGGACATCGATCGAGGAATTAGGATTCCGCTTTGAGGACATCGAAATTGTCCTGGGCAGCCACGCTCATGATGACCACATGGAGGCGGATGCGCTGATGAAACAATTGACCGGTGCGAGGGTGATGGCGATGGATCGTGATGTTCCCCTGCTTGAAACGATCCGGCCCGGCGGAAAGAAGCATCCGGTGGATCGAGTTCTGCGGCATCTCGAAGAGGTGAAACTCGGTGGTTCGACTGTTGTGGCCCATCGCACGCCCGGCCACACTCCGGGCAATACCGCATTCACGATGAAGATCGAAGAAGGCGGCAGAACTTACGATGTGGTGATCGTCGGCAGCATGCGCCTGCAGGGCCGGACGGTGCTGGTTAATAACAAGGACTATCCCAATATCGTGGAAGACTTTGTCGAGAGCTTCAAATATTCGCGATCCCTTCCGTGCGATATATTTCTTTCCTCGCATCCCGACAAATACAACATGGCTGAAAAGCATGCCAATATTGGAAAAGGCGCGAATCCCTTCCTGGACCCCGATGGCTATTTGAACGAACTGAAGAACAACGAGATCGTATTCAATCTCAAACTCGAACAACAGCGGAAGGCCGGAAAGTAGTTCCGGGAACTACCTTCCCATCGCCTTGCGTTTCCACATTTCCCATGGCCGGTCATAGGATCGGTTCTCGCCGGCATCCATCACGGCCTTGGCTTCTTCGGGATCCAGATACGTAACGTTTCCGCCGAGGCCCATGGCCTGGAGCTGCACTCTCGCATTCAATTCCAGGTAAATGCTTCTTCCGACCGCGAAACGTATGAACGGCCCGACCACAGCAACGCCATGACCACGCATCAGAACCGCCGGTTCATTCCCGAGGGTCTGCGCAAGCGCCCGGCCGCGATCCGCGTTTCTGACGAGCATCTCGGTCATTCCCGCGGTTTTTCGGATATCGAATATCGGTATGCCGTCGTTCAGGAATCCGGCCATGTGGTAGACGGGCCGCATCTGCACGGAGCTGACACCGAAGGGAACGACTGCGGGCGAGTGATTGTGGACAACAGAGTTGACGTCCGGGCGAAGCTTATAGATCTCGCCGTGAATGTAGCGTTCGGAGTACTGGTCGCGGCCTCTCAGATTCACCGGATTGCTGTCGAGATCGTATTCGATAAGGTCGTCGGCAGTGACGAGTTCCGGGGCAAGTGAGCGCGCCAGAAGATAGCGGTTCGGGTTGCGGTTGTGCCGGACGCTGACGTGGCCGTATCCGTCGACGATGCCTTCATTGTAAAGAATCCGGTTTGCGGCAATGAGATCCTCAATCAACTGGGGATCGGCAGCGCCCGCCGAGGCGGGGGCCTGCTGCGCGAAAGCGGGCAGGGCCCGGGTCAACGCCGTACCTGCCAGAACAAGACTGGATGTTGTCAGAAAATGCCGCCGTGTGAGGCAACCATGATGTGATTCGTTTCGTGTCATTTGTTCATCTCCCTGCTTGTCAACATTCACGCCCACTCAGCCGTTGCGGATCTTGCAGAAAAGCACGATCCCCGCAAAAACGAGCGTAACTCCGTTAGCCAGTATGACCGGCACGGCTCCCAGCCAGAAGCCGTATGCAATCCAAAGTGTGATGCCGGTGCATAACAATATGTACATGCCCAGGCTGATATCTTTCGTGCTCCCATACTTGATCGCCTTCACAACCTGCGGAAGGAATGCAATGGTCGTCAGGAACCCGGCTACGTATCCAAGAAAATCCATGTTTAAGCGGCTAGTGTAGCCAATTGCCCGTTGGGTTGCCGCTTCAAAGTAAAAACCTGTCGACCCCTATCGTATAATCCCGCGCCAGGTGATCTTATGCGAAGAATAATTCCGGGAAGAGTATTGCTGGCAATCGCTTGGTTGATGCTTTCATTTATGCAGGCTGGAACTGCGCAAAACGGCGCCGGAACCACGGAGTGGCGGCACTACGGCGGCGACGCGGGCGGCACGAAATACTCGCCGCTCGACCAGATCAATGCCGGGAACGTCAAGGATCTGCAGATTGTCTGGCGGTGGCGAACCGCGAGTCTCGGACAACCGACGGAGAATAACTGGCAAGCCACTCCACTCATGGTGGGCGACACGTTGTACTTCACTGCCGGACCGGGCAGGTCCGCAGTGGCGCTGGATGCTGCAAGCGGAGACCTGAAGTGGACCTACCGCCTGGATGAAGGCGAACGAGGGCAGCGGGCGCCGCGCAGGAACAATCGAGGATTGGCCTATTGGTCGGATGGGAACGGAGCCGAACGGATTATCCTGATCACCCCCGGATACCAGATGGTGGCGCTCGACGCTGAAAGCGGAATGCCGATTCCCAATTTCGGCACGAATGGCATTGTCGATTTGTGGGAAGGCCTGGATCGCCAGGTCCAGCCGAATGAGATCGGATCTTCTTCGCCGGCTGTTATCGTCGGCAATGTTGCGGTGGTCGGCAATGCGCTGCTTAGCGGAACCGCGCCGCGGAGTATGAGGAATGTTCCCGGCTACATTCGCGGCTATGACGTCCTTACCGGCAAACTGCTCTGGACATTCCACACGGTGCCGAGGCCCGGGGAATTCGGCTACGACACATGGGAAGACAACTCCCCCGAGTACACCGGAAACACCGGAGCATGGGCTCCACTCAGTGCGGACCTCGAGCTCGGATACGTTTATGTTCCAGTCGAGACACCGACCGGCGACTATTACGGCGGCCACCGGCCGGGAAATAACCTGTTCGCAGACAGTATCGTCTGCCTCGATGCCAGGACCGGCAGGCGTGTCTGGCACTATCAACTCATTCACCACGATATCTGGGATTGGGATACGGGTTCCGCTCCCGTGCTTCTGGACGTTACCGTTGAGGGCAGGCCTCGCAAAGTCGTCGCCCAGGTTACGAAGCAGGGCTGGGCCTATGTTTTTGATCGCATAACTGGCGAACCGATTTGGCCGATTATCGAACGCCCTGTTCCGCAGAGCGACGTGCCGGGAGAAAAGACATCGCCGACACAGCCATTCCCGACCAGGCCTGCCCCTTTCGATCGCCAGGGCGTTACCGAAGCCGACCTGATCGATTTCACGCCGCAATTGAAAGCCGAAGCGCTGCGAATCGCCTCGCAATTCAAGCTGGGTCCAATCTACACGCCGCCGATCGTCGAAAACACCGGTGGCAAACTGGGAACGTTGGTATTGCCGCACAATCAAGGCGCGGCGAACTGGCAAAGCGCTGCCGCAGATCCCGAAACCGGAATTCTCTATGTCCCTTCCGTTACGAACTGGTGGGCCTCCGCGTTGACGCCGGGCGGGGAGCGCTCCGATATGAGGTACGTCGCACGTAACCCGCGCGTCGAACCGCCGATGGGATTACCCTTCATCAAACCACCGTGGGGACGGATCACCGCAATCGACCTGAACACAGGCGATCATGTGTGGATGGCGCCGAATGGTCAGGCTCCGGACTACGTGAAGAATCATCCGGCACTTGCGGGCATCGACCTTAGCGGAGCCGGCAATCCGGAACGCGCGCCGCTGCTTGTCACCAAGACCCTCTTGTTCTCCGGCGATGGCGCCGGTCTGTTTTCGTCCGGGCCTCAGGGAGGCGGAAAAAAGTTTCGAGCGCTCGACAAGAAGACCGGCACAACCATTCACGAAATGGAACTGCCGGCGAACGAGACGGGATTGCCGATGACGTTCATGGCCGGCGGCAGGCAATTCATCGTGGTTGCGATCGGGGGGCGGGACTTCCCCGCAGAACTCATCGCCCTGGCGCTGCCGCGATGAATCGTCACATCCTGCTGAATCTCGGCATTGCAATCGCCTCTGTTGTACTGGTGGTCCCGGCGATTTCGAGCGCTGCCCCGCAGTACGCCGCCCGCAGCACCGGCGATGTCGTTCAGCTCGAAGATGCGAACAATCAGACTGTCATATCGATCCTTCCGTCCGTCGGCGACATTACGTTCTCCATGAAGGTCCGAGGACAGGAAATCCTGCGCTGGCCCTATGCCTCGGTTGAAGACTTCAAGGCACGGCCGGGATTGAGCGGAATTCCTTTTGTCGGTCCATGGGCAAACCGCCTGGACGAACAGGCTTTCTATGCGAACGGCAGGAAGTACGCTTTCGACATGAATCTCGGCAATGTTCGAGGCGCAATTCCCATCCATGGGTTCCTGACGACGAACGATCAATGGCAGGTGGTCGAAATCAAGGCCGATGCGAACTCTGCGTGGATCACTAGCAAGCTGGAATTCTTCAGGCAGCCGCAATGGATGAAGCAGTTTCCTTTTGCCCACACGGTTGAAATTACGCACCGCCTGCAGGACGGCATACTGCAGGTGCAAACCAGGATTACAAACATGAGCGCCGAAGCCATGCCGGTTGCGATCGGGTTCCATCCTTATTTCAAGCTGACCGATTCAAGCCGGGAGGAATGGACGATTTCCGTCGGTGCGCGAAAACGCTGGATCCTGTTGCCGACAAACATTCCGTCGGGAGAAACCGAGCCGATCGAAAACTTCTTCCCCAACCCTCAGGCGGCAGCGCTGAAGGACTACAACCTGGATGATGTATTCAGCGACCTCGTGCGCGATGAGCAGGGCCGCGCACACTTTGTTCTGAAGGGAAAACAGCAGCAGCTCGACGTCATGATCGGCCCCAATTGGCCGGCTGTCGTCATGTGGTCGCCAAACCCCAACGGCACCGGACGCGGCAGCAATGGACCAGCGAACCCGGCGCGGCCTGACCCGAACTTTATCGCCTTCGAGCCGATGGCCGGAATTACCAACGCCATGAACCTCGCGCAAAAGGGACTCTATCCGGAACTTCAATCGATTCCGCCGGGCGGCGAATGGGAAGCAAGCTTCTGGCTCAAGCCTTCAGGATTCTGACGGGCATGTGGTATCCTCGGCCCCTTTTATGTGGCAACAGAACTATCTTTTTGCGGGCAGCAGCATCGTCTACTCGACGCTGATTTCAGCGGCGCCGCTGTTCGTCCTTTTCTACCTCCTGGGAGTGCGGCGGAGGCCGAGTTGGATTGCCGCGCTCTCGGCGCTGGGCGTCGCACTGGCGGTGTCGCTATTCATCATTCGAATGCCCGTACAGCAGGCGGTGGCGGCCACGCTCTACGGCGCCGCATTCGGGTTGTTTCCCATCAGCTGGATCGTGTTCTCGTCGATCCTGCTTTACCGGATCGCGGTCGACACCGGCAAGTTTGAAATCATCAAGGATTCAGTTGGAGCGCTAAGCGACGATCGGCGTCTGCAGTTGCTGCTCATCGGGTTCTGTTTCAGTTCGTTCATTGAAGGATCGGCCGGGTTTGGAAGCCCGGTTGCCGTTTCGGCTGCGATGCTGACGGGACTGGGGTTCCCGCCTTTTTACGCGGGCGTCTATTGTTTGATCGGCAACACCGCGCCGGTGGCTTTCGGTTCTATTGGCATTCCCATCATCACGCTGACGCAAATCACGGGTTTGCCAATGAATCTGCTGAGCGCAATGACGGGCCGGATACTGTCCATCATCGCCGTGTTGATACCGATTTACATGCTCGTGTTGATGACCGGCGTAAGAAATACGCTTGCCGTCTGGCCGGCCCTCGTTGCCGGCGGCGTGGGTTTTGGCGCGACCCAGTTGTTCGTCTCCAATGTCATCGGACCGGAACTGGCCGACATCATGGGCGCTCTCGTGTCGATCAGCCTCATGGTGCTGTTGATGAAAGTGTGGAAACCGGCACGCACGTTCCGGCTGCCTGGAGATGAGCCGGCCCTCGCGGGCCATACCAGGCACGGAGCCCGTGCGACGTTTTATGCGTGGGTGCCCTATCTTCTGCTGGTCGTGTTCGTGCTGCTGTGGGGTTACGCACCGATGAAAGCGCAACTGGATCGGTTCACCGTAGCGATCCCGGTCCCCGGTTTGCACAACCTGGTCGAGCGGATTCCTCCGGTAACGGCAGGCCCTTCGCCATATGCAGCCCTGTTTGCGTTCAATTGGCTTAGTGCGGCAGGCACCTCCTGTTTCCTGGCCTGCGTGGCCGCGTCGCTGCTGTTGGGCGTTGGGCCTCGCCGGTTCGGCTCGCTGTACATGGTCACGATGCGGCAACTCGCATTTCCGATGCTGACCATTGCGTCCGTGTTGGCGCTGGCCTTTCTGATGAACTATGCGGGAATGACCACCACGCTGGGTATCGCATTTGCAGCGACAGGCGTCGCGTTCCCATTTTTCAGCGCGCTGCTGGGGTGGCTCGGTGTGGTACTGACGGGAAGCGTCACATCTTCGAATGCGCTGTTTGGGAATCTTCAGGTTGTCACGGCGGCCAGCCTCGAGATGAATCCGGTTCTGACAGCCTCGGCAAATGCTGCCGGTGGTGTCATGGGAAAAATGATCTCACTGCAGAGCATTGCCGTAGCGGTAGCCGCCACAGGGATGGCTGCCTCGGATGAGGCAAGACTCTTTCGTTTTACGCTGCGCCACAGCATCGTTCTGGTGGCGATAGTCGGTTTGCTGACCGTCCTGTACGCTTACTGGTTTCCATCGCTGGTCCCACAGCTCTGACGATTCTCAGGGAGTCCGGTTCTTTGGACTTGCCCGCTCCAATTATTTTGAAATCATAGGCCCGGAAGGACTCGAACCTTCGACCCCCTGCTTAGAAGGCAGATGCTCTATCCACCTGAGCTACGGGCCCGTGCGCGCAAAGACTGTCAGTTTACATTAATAGAGAGCGGAAGTTTTCAAGGAAGTAGGGACCTGTTTTAGTCAATCAATGTTCTAACCTGAAAAAGCTGGGACTGAATTGCATGCCGCCTTTTGAGGCCAGAAGCTAAATTAGGCTACGAGAAGATTCCTTCCTAAGGAGAAACAGGTAATGAGAAAAGTGATGAAGCTGACGACGTTCTTTGCGCTACTTGCATTGTTCGCCGTGCCGGCTTTTTCGGATACGTTGATTCTGAAAAGTGGAGCGCGCGTTTCCGGTTATTTTGAAGGTGGTTCGGCAAGAATCGTCAAGTTTCGGGGCAGCGACGGAGCCTTAAAAGACTACGACATTCTTTCCGTCCAGCAGATCCAGTTCGGCGACGATAAAACCACATCGAACACGCCGCCCGCCACGCCGCCAGCGACGCCGCCCCGGCTGATTCCGGGAAGCGATCGTGTCACACGGCCGGCATCCAACACCGCCGCGAACACGGCCTTTACGATCCCCACCGGATCGAAAATCGTTATCCGGATGATCGATAGCGTGAACAGCGAAAACCGTAAGGTTGGCGACCCGTTCGTCGCCGTTCTCGAGGAAGCCATTTCTTCGGGCGGAGTCGAAGTGGCGCCGCGAGGTTCCGACGTTCGCGGCCGTATCAGCAATGTGAATGAAGCGGGCCGCGTTGCCGGGAAGGCCGAACTCGGACTCGAACTAACGCAGATTTTCGTCAACGGCGTGGCGTACTCTCTGGCCACCTCCGAGTATGCCGAGGCCGGCGAGGCGAGAGGAGGCCAGACGGCCAGGCGCGCCGGAATCGGCGCGGCGATCGGAGCCGGAATTGGTGCAATCGCCGGCGGAGGCAAGGGGGCTGTCATTGGCGCCGGCGTTGGCGCCGGTGGAGCAACGGCTGTCCAGGTTCTTACCAAGGGCGAAAAGCTGAATATACCGTCCGAAACCAAACTGGAGTTTACGCTCCGCTCTCCGCTCGTTATCGCTGCGCGCTAAGAGAGTAAGGAAGAAAAAAGAAAAGGGGACAGACTCCGAATTCCTGAACTACGGAATTCGGAGTCTGTCCCCTTTTCTTTTTTCTTCCCTTAGAAGCCCTGGACCTTCCCGGCCTTCTTGTAGCACTGAAAGATGATGTGCCAGGAAACGATGATCAGGAGAAGGAAGAATATCCCGAAGTAGTCGCCTGGAATTCCGAGATTGCCGCCCGCGAAGTAGGTCGTATGCTGTCCGATCATGGTCCAAAGCAATGGCAACGACATGTAAGTGTTGTGCCGCGATCTTAACCCTGCGAGCTTCACCAGATTCGCGTCGGGTGCTTCACCGTTCTTTACTGCCCGGATGATCTTCTGTTGTGCGGGCCAGATTCGGAACCAGACGTTGAATGCCATGATCGTTCCGAAAAGAACTCCGGTATGAATCAGGGTACCCCGGTAACTGAAGTTGGCGAACTGGACAAACAGGATGACGATTATGGCCAGGATCACGAAGGAAACGATGACCGCGGCGCGCAGGTTCGCGGCAAGAGGGCTCTTCCAGAGCAGGTCATATATCAGGAACCCCAGGAAGGCCACGGCGATCATGACCATTGCGCCACCGGACCATTCCGCCCCTGTGGCGAGCGTCTGCTGTCCCATGTAGTAGACCAGGCCCAGCAGGAGGAAACCGGTGAACCACGTGTAAGCGGCTCCCCAGCGGAACCAGTAAAGGGCCCGGGGCATCAACTCGGGCACCACGAGCTTCTTGGTCGGCCCGTCCAGTTTGGTCTGGAGCGGCCCATTGACGAAGTTGAAAAAGTAGAGGTGTCCGATCCAGGCGATTCCGGCGAACACGTGCAGCCATCTGAAGATTGCTTCCAACCCTTCCATCGTTCCTCCTAACCGTCAGTGCAACGCGTGACGTTACCACACCAATAGTACGGATTCTAGACTCTTATCTGGAGGCCGCCCCGATCCGGAAGCGAATTGACACGCCCGCATTCACCTGGACTTCGCCGGGCGACACCGGTGTCGGAGTGTCGGCCTGTAGGGCGCGGACCATCATGACCTCGGAATCCATTCTCGGGACGACCGATACGCCACTCTCGGATACCTCAAGTACGCCGCCCAGCCGGACTCCGAGCGCGTCTGCTATCGCCTCGGCCTTGCGGCGCGCCTCGTTTACGGCGTCCGTCAACGCTTGCCTTCGCGCGGCCTGATCGTTCCGCAGCCCGAACTGAACACCTTGAAGCTGGTTCGCCCCTGCGCCCAATCCCGCATCCACGACCGCTCCAATCTTCGAAAGGTCGTCGAGCCGTATCGAAATGATGTTTGTTGCCTGGTATGCGACGATCCGCGGCGCATCGCGTGACTCGGGGGATCGCGGCGCAAAGACAGGGGAGAGCGTCAGCCGGGAGGTCTGTATCTGTTGTTGCGGCACGCCCAGCCTGGTGATCGCGGTCAGAATCTGTTGCGCAGCCGCGTTAGCCTGCTCCTGGGTAACCCGCGCATTGTCGGCCTGCCGGACGATTCCCAGCCGGACGGTGGCTTCGTCGGGCGCAACGCGGATATCGGCGTTGCCCTGAACGACAATTACCGGTTCTGCGGCCTGCCCGGCGAAGGCCGGCGCGGCGGCAGCTAATGCAATGAGAATCAGCAGTAGTTTGTTTGTCATAGCCTGTCCAATATACGTCCAGGCCGCTAAAGTTTCCCCCTTCAAGTTCCGATGAAAGGCTTATGGCGGAAAAACTTATCGAATTGGGACTGCAGCGATCCGACGGGAGCGGTCAGGGCGATACGGCAGCTCCGGGACTTCTATCACTCATCGATCGGCTGCTCACGCTTCTGGCCGAAAACGTTGTCGAGAGCGACAGCCTCAAGACCAGCGAATTCAGAGCCAAGATTGAAAGCTATCGGAAGAAGATCGCGCTCTACGCGGCCGACGGGCCCCTGCCGTCCTCTACCGCAGATGCGTGCTTGTCGCTCTGCCAGGATTACTTCAGGCGCGGGAGGGTCTATCTCTCCGAAAGGGAATCCGAGTTCGGCGAGGTCATCGACGTCCTTCGCGATGCCTTGTCCAAGCTCACCGGCGAGTCCGCATCTTTTAATACTCGCTTGATGGGCAGTTCGGACCGGTTCAGCCGCATGACCGAAATTCAGGACATTCGCGAGCTGAAGAAGCAAATTTCACAGGAAGTGGTCCAGTTGAAGCGGGTCGTCGATGAAAAGCAAAAACAGGACGAGGCGAGTTACGCCAAGTTGTCCAAGCGTGTCGCAGTCCTTCAGACGAACCTCACAAAAACGAAGAAGGAAGCCGAACTCGATCCGCTCACCCGGGTGAGCAATCGCGGCTGCTTCGATGCGACGATTGGCGAATGGGTTGCCATCGCCAGTGAAGGCGGTAAGCCATTCGTTCTGGCAATGCTGGACATCGACAATTTCAAACGCATTAATGACACGTACGGCCACCAGGTAGGGGATCGAGTTCTGATTGGCGCGGCCCAGTGGCTCAGCAAGACCAGCCGCTCGAGTGATTTTGTTGCACGCTACGGCGGGGAAGAGTTCGCGATGCTCCTGTCGGGGACAACGCTTGCTGACGCCGAAACCCGGATGAACGATCTCCTTCAAAAGATCAGCGCCTGCAGCTACGACTTCCTTCAGGACGGCGAACTTGTCCCCGTGCAGTTTACGGTCAGTTGCGGGATCAGCGAATTTTCGGGAGAGGGCGCACCGGACGACTTGATTCGCCGTGCCGACGAAGGCTTGTACGAAGCAAAGAATGCCGGCAAGAACCGCGTTGTAGCCAAGAAGAAGGGAAAGTTCAGCTTCGGATTCCGAATGCCTCTCGGTCGGGGCTCGAAATCGTAGGCTTCAATTCATAGTGGTCGCATATAATGGATCACTATGTATCCCGGTACGAATGATCCTATAAAGACAACCCGCGAGGCAGAGGTTGTGGCAGTGCCGGCCGGCAACACATTGATGCTGCCCCTGGGCACGGAAGTCGTCGTTACGCAGGCCCTTGGAGGCTCATACACACTTCTCGTTCCCAGCTATGGCGGCCTGTTCCGCCTGGCCAGCAAGGATGCCGATGCCATCGGGAAGTTACCGCCGGTGGCCGAAACTGCCCGGGAAGGGAAAAAACTTACCGGGGAGGGACTCGAGGCCGGCATCTGGGAGAGTCTGAAGACCTGCTACGACCCCGAAATTCCAGTCAACATCGTCGATCTTGGCCTCATCTACGACATGCAGATTCTGCCCCTCACGGACGGGACAAACCGGATCGAAGTGAAAATGACACTCACGGCCCAGGGCTGCGGTATGGGAACGTCCATCGCGGCCGACGCGCGTTCCAAGATCATGGAGCTGCCCAGTGTTTCCGAGGCAGATGTGATGGTGGTATGGGAGCCGCCCTGGACTGCCGAAAAAATTTCACCAGAGGGCCGTACGCTTCTGGGAATCAGCTGAAACCAGCCTGAGATTCGAATCTTCTATGCCTAAAAAAACGAGACTTCTTATTGGCGTCGGGTTCGTTGTCTTACTTGGCCTGATCATCTACTCCGCGACCGGCCTGGCAAAGGTCAATTGCGAAGTCTGCATGGAATTCCAGGGCCTAAACTCCTGCCGGCCTGCTTTCGGCACGACGCGTGAGGAAGCTGTGGAGACGGCAACAAACGTAGCGTGTGCCGACATCGCTTTCGGGCGCGATGACTCAATTTCGTGCACGAATCTCACTGCACCCAAGACCGTCATGTGTGTGGCGGAATAGTCTTGCCGGCAGAAAATCACTGACAAGAAGGACAGGTCAATCGGGGCGAGAGGATTTGAACCTCCGACCTCTTGCTCCCAAGGCAAGCGCGCTAGCCAGGCTGCGCTACGCCCCGCTTTGAAACCTGAGCATTTATTGTGCCAGTTTTCACTCCCGTTTGGAAGGCGGCATCCTCTTTATCGCCAAAGATCGTTTACAATTTCGGCATCGTTGGATGCGAGGTACGGATGGCCACTGGAATTCTGTATCTGGGTTTCGTCATTGGCGTCGTGTTGAGCGGCGCATTTGCATCATGGTATTCGAGGACAAGACAGATCATGCCCGCAATCCTGTTGGCGGTCTCCATGCTGGTCGCGCTCTACATCGCCAGTATCATTTTCGCGTCATGATCCGCGCGCTCTTTTTGATCATGCTTCTTTCTGCCCAGGCCGGCGCCCGGCAAACGGCTCGTCCGGTCGAAGTGCGTGCAACCGCGGGATGGTTTGGATTCATCGATGAAGATTGGGACGACCATGCCGGCGCCGGCGCGTCGATTCGCCGGTACTTCACTCCAAGACTCAGTGTCGGACCTGAAATCCTGTATTTGCGGGGCCCGAGAGACGATCGCGAAATCCTGCTCGTACCCCATCTGGCTTTCGATCTCCGGTCCCGCGGGCGAGCCACGCCTTATTTCCTGATTGGCGCCGGACTCTCGCATCATCGCGATCGCTTCGGTTCCACCACGTTCACCAATAACGAATGGACGATGGACGGCGGTTTCGGCGTCAAAGTCTTCTTAAAGGATCGTGTCTTTGTTTCGCCGGAGGTGCGGCTTGGCTTCGAGCCGCTCGTGCGATTTACCGGCAGCGTTGGATTTGTCTTTTGAGGGAATATTGATGAAATCCATTTCAGGAAAAACAGCACAGTGGATATGGGTGACCGTCGCGATGGCGGCCGCTGCCTTTGCTGCGGGCCAGGGCGGTGACGAGGCTGCCAGGGGCGAGCGGATCATGAATAACAGTTGTCTCGGCTGTCACGACCTGAGGCCCATTCAGACACAGGCCTTCGATGCCGAAGGCTGGACGATGAAGGTCAACGCCATGATCGAGAAGGGCGCCCAGGTTTCGACAGATGACTTGCCCATTCTGGCCAACTTTCTGGCCCGGTCGTATGGACCGTTGCCTGAAGGGGCCGGCAAGGCTGTCCTGCTGAACCGGTGCACCGTTTGTCATGACCTGCAACGAATTCGGCGGCATCCATCCGATGCCGAAGGCTGGGAGGACACTCTTTCGACGATGCTCAACGAAGGGGCAATGCTGACGGATCAGGAATTCGCAATTCTGGTGAACTACCTTTCCCGGAATTTCAGGTAGTTCTTAATCCGACACCAAAAAATGGGGTCTGACGGGTGAATTCCATTTTTCTTGTTTGAAAAAGGGAATTCACCCGTCAGACCCCATTTTTTAATCCCAGACTCTTTCCTTGCAGATTTCCACGATACAGATGGACTCGACTACGCGATTAGGCGGCGGCACGGGCATGCCGCGCTCCGTCATTAATT
Organism: Candidatus Sulfopaludibacter sp. SbA3; assembly: GCA_945865815.1. Lineage (GTDB taxonomy): Bacteria > Acidobacteriota > Terriglobia > 20CM-2-55-15 > 20CM-2-55-15 > CAMBFR01. The sequence goes on from CAMBFR010000017.1 coordinate 13,926, forward strand.
TGCGAATGAAGGCTGCCGTTTCGGGATGAGGAATGGCGGACTGGACACCGGCGCGAACCAGACCATCGGCGTAGTCGAGCGCCTGCCAGGTGTGTCCCGCCAGAAGTGAGCCGACCTTGTCGGTATCGCGGCTGCCCAGGTCGCGTTGATCCAGCTTCGCGCCGCGGTCCACAAGCAGCTGAACGACCTCGGTACGACCCTTCAATGCCGCGCCCATCAACGGCGTCCGGCCGTCCTTGTTTGCCGCATTCGGGTCCAGCCCCAGATCCAGCAACATTTTTATGGCCTCGATGTTTTCACTGGCGGAGTGTTCATAGGTCACGCCTTCCACCCAGCCGATACCGGCGGCCAGCGTAAGGGCCGTATCGAGGTACTCACTCCGGACCATGGGATCGGCGCCGTAAGTCAGAAGCAGTTTCATGAGGGCGGTGTCGCCGGCCTGCGAAGCTCTCAGAAATGCTGTCGCGCCCGATTCGAAGAACCACTGCATCGTGAAGATGGTCCGGCTCAACGTATCGTCTTTCACGCGCGCGTTCGGGTTTGCCTTGTGGTCCAGAAGAGCCTTGATGTACTCCAAATGTTCCATGTCGGCCTTCGCCACCGGATAATCGCCGCCCTCGATATTGGCGTTGTCGGTCGCCAGATAGAGCGGCGTCCATCCGCCTTTGTTGGCGATATTGGCATCCGCGCCGCGATCGAGCAGGAACACGCCCAGCCGGTAATGCTTGTTATTGGTGGCCGTCAGCAGCGGTGTCCATCCGTAATTGGTGGTCTGGTTGATATCGGCTCCGGCATCGAGCAATGCCTTGGCGGACTCGATATCGCCTTCGCGGGCCGCAAGGACCAGCGCCGTCAGGCCGCCGCTGCCCCCGCCAACCAACCCTGCAATGACGACTTCATTGTCATCTTCCGGAGGCGCCCCGGCCGGGGCCGCCGCCGCGGGCCTGGAAAAATCACGTCCAAAACCGTTACCTGCACTGCTGGGGCCCAGTTCAAACTCGATCTGTTGCTCATACGTTCTTCCTGCCGCAGCCGCGGCTGCGTACCTGCGCTTTGCAGCTTCGACTACAACCGTATTCACCTTGTTTGCCATGTAATTTCTCGGCAAACCCGCGGGTGCTGAACGCAGGTTGTAGTCGGCACGGCCTTCGAGCAGCGCTTTGACCGCCGCGGGATGCCTCTGCTCGGCGGCCCACATGAGGGCTGTTGTGCCGCGCACAGGTTCCTTGGCGTTCACGTCGGCCCCGGCCGACAGGAGGAACTTTATTGTTTCGGGATTGCCGTTGCGGGCCGCGAGCATCAGCATGGTCTCGCCATTCGGTCCCAGTTGCTTCGCATCGGCTCCGGCCTTGAGCAACCGGTCCGCCATTCGGGCGTTGCCATAGAGCGAAGCCATATGAAGCGGCGTAATGCCATTGCGATTCGCCGGTCTGGCGTTTGCGCCGGCGGCAAGCAGCATGTCAACCAGTTCCGCGTTATCGCGGTAGACCGCCCAGTGAAGAGCTGTAGCGCCATCGGTCTGGGCGGCATTGACGTCGGCCTTCTGCCGGATCAGCGTTCGGACCGCCGCCGTATCCCCTTTCGCCGCCGCGTCCGCCACATCGCTCGGGCCTGCGATCGCAAGGGCCGCGGAGAGCATCAGGACCGTCAAGATGATGAGTGAACGTCGAATCATTTCGAGTCTCCTGTTACAGTTTCGCAAGCCTGCCGGTGGAGTCGCCCTGGCTGTCCTGATTAACCCCGTACATATCGAGGATGCTGAGCAGAACGTTTCCGGTCGTCACCGTTTTTCGGTCGTACTTCAGGTGGCGATTTCCTTTCAGCTGGCCATTGGCGCCGCCCACCAGGAAATGTCCCACGTCATAGTGCTGGTGCTGATTCGAGTTGCCCATATTGCTGCCGAAAAGAATAAGCGAATGATCGAGCAGCGTGCCGTCGCCGTCGGGCGTCTCTTTCAGTTTTTTGGCGAAGTAAGCCATTGTCGAGACGTGGTAGCGGTTGAGCACGGAGTATCGCTTGATCTGCACCGGATCGTCCTGGTGGTGTGATCCGCTATGGAAGCCCACGCTCACTCCGCCATCCGGGAACCATTCGTTCTTCGGAAACTGATAGGCGCGGCCGGTCAGGTCGCGAGCGCCCAGCAACGTTGCGACGCGCGTGATGTCGGCCTGGAAGGCCAGGGCCGTCAAATCAAAATGGAGCCGGATGTGCGCGTCGAACTGATCGGGCACTCCGCTTGGTTCGTCCAGCGCAGGCACGGCGGTTGATGCCGTTGCGGCAAGCTGGATCCGCCGCTCGATTTCGCGAACCTCGTCGGTGTATTGATCGATTCTTCGACGGTCGCCCGCGCCGAGTTCCTTCTTGATACCGGCCAACTCTCCGAGCAATGAATCCAGGATGCTGCGGTTCTGACGCATGCGCGCCGCGCGCACTTCGGGTGTGGCGCCGCTGCCGAACAGGCGTTCGAACACGACCTGGGGGTTCAATTCCATCGGTAACGGACTGGTCGCCGTCGGCCATGAAATCGAGTTGGTGTAGGAGCAGCTATAGCCTTCACCGCAGTTGCTCGAACTGGAGTTCGGATCCTCGACTGCCAACTGCAGCGATGGAAGGAGGGTTTCCTGCCCGATTTTCTGAGCGATGACCTGGTCGATCGTCGGCGATCCGATGCTGGCATCGGAACCCGCGGTCTTTTTCGGTTTGATGGCGTTGAGGAAAGCCGCGGCCACCCAGTGATCGGAGCCGGTTGTGCCTTCGGGCGGCTCTGCCGATTTCGACCAAAGCCCGCTGAGGACCACGAGCTTGTCTCTTACCGGTTCCAGCGACTCGATGATCGTTGGCAACTTTGCCGGAAGCGCGCCTTCCATTTCGGGTTCCCAATGTCCCGGCGCCATTCCATGCGGGAAGAAGATTCCCATGAATCGATTCTTCGGAGCCGCGGCGGTCTGTGCCATCGCCATCCCGGCAGGAATCATGGATTCCAGCAGCGGCAGTGCCAGGGTCGCGCTTGTGCTCTTGAGGAATGTCCGGCGAGAAAGATGCTTCTTCGTTATAAACATGTCGTCCCCTCCGTCTTAATCGTTTGATGTCGCTTCCAACTTCATATTGTTTTGAAATGGCCTGCTCTTGACGACAGCCAGCACCATGGCCGAGAAACGATTGTTCTCACGGCCGGCTTGCCGCGCGATATCGCGGATGAGCGGCATGTCTTCATGCTCCACACCGCGGCCCAGGGCGTAGACCAGGAGCTTTTCGCCAACCACCTGCGCGAACTGGCCGGAATAGCCCACAAGCCAGTTGCGCAGCCCGGCCGGACCATCGATCATCGTGCCGTCAAATAACTGCGCCGTGGTATCGATCGCCTCTCCTCCGTCCTCGGTCCGCCACATCGCGATTCCGTCGAAGTTCTCCAGCGAGAATCCGATCGGGTCCATCATCTGATGGCACTGGATGCAGTCGGCGCGTACGCGATGCTCCACCATTCTCTGGCGCATCGAGGGTTCCCTGGTGTTGCCGGCCGCATCGGCCGGCCTGGCCGGAAGCGGCGGAACATTGGCCGGCGGATCCGGCGGGCCCATGCCGAGAATGTTTGTCATGATCCATTTGCCGCGCGTGACCGGCGAGGTTCTTTCGGGCTTGGATGTCGTGGCCAGGAAGGCTCCCTTGCCGGTAAGGCCCTTGCGTATATCCATGTCCGGCCCGAGCGTGACGCGCCGGAACTGGCTGCCATAAATGTTCGGGATGCCGTAGTGCTTGGCCAGGCGCTCGTTCACAAACGTGTAATTCGCGGTCAACAGTTCCACCACCGGGCGATCTTCGCGAACCATGCTGTCAAACAGCAGTTCAACTTCGCGCCGCATGGCCTGGCGCAACGGGTCGTCAAAATGCGGGAACAGGTGGGGAAGCGGGCTGTGAGCCTGCAGGCCGCGCAGGTTCAGCCACTGCCCGGCGAAATTGATTGCGAGCGCTTCAGAGCGAGGGTCCTTCAGCATTCGACGCACCTGCTGCTCGAGCACCGCGGGATCGCGAAGCCTGCGCTGGCTGGCGAGGTTGATCAGTTCGTCATCGGGGCCCGTGCTCCACAGGAAAAACGACAGGCGCGACGCCAGGTCCAGATCGCTGATGCGGTAGATGTCGCCCGCCTTCAGATTCGCCGGCTCTTCTTCAATCCGATAAATAAACTTGGGCGAAGCCAGGACGCGGGCAAGCGCCATTTCAATTCCGTGCTCGAAGTTTTCTTCTCTCCGCCCGCCTTCGTAAAACTGCATCAACGAATTGACGTCTGCTCCATCCGCGGGCGCCCTGAACGCGCGGCTTGCCAGATTCGTGATGATTCTTCGCGCACACGATGCCTCGTCCGCGGCGCCGTTGGGACGGCATACGAATATCTTCCGGCGGCTCGGCGAATCCGTAGCGGCGACCGCATTGAACGGGCCTTCGATTCGAACCGTGCCGATGTGCGGGAAAAACGTCAGCCCCGGAGTGGGACCGGTCTGAAGGGTCGAACGCATGAAGTGTTGATCGAGATCCAGGATCGGAGCCAGATTGGTTTGAAGGAACGTGACGCCGACCGTGTGCATTCCTGCCGTCGTTTTGAGCTGGACCCGCATTCCCTGATTCCGGCCTGCGGCGCCGCCACCGCCGCCGCCACCAAGGAAGGCCTCCGGACCGGCTTGTCCGGAATTCGATGCGGCCTGCTGGCGGCCGCCGCAGTTTGCCGCCGGCGTGCGCCCGCCGCCTTGCCAGTCCATCAACTGCAGCCGTTCGCCATCGAGCAGGATCTCAAGCTTTTCGCAGGGAACGGAGCCGAATCCGGCCGGCGACATGTTGTCGCCAAATATCGGCGTAACGGTAAGGGTGTACTCCCCGTCGGAAGGGAACAGGTGTTTTACCAGCATTCCGCCGCGCGTTCCGAACGGCAACCCCTCGACGTGATAATCCTGGGTCGTGTCTTCCAGCGTTCTGTACACGGTCAGGTTCGGAGTTGCAGGTTCGCCAATCGCAAGCCGGCTGAGCTTTCCGGCTGCCGAGACGTATGCTTCGACCAGTGTCGACGAGATTCCCAGTGTGCCCGCGATATTGTCGAAACCGGACGTCGAGTCGTCCGACGGCAGATACTTTCCAGGGTCGATCTCGAGCGCGAGAAGGTCGCGGATTACATTTGCGTATTCCGTGCGGTTCAGCCGATGAATTCCCGGAGGAGGCATGTGCGGCACGGCAGTGCGGTCGAGTTCATTCTCGAGCCAGGTAATCAGGCCCTTCATTGTGGCGTCGTCCGGGCGTCTCATGCCCACCGGAGGCATCATGCCGGCGCGTAATTTTCGTGTGATTCTTTCCCAGGCTTCGCCGTCGCGCGCAACCCGGGCGAGATCCAGTTTGTCGATGTTCAGCTTCCGGGCCGAGTCCATCCCTGCCGAGGCTACCCGATCATTGTGGCAACTGACGCAGTACTGATCGAGGACTGCGCGGGGCGCGGTTGTGGCGGGCGCAGCGGCGCTCGCCGCCTGCGGCCGCGGGTTTCCGGTTTGCCCAAAGAGCACGGAAACGATCGAAATGACTGCAGTACCGCCAAGTAGCACAATTCGTTTTTTCATAGCCGCTCCGCTGGTGGGTATCTGTAATAGAAATTACGGGGAAGATCATATAGCAGAGCCGATCGGCGTGCAATTCAAAGCTATGGGAAATAGGCAGATACGCCGGGCAGAATGCTCCTCGATGGCCGCTTCCCGATCAACACCGTCCCGGCCGCGTCTCCGCCCCGATCACACTCATTCAAAACTGGAATCCGCCGGCGAAGTAGTTTCAAGTTGTTCGGGACGTTCCTGGCTGCGGACACTTTGTGCGGGCGTCACAGTGTAGCCCTTGAGGTCAGACCGGCATCACGCCGAACGGCGTTCTGGAACGATACGGAAGCGGCGCCGGCCGTGGATGCGGTATGTCTCGAAGTCGTCATGATCGATAGTGAGGATGAGCTGGAGCGATTCCCGTTCGGCAATATGGACCAGTGTCGCGTCCGCAAAATCCATTGGGCGATCCCGATACCGGTCCATCAAAGAATCGAGTTCGGGAAAATCGGCGTCGGAAATCGGCGAAATCGTCACGGCGCCCGATCGGACAAACTTCCACGCCGCCCGTTTTTCGCGGGCATTGTCTCCGACGAGATGAAACAGTTCCGTGAGCACGGCCTCCGAAGTCTTTAGTGGTAAATGCAACTGGCGGAAAGCGGCGTTGCACGCCGTATGCCAGCGATCGCTGCGATCCAGAAGAGCCAGTATTCCTCCGGTATCGATGAGCGCGTTACCGGCCATGGCGGCCCCTCAGGCTTCTCCGAATGTCAGACCTGGCCCTTTCGGAGCGATTGGGGTCGCTTCCTGAAATGGTTCCTATGGTTTTGCGAACCCTGGCATGCAGATTCTCCTGTTCGGCCTCTTCATCCGGTTGGCCACGTTTGGAGTCCATCCATTCCTTTGTTATGCGATCCAGCAGCCCGGCGATCGTTGTGCGTTCCCTGCGCGCCTCGTTCTCCATTGCCGTTCTGGTTGAAGGATTCATCCTCCAGCTATACACTTCGGTTTTCTTCATGCACCACAGAGTAGTGCATTCGAAAGGTCATCCACAAGCGGCATGCGTGAGCGCGGCAGGCGCGGACCGCCGGCTTGTCCGGGATGGCCTCGGAAGATCTGATTCTCCGTCATGCATGATTCTGCTACGATGCGCCGGTAGAGATTGATCCTCCATAAGCGGCTGCGAATGCAAGCCCGCCGCGAAGCGTGAGCGCGATGGCGCGAAACCGGAAGATAGGGCGCAGGCATCAAGAAATAATGATTGGAACAAAGCTCGCGCATTACGAAATTACAGCGCATCTGGGCTCGGGCGGGATGGGCGATGTGTATCAGGCCGCCGACTCGAAGCTGGGCCGGAGTGTGGCCATCAAGTTCCTTCCCGAAGCCTTCAAACACGATGCGGAACGCGTGGCGCGATTCGAGCGCGAAGCGCGCGTGCTGGCGTCGTTGAATCATCCGAATATTGCGGCCATTTATGGGTTTGAGCAGTCGGCGTCGCATCACTTCCTGGTGATGGAACTGGTTCCGGGAGAGACCTTGGCCGAGCGCATCCGGCGCGGCGCGATACCAACCGATGAAGCGTTTGCGATTGCGAATCAGATCTGCGACGCGCTGGAGGCGGCGCACGAGAAGGGAGTGGTGCACCGGGACCTGAAGCCGGCGAATGTGAAGGTCACGCCGGAAGGGAAAGTGAAGGTGCTGGACTTCGGCCTGGCGAAAGCTTTCGAGACGGAAGCGACGGATGCGGCGAGTTCGAACTCGCCGACGCTGAGCATGGCGGCGACGAAAGCGGGAGTGATACTGGGAACGGCGGCATACATGTCGCCCGAGCAGGCCAAGGGGATGACGGTGGATCGGCGGACCGACATCTTCGCATTTGGCGCGGTGCTGTACGAGATGCTGACGGGCCGTCCGGCATTCCAGGGCGACGGAGTTGGAGATATTCTGGCGGCGGTGATTCGGGCGGAGCCGGACTGGAGCAAGCTGCCGACGAAGCTGCCCAGTCGAGTTCAGGAATTGCTGCGCCTGTGCCTTCAGAAAGACGCGAAGAAGAGGCGGCAAACAGCCGCCGACGTGCGAATCGACATCGAACAGGCGCTGGTGGAACCGCCGGCGCCGCCGGCAACTGCGCCGGCTCGTAGTGCGCACAGGGCATGGTTCGTGGCCGCAGCCGCGGTGGTGGTGGCTCTAGTATTTGCCATTCCCGCGCTGCGTTATCTGCGACAGACGCCGCCGCCCGAGACACGCGTGGAAATCAACACGCCCGCGACCACCGATCCCATTTCTTTTGCTCTCTCTCCCGACGGCCGCCAGATCGTCTTCGTTGCTTCCGGCGACGGCGCTCCCCGCCTCTGGCTGCGGTCCCTGGCCACCACCGGCGCGCAGCCGCTGGCCGGAACCGAGGGCGCGGCATCTCCGTTCTGGTCGCCCGACAGCCGCTCGGTCGGCTTCTTCACGGGTAGCAGCCTGAAGCGGCTCGACATCGGCGGAGGCGCGCCGCAAACAGTGGCAATGGCCACCGCCGGCCGCGGCGGGACCTGGAATGCGGACGGTGTCATTCTGTTTGCGCCAACCAGCGTAGGTCCGCTGTCCCGCGTGCCGGCCACGGGAGGCGAACCGGTGGCGGTGACAACGCTCGACCGGCAGAATAGCCACCGGTTTCCCTCCTTCCTGCCCGATGGCCGGCAATTCCTGTTCTACGCGCAGGGGACGCCGGAAACCGGAGGGATCTACCTGGGATCGCTCGACTCGGCCGAAACCCGGCGGCTGACCGCAGCCGATACGGCAGGCGTCTACCTGCCTTTTCCAGATGGGCGAGATGGCGGAATGGCGGGATGGCTGCTGTGGGTACGGGCGGGAACGCTGGTGGCCCAGCGCCTGGACCTGGAACAGAAGGCGCTCACGAGCGATCCGGTGACGCTGGCCGATCCGGTGGCCTTTGACGCGGTTGTCAGGGCAAGCGCGCTGTCGGTATCGGCGCCGGGCCTGGTGGCCTACCGGGAAGGCGGGGCCAGCCGGCGGCAACTGGCTTGGTTCGACCGTTCCGGCAAGGCGCTGGGCCGGATGGGCGCGCCGGATGAAAATGATCTCTTCTCTCCCCGCGTTTCGCCCGATGGCCGCCGGGTGGCGGTGCACCGCACGGTGCAGGGCAACACCGACATCTGGCTTCTGGATGGAACGCGCTCGAGCCGGTTCACGTTCGATGCGGTCTTGGACCGGTTCCCCCTCTGGTCCTCCGACGGCAGCCGGATCGTGTTCGACTCGGACCGGAAGGGCGCCCGCGATCTCTATCAAAAGCCCTCCAGCGGCGCAGGAGCGGAGGACCTGCTGGTGGAATCGCCGCAGGCCAAGATAGCCAACGATTGGTCCGCGGACGGCCGGTTCGTGCTCTATCACAGCATCGACCCGCAGACGGCGCGGGACTTGTGGGTGCTGCCGATGGAGGGGGAGCGCAAGCCGTGGGTGTTCCTGAAGACCCGCTTCGAGGAACGCTCAGCTCAGTTCTCGCCGGACGGGCGCTGGGTGGCCTACCATTCGAACGAATCGGGGCAAAACGAGATCTACATCCGGCCGTTTGCGGCGCCGGCGGCTTCGGGCGTGGCAGCCAACGCCGCTGCCGGGCAGTGGCAGGTGTCGACGGCGGGAGGCATTTATCCGAAGTGGCGTTCCGACGGCAGGGAGTTGTACTACATCGGGCCGAATGGAGAGATGATGGCGGCGGCGATCGCGGCGACGGCAACCACGCTGGAGCCGGGTGCGCCGGTGGCGCTGTTTGCGGCGCGAATCTTGGGCGGCGGCGTGGATAATAACCTGGGCCGGCAATACGACGTCACGCGCGACGGCCGCTTCCTGATCAACACGCTGCTGGAAGACGCCTCCTCCCCGATCACTCTCATTCAAAATTGGAACCCGCCGGCAAGGTGACTAGGGCCTGAGACCAGAGACGTCACCGAACCCCGGCCCTTTGCGCCGGGATATACCGCTTGATGGCGATGCTCCTGGAATGCTGCCGCGTTTGGGCAACGTCGTAGGCGAGCTGCATGCGGAGAAGGTGGTCCATGTTCGGGCCAAACGCCTTTTCGATGCGCAGGGCCATTTCCGGAGTCAGCTCGGACTTGCCGTTCAGAAGGTCGGAGAGCGTGGCGCGGCGCACTTTCAAAATCGCCGCCGCCTGCGACACATTGAGGCCGAGGGCATCCACAATTTCGGTTTTGATCAGGCCGCCCGGATGGGGCGGATTCTTCATGGGCATCGCGGGCCTCCTAATGGTCGTCGATCAGATCCATATCGCTGGCAGTGTTCGACGTTTCGTCGTGACGGGAAATCAACCGCCAGCTCCCGGTAACAGTCAGGCTCCAGAATCCTTTCAGGCCGCCTGTGAGCGGATGCAACTTCCAGCCCGGAAACCGTTCGAGATCCTTCAGCGCTTCGGCGGTTTCGATGGCGAACAGAAGCTTACGCAGCTTGTCTGCCATCGAAGGCGGTACCCGTTTCACGTTCCCGTCATGGTGGAGCTGCTTCAGGCCTTTATGGCGAAAGCGGACAAGTTGCATGCTGCTCCTTTATGATTTCCAGTATGTACGGCTGTGCCGTACACATCAAGAACAGTGATTGGAAGCAGGCTCGCACATTACGAAATCACCAGCCATCTCGGCTCGGGCGGGATGGGCGACGTGTACCAGGCCACGGTAGCCCCGCGCCCACAGGTAGACTTGAAAAGTTTGGCTGTAGAGTCTATTTCCCGAAGGTGGCGTCCAGAAATTCGCTGACGACCTGCGCTACATCGCGACGCTCGCCATCGACGGCGTAGTTGAGCCGCCGCATCGCAGGTTCCGAGATTTTGCCGCCCAACTCCCGAAGAGCCTCGCGAACTTCCGGATGCTTCAACACGATCTCGTGTCGTATAACTGGGGCGGCGTCGTAAGGCGGAAAGTAACTCTTGTCGTCCTCCAACGCGAAGAGGCCGAGGCTCTCGATCAGGCCGGCTGTCGAGTCGCCTGCGATGAAGTCAACCTGCCCATCCGCCAGCGCCCTGTACGTGAGCCCGAGGTCCATAACTCGCGGTTCATCCGGAAACTGAAGGTTGTACGCCTGGCTCAGTCCGCGATAGCCGTCGGAACGTTCCATGAACTCGTAGCCGAAACCAGCGGTCCAATCGCGCGTCAACGGCGCGCTGTCGGAAATCGTCCTGAGGTTGAACTTCGCCGCATCTCCGGCGCGCACGATAATCGCAAAAGTGTTGTTGAAACCCAGCGGCTCGGTCCAGTCCACGGCGAATCGGGCCGCGTAGTCGGTCTTGACCTTTTCGTATACCTGGTTGGAATCGTTCATCGGCTGTGCGCCAAGAATCGCAGTGAGGCCGGTTCCCGTGTATTCCGGGTAAATGTCGATCTGGCCCGCAACGATCGCCTGGTGACACACGAGGGTTCCGCCAAGATTCAGCCGCCGGTCCACTTCCAGGCCGGTGCGGCGTTCAATCTGCTGTGCGAACAGTTCGCCAAGAATCACCTGCTCCGTGAAGTTCTTCGAGCCGATGACGATGCGGTCGGAAGAGGAACAGGCCGTCAGTAGAAATGAAGCGGCCAGAACGATGCGTTTCATATGCGGCCCAGCCTCTTCTCTACCGCGCCCAAACCCACATCGGCTGCCAGCGCCAGCACCGCTGCGGGAATAGCTCCCGCCAGAATCAGTCGGCTATCGACCATGGACACACCCCTGAAGATAAACATTCCCAACCCACCGGCTCCAACAGCCGCAGCAATCGTTGCCACACCGACGGCAACTACCGTGGCAATGCGAATGCCCGCAAAAATGACTCCCATGGCGAGCGGTAGTTCCACCTGCCAGAGCAATTGATTATCGGTCATTCCCATTCCGCGGCCGGCCTCGCGAATCGCGGGATCGACGCCGGAAATTCCAGTGAACGTGTTCCGAATGATCGGCAACAACGAATAGAGAACGAGCGCCACGATTGCGGTGCGCGCCCCGATACCGCCGATGAATGGAATCGGAATCAGAAAACCAAACAAGGCCAGGCTCGGGATCGTCTGTACCACGTTTGCAAAAACGAGCACGGGCCGCGACAGCCGCGGCTTTCGCGTCATCAGGATTCCCACAGGCAATCCGATGGCGAGCGCGATAGCCATTGAAACACCCACAAGGAAGATGTGCTCGATCGTGAGTTGCAATACCTGATTCCGGTTCGTCCACATGACCTCAAAGATATTCATATTTTTACTGGCTGCGCCCTATCGGGCTTGCATTCGCAGCCGCTCATGAGTAGCTCTCCACAAAGGCTTTCGCTTCGGGATGGTCCAGTTTCCTGAAATCGCCCGCCGGCAAGAGCGCAAGTAACTTCCCATCCTTCATCAGGCCGATTCGTTTACCCAGAAGGAACGCTTCGCGGACGTCGTGGGTCACAAACACGATTGTCTTTTCGAGCCGCTTCTGCAGGTCACGAAACTCCTTCTGGATCTCGGAGCGCGTAATCGGATCGAGCGCGCCGAACGGCTCGTCGAGCAGGAGAATCGGCGGATCCGCGGCAAGAGCGCGCGCCACGCCGACACGCTGGCGCTCTCCGCCCGAGAGTTGACGCGGAAATCGCTTTGCGAAATCGGCCGGAGGGAGTCCCACCAACTCCAGCATTTCGTGAACCCGGCTCCGGATTCTTTCCCCGGTCCAGGACTCGAGCGATGGAACCAGCGCGATGTTGCGCTCAACGGTGAAATGAGGAAAAAGCCCGGCGTCCTGGATGACGTATCCAATGTGCCGTCGAAGCCGGATCGGATCCCATTCCCCGGTGCTCTTTCCTTCGACAAACACCTCTCCGGCGGTCGGATCGAGAAGCCGGTTGATCAACTTGAGCGTGGTTGTTTTTCCCGAACCGCTGCGTCCCAATATGACGACGGTCTCATTACGCTCGAGTTCGAACGAGATATCGTGAACGAGATTGCGGCCACCGGCGACGGTGTAGCGCACGTTCCGGAATGCGATTGTGGAATCCATTGTTTTAATGGCTGCGCCCTATCGGGCTTGCATTCGCAGCCGCTCATCTTGAATAGCCGTGGATTTAATCATACATATGGAATAATCCACACATGCTGTCTTGGGTGGAAGCAGACACAGCGCGCATACGCGCGAATATCACTGCGTTTCGGGATCTCGTGGCGCCGGGAACGGAAATAATGGTCGTCGTCAAGGCCAACGCGTACGGCCATGGATTGAACATGGTTGCACCGGTTGCCGCCGAGGGCGGAAATTGGCTCGGCGTTAATTGCGTGGACGAGGCCAGCGCGATCACGAAGCTCGGTATCGCGAATCGCATCTTGATACTCGGCCACACAATACCGGCGGAAGCCGGAATTGCGGTCAAAAACGGGTATCGCCAGGTTCTTTATCGCCTGGATGTCGCCCAGGCCCTGTCGAACGCGGCGCAAAACCTGAATGCGGCCGCACACGTTCACCTCAAGATCGAAACCGGAACGAACCGCCAGGGAGTCGCGGCCGCGGATCTCGAGAACTTCGTGCGGACCATACTGAAACTTCCGGGCCTGAAGATCGAAGGCGCCTATACCCATTTTGCCAATATCGAAGACACGCTGGATCCTTCCTTCGCCCAAATGCAGCTCGACCGGTTCAAAGAGGCCATGGCCGTCCTCGATCGTCTTGGTGTCCGTCCTGAACATGTCCATGCCGCGGCGACGGCAGGCGCACTTCTGTATCCCGAAACGAACTTCTCGATGGTCCGCATTGGAATTGGCGCCTACGGGATATGGCCGTCTCGCGAAACGCAACTCGCGGCCCGCGAACGAGGGCGGCAGATCGCCCTATCGCCGGCGTTGACCTGGAAAACGCGCGTCGCCCAGATAAAGAAGGTTGGCGCGGGAGACTATGTCGGCTATGGACTTTCATACCAGGCGGGCCGGCCCATGCTGGTGGCGGTGTTGCCGGTGGGCTACTACGACGGCTACGACCGGAGACTTTCGAATTCCGGACGTGTATTGGTCAATGGCCAGGCAGTCCCGGTAATCGGCCGTGTTGCGATGAACATGACGATGATCGACGTCACCGACGCCGCCGCAAACGTCGACGACGAAGTGGTATTGCTGGGCCGCCAGGGAAACGCCGAAATCCGGGCGGAAGAGGTGGCCGAAAAGGCGGGAACCATTCCCTACGAAGTGCTCTCGAGAATCAATCCTCTATTGCCACGATTGAGGGGAGATGTGGGGACAGACTCCGAATTCTGAAGTTCGTGAATTCGGAGTCTGTCCCCACATCTCATTGCCGCCGTAGTTCGACGTTTGAAATTGAGACCGTCCGCGGAAAGCTGCCCGTCACTGAACCGTTGTTGGTGGTTTGGAAGGTTCTCGAAATTGTTATCGACGATGCAGTGACGGTGTCGCCACTGCGCCTGCCTGTAAAGGTCATCGTGTAGGGCCGGTCCGTACTCTGATCGGAAAAAGTGCCGGTAATATTTTGATCCGTCCCCGATGCCGAACCCTGTAGCACCGGAGAGGAAGAACCACTCGTACAGCTTCCACCGGGCACCGTGGAAGAAGCAGGCGTTGTATTCACAGTGGCGGGAATACGGGCCGATCCGCTGATTGTTCCATCACTGCTTGTAGTCAGCGTCAGAGTAATTGCGCCCGACATCCTCGAGGTGAAGATACAACCGAGCGTCGGTTCCGTGAAACTCGGGAATGAGGCGCTGAATGATCCGGTGTAAGTGAGGGTCTGGCTCGCCTCAAACGTCGCAGTAACTGTCTTGTTGCCGTCCATCGTCAGCGTGCAAGAGCCGGTCCCGCTGCACGAGCCGGACCAGCCGGTAAATCTGGAGCCGCTCGCTGCAGTCGCCGTCAGAGTAACCTGAACGCGATCCTGGAAAGTCCCGGTGCACGTGACGCCGCAAGCGATACCAGTCGGAGTGGAAGCGACGGTGCCGGTTCCGGCGCCCGACTTCGTTACCGTGAGCGTCCGGGTGGTGGTGGTCGTGCCGCTGTTGACGGACAGCCCCACGGCCCGGATGACCCGCTCGTCGCACTCGAGCGCGGTATGCTCGAGCGCAAATGTGAGCGCGTTCTTGACGTTCAGACCCGAATTCTCGCCGCGAGCGCTCGGGCCATTCACGATGCTGTCCTGCTGACTGCTGTCGAACAGCCAGCCATTCCATAGGGAACGAATATCCGTTCCGGTCCACTCCGGAAGAAGAGAGCCGCCTGTACCGGCGACGGCCGTGACGGCGGTTTCTCTATGGTTTTGGTTCAGCTGATCCCGGGCCCGGGCGAGATTTCCGCTTGTGCCGCTTGTTGTCGTCAGGTCGCGTAAGAAGGGCGCGGCCATACCGATCGCTTTACGGAGCGGCATCGCCAGAGAGTCCGGTACTTGTCTTAGCTTCAGTGCACCAGGGCAAGTCGAACTAACCGTGTTATACGCAAGCCATGCCAGAACCTGCTCTCCTTTATCTGCCGCGGTTGTTCCAGTCAGAGGACTCCCCAGCGTGACGAGATTGTTGACCTGAATTCCGCTTTGCGTTTGCGCCAGCCCGGAGACCGCGACCGGACCGCCTTCGCTGTGGGCTTCGACTACAGCGTTGGTGATTCCGTACGTCGTGGCGAGCGAATCCAGGAATGCAGCCAGCGACGCGCCGCTATCGTTAATTCCCTTCGTCCAGTCGTAGTTGAACCCGACGACTTGCTCGCAACCGTTTGCTGTCCCAATGCGGCTGGTACAGTCACTGCCCTCGGAAAACGCGTCCTCGACCCGGCTCAACATTCCATGGACCAGAACACAGGTCTTGACGCCACGCTTAAGGCTCACTGTCGGACTGTCCATCGCAAGCCACGTCCGGGATGCCGCATCCCATATCCTTCCTCCATATCGCACGGGATAGGTTGGGAGCAGGCGGTTCCAGGTAACGTTGCCCATGTTGACTGTGTATGAGGAGTCTTCAGCGCTTTGGCTGGTGAAATTGACCAGGTAAGCCGGCACGAGCGTCGCGCTCGCTGTGGATCCGGGTAGCGCCGTGAACATGCCGATGTTGGATTGAACTTTTGCCTGAGGCGGCTCAACCTCCGCGAGTTGAACATAGCTATCGGGGTCGGTTGGAAGTGAGCTCGTGATGATGTTTACCTGAATCCCCGGGGAGAGCTCATTTGCAGCCGCGCGCTCCGCGCTCAGTGCCGATGTCTGCCCCGGGTTGGCCGCACCGCGCGGGAATGTGATCGAAATCGCCGGTCCGACACTGCTCAGCAGTCCGCTGGGAACCTGTCTCGGCATTGCCGGGAGCAGGGAAACAGTCACGCGTTGATCGTTTTTCAGAAAACCGGGCGGAATCACGACAGTGCTCCCACCCGGCAGAGCGATTGTCCCGCCGAGTGCGGCCTGAATCGGCTGCGTCACCGATTCGATTTCCTGCCACGTCGCAAGATCCATGCTCAGGGAAGCGCCCTGCTGCGTGTAGAAGCTGAGGGCGCCACTCGCCGATGCGTTGCCCGCGCCGAACAGAACGAACTCCATCTGCAGGCCGCCTCCGATTGCGAAGTGAGGAAATACCATTTCCGTGGAAGGAGCCCCAGCGTCTTCGGGTGCGGGTGCGGTTGTGGTCATCAGGAACTCGTTTCTCTCGTTGTACCGCGTGCGCAATCCGACCATCGCGAAGCAACACGGCCCCGATGCGCGCAAGACTCCACGGAACGGCCGTGGCACGTTCTCAAAACCCGGAATGTCGTTGAGAAATGCGGCTGTCTTGCCGTTGGCCGGAACAGCAATCCGCGCCGTGTATCCGGTGGATGCTCCGGCCGTGGTCGTCAGGGATAAGTCCACCGTCATTGCAGAACCAGTCGAGGCAATCGCCAGCGCAGTTTGAATACCCGTGGAGAGCTCCGCGTACATCCGGAATGCCTGTCTTGCGCGGATCGCCTCAACGCCGGCTTCCGTGACGGTAAATCCTGCGGTGTTGTACGCAAAGATTGCGGTGCCGGCCGGCGCCGCGTTGCCGGCGTCCGGCTCAATCGCGATACGCCCTGAAACCAAAGTCCCCGACAACCCACTGGTCTGAACCTGAAAGCCCGAGGCTGGAGCGATGCGATAGGTAAAGCTCGCGCCCGAGCAAGCCGTGCTGCAAAAAGGCCCTGTGACGCTGATCGCTACCGGGTTTCCCGAAGCGTCAGTCCATCGGACACGTCCCGTAATTGTGCTATCGGTCGGATTGATCAGAATGAGTTGGGTCTTCGACCCATTGCCATCGGCAAATTGCGAGATGTACAACGGTTCGGTCACTGATGTTGGAACTTCCACGACAGGCAATGTCGATATGAGAAATTCGGAACGCGGCGCCTGATTCGTCAATCCGCGTATGGCAAGCGCGGCTACCGGAGCCGAAGCCGTAAACGTCAACGTTCCCTGCAGCGACGAAGGACCATGAAACGGGTCAGCGTTCAGAAAGGCTGAGATCTGGCCGTTCGGCGGGATGGTCGTGCTTCCGCTTTGGACATTTCTGCCGGCCAGCGAATCGTTAAAAACAAAACTGATCGAGACCGTCTGGTCGTTTGGATTGGCAATGGCCAATCCCGTATTCACAGGTCCATTGATTTCGGCAAAAATCCGCCCCGATCGAATCAATTTCGCAGCAGGTATCGCCGCTTCGCTGATAAGAACGTTGTTCTGGCGTATTCCGAAAATTGCCAGGCCGGCGGGAACCGCTTGCCCGCTGTTGGCCCGAATTCGCCCATATCCGATGGTCATGGTGTTCGGCATTGTTGTCGTTGCCAGCCAGCGGCCGCCTGAACTGGGGATATCGAATGTAACTGTGCCGGCGCCGGTTTGCGGCGCCGGCTCGGTGGGAGCGGTTTCGGAACCGAGCGCTTCGAGGCTGGTCAGGTGGCTTGCGGGATCGTAAGGCGACCCAGTGAACCCCCCGAAGGCATACAGCACGTTGCCGACGGCAGCGGCGCCCGCATTTGTTCGAACCGAGTTCAGCGGCGGCATGTCCGACCAACTGTTGGTTGCCGGGCTATATGCAAGCACCGACGCAAGCACTTGCTCATTATTTCCGCCGATCACATAGATGATGCCGTTCACGGCGACGGCGGCTACCGCCGTGCGAGCGGCAGGCATGGGAGCCAACAGCGTCCATGTGTTTGCCGCGGGGTCATATACTTCGGCGGACGCGAGGTTCACCGGAGTGCTGGCGGAGTAGTCGATGCCGCCGAATACATACAGACGGTCATTCAAGTCAGCCACGGCAGCCCCGGTACGGCTCACGCGCATCGATGCCTTGACGCTCCAGGTATTGGCGGCAATATCGTAGGCCTCGACGAGCTTCCCGCTGTTGCCGCCGCCACCCACGGCATAGAGAATGCCATTTACAACGCCGACGCCGTGTGCGGTCCGCGCCGTCGGCATCTCCCGCAGCGACGCCCACGTGTTCGTGACGGGATCATAGACTTCGTTTGCGCCCGTCAGGGGGCCGCAACCGGTGCTCCCGCCGACGGCATACAACTTTCCACTCCAGGCGCCTGCCTTCAGATTCTCTCGTGCAGTCGGCATGGCTGCCAGCGGACTCCACACGTCGGCCGCCGGGTTATATACCTCCACCGTATTCAGGTAGGCGCACAGATAGCCGGCGTTCCAGCCGCCGAGAGCGTATATCCGCCCGTTCACGACGCCATAACCAGGTGCGGTTCGCGCCGTGAGCATGGGCCCCTTATAGGCCCAGGCCGTTGCCGTTGAGCCGGCGTGCACGGGCTTCTGTGTGACGGTGACCGCGATGAGGACCAGCGCAGTCAGGACAAGAAGCGCCCGACGCTGTACGTGCGCGGTCCACACGCTCTTATGCAATAGGAACCACAAATAATTCCTCACGGCAGTACTGTTCGCAACTCCTTAGCCGAACTCCATAGCCAGCCTGTGTCAGCGATTTAGCCGGAAAGCAGCAAGCCGGTAGTTGAACGATTAGTCATAAGACCAGCCTGAAAGCGGGGGCGCGCTGTCATTGTGTCCGGCGAGTGAGGACAGAACAGCGGTCTCGGCGAGTGGGAGAATTAAGGTGACGTTGATCGAATTCCTGAAGTGCGGAATTCGATCAACGTCTCCCTAATTCTCCGTTACAGCCGGGGCTCGCCGCGCGGGTTTGCCTGCAGCTCGTCGAAGAGATTGCCGAAGAAGCCGGCGTTGAAATTCCAGCCAAGGTCGTCCTGCTTGACCTGCGACATCAGGGTCTCCTTGGTCGCGCCTTTGCCCACGGCATCCTTTACTCGAGTCATGAACGTGTCCCACTTCCCTTTGAAGGCCTGGACTTCCGCCCGGGTCATCGGACCGCCGCGACCGGCGATGGCCACATCCCAATCCAGTTTCAGCATGCTGTCGAGCAGGCCCGGCACCTGGACCGCGCTGCCGCCGTTACCGCCAAAACCGATGCCCGGCGTCGGATTCGCAACGGGAACGGTGTCGGAAACCATGATGAATCTTTTATCGGGCATGTACACCACGGTATCGCCGCCCGTGTGGCTGGCGCCGTAGAAGTGAGCGTCGACAGTGGCGCCGCCGAACTTCAGGGAGTAATCCTTCGGAAACGTGACCGTCGGCGGACCGGCAATGTCCTTCGTTCTCTGGTCGGTGGTCATGAGCTGCTTCATCTTCTCGAGGCCGACGACTGTAGCGCCCTGAGCCACGAATGTCTGGTTGTTGCCGGTGTGGTCGGGATGATGATGGGTATTCAAGACGTACTTCACGGGCAGATTTGAAATGGACTTGATCTGTTCGACCAGGGCGGCGGCAATCTCGGCGCCCGGGTTCTTCGTGTCGATCAGGATCAATCCTTCGGGCGTGACTCGAATGACGGCATTCGCGCCGGCGCCGGGAACATAGTAAAGGTCCGGCTTGAGTTGAACGGCCTTCTCGACCGGATCGGGCGCCGCTGCGCCACCAGCGCCGCCCCGCTGCGCCAGAGCGGGAGCGGCAACGATCGCCAGACAGGACACGGCGACGAGTGCAAGAGCAATTAGTCTGTTATGGAACATGGTTCCTCCTTATAGGGGTGACAAATGCGGCTTTGTGATTGGCGGTGATTATACCGCTTCAAGGCAAACGGTGATATTTGCCGCGAAAATACATCAGGGGCTTTGCGCCGTTCCGGCCTTCGATGACGTCCGAAGAGATGACCTTCCCCATGAAGATCGTGTGATCGCCGCCGGGATACATGGCCGCGGTTTCACACTCGATAGTGGCCAGGGCGCCGCGCATCAGCGGAATTCCGGCCGGACCATCGAAGTAAGTGCTCTCGGGACGCTCGGAATCCTTTCTGGCGAACATTCGGGAGATCTCCTCCTGGGATTCGGAAAGGATACTCACGCCGAAGTTTCCGGAATCCTTGAAGGCGGCGAGACCGCTAAGCCGATTGTCGAGGCAAACCAGCACGAGCAGGGGGTCCAGGGAGACCGATGTGAATGCGCTGACAGTCAGGCCGTATGGCCGTTTCTCACGATCTCGGGTCGTGACGACAGTCACGCCGGAGGCAAAATTGCTCATCACTTCACGGAATTTGTCGGGTGCAGTCATACGGGCCCTATCATAGCCGAAAACGTACTATAATCCGCCTACCCATTCCGTCAGGAGTCCCGATGCGCCGTGGTTTGCAGCCCCTTATTTTCATCGCAGCAACCTGTTCCGTGGCGGCCGTCCTCTCGGCCCAGGTGCGCGTCGATGTCCGGCTTGTAAACGTCTTTGCGACCGTCACAGACAACACGGGACGCTACGTTAATGGTCTGACAGTCGATCAGTTTTCCCTGGCAGAAGACGGCGTACAGCAGAATATTGTTCATTTCTCGCAGGACAGCGACACCGCTGTAAGCGTTGGGATCGTCCTCGATACCAGCGGAAGCATGGATCGCAAGATTCGAATCGCGACCGCGGCGGTGGAACGATTTGCCCGCACTATTAACAAAGATGATGAAGTCTTCCTGATGACGTTTTCCGGCAAGCCTGTTCTTCGCCAGGACTTCACGAGCGACCGCGGCAAGCTCACACAGGCTCTGCGTAAGCTTCGCGTCACCGGCGGCACGGCCCTTTATGACGCCGTGGGAGAGGCCCTGACGAAAATGCGGCGGGGGCGTCACGACAAGCGCGCCCTGCTGGTGATCACCGACGGTCAGGACACGGCGAGCCTGATGAAGAGCGGCGAGGCAAATGATGCCGTCCGCGAATCCGAATATCTCGTGTACGCGATCGGCATATCTCCGCTGACCTACGCGCAGAACACCGACCACATTCCGTTCTCATGGCCGCCAACGTCTCCTCGAACCGGCGCCGGCACACTTTCCGGCCTGCGCGATGCCGTCGACATGAACGTCCTGAATCGTTTTGCTGAAAACAGTGGCGGACAGGCGTTTCTGCTGAATGAGGCCCTGATTGGCGCGGGCGAAAGCAAAATCGACAAAGTGCTCGATGAGATCGCCGCCGAACTTCGCAGCCAGTACACGCTGGGTTACTATCCCGCGAGTGCCGACGACAGGCGGTTTCATGCCATCCAGGTCACATCGAAGAGCGGCCACACCGTGCGGGCCCGCAAGGGATATGCCGCGTCCGGCAGCTAACCGGCAGGATCGACCTTCACTTTCCTTAGGAATTCCGCGGATTTTTCGGGAAGCGTGGCGTTGATGAACATTCCGGAACCGAGTTCGAAGCCCGCCGGCAGCGAAACCCGGGGAACAACCGAGAGATACCAGTGGAAGCTGCGCAGATCCGAATATCGCTGCACCATGCTGCGTATGACGAAGTTGAAGTCGGGGTTGTTGAGTCCCAGGGAGATCTTCCGCAAAAGGACCCGAAGATGTTCGGCCAGGTCCTCGATTTCGCCCTTCATCGTCCATCCAAAATCAGGCGAGTGCCGCAGCGGCATCATCCAGATATGAAACGGCGATACGGCCGCGAAAGGCACGAAGCTCACAAAATTCCTGGTCAGATGGACGATGCGCTGTTCGTCGGCCAGTTCCTGCTGGATCATCGCGCAGAACATGCATTGACCGTTCTCATCGAAAAAACGCAGCGCGTCGACCGAACGGCGGCGAACATCATTCGGGACAACGGGCGTTGCGAGAATCTGGCAGTGCGGATGTTCCACAAACGATCCCGCGCCTGAACCGTGATTCTTGTATAGCACCACCAGAGCCACTCGCTCATCCTCGGCAATGGCAAGGTACCTGGCCTTCATCGCATTCAGCAGGGCCCGCAGCTCGCCCGCCGACCTCTCCCAGATGAACTTATTGTGCAAGGGCGTTTCGACGACGACCTCGTGATAACCGAAACCCTTCAACCGCCGATTCATCAGGCCGCCCGAAAGCTCGTGCTCACACTCCGGCTGGAGGGCTGGAAAAGAGCTTTTCACGATCCGGACTTCCCAGTTCGATCCCGGAGGCTCGGCAAGAACCGTCTCGTTCTGAGACTCATTGCCGGGACAAAACGGGCAATCAGGAACATGCGATGGGCTTTCGCGGGGGGCGGCCTTCCGAACGAAGTTCTCCGGAGGCACCGAACGGTCCGTTGCGACAACCACCCAGTCACCCGTTACTCGATTGAATCTCAGTTCTGACATGGCGGGGGGCATTATACCCACGTGTCCTAAAAAAGAGGAGAACCTTGAATAGCTTTAATAGCAGGCAGTGCCCGGACCACTCGTAATCCGTAATCGGTATACCGATACGCGGGGGGAAGACTGCTGCGATGAGCGTTGCGCGACGCCTTCAGCTGATGGCGCCATGAACCGCCGCGCGAAATGCGGCGGGTTCCGGTTTCGGGACCCGACGGATTTCTTTCCGGAGAGATTTGGTAGTAATCCTCCGCATACCAATCGAGACACCATTCATGAACGTTGTCTCCGATGTTCATCAAGCCATAGCCATTGGGTTTCCATTGCCCGGCCGGCCGCGGCGCTGTCCACTCGCCCTGGAAGTACTCAATGGATTTCAGTGGATCGTCGCCCCAGGAAAATTCGCGCGAGTCCAAACCGCCGCGGCAGGCCTTTTCCCATTCCGCTTCCGTGGGCAGCCGGCATGCTTCATCGCGCGCGAGCGATAACCATTCGCAGTAGGACATCGCATCAAACCAATTGACACCAACAACGGGCTGATCCGGCATCGAGAAAACCTCTTCGCGCCATCCGGCCGGTTCCGGGTTTCCGGTCTCGGCGAGAAACTCGGCGTATTCGCGGCGTGTAACGGTAGTGCGAGCCATCTCGAATGCATCGACCCACACATAGTGCCGTGGCCGTTCCCAATGAAATGCGCTCCCGCCCATCCAGAACCAGCCTTCGGGAATTTGGACGAAATGCGTGCCTCTCATTCTCTTGATGGCTGCGCCCTATCGGGCTTGCATTCGCCGCCGCTCATGTCACACGATCAATTGAGGCCAGATATACAGGGCGTAGGCGGCCAGTTTTTGAAATTCAATCAGGAAGGTTCGGATCTGTCCCCGGCGAGTCCACCAGTTCTCCGGCGTAAGGCCACCGGAGCGCGCCGCCACGATAATAAACCGGATATCGGGTTCGAGAATATAGCGCGCGGTCAGCCGGGACCGGCGCGTGTGGTAATTCGATGTAACGATGATGACGGATTTCCAATTCCGTTCTTCGCACATCTCCCGGATGTGCCGTATCTCGTCGAAGCTGTCCTCGGAGGGCGTCTCGATACGGATGATCTTCTCATTCGGAACGCCCATTCCATTCAGCACACGAAGATAGTTCTCGTAACCCTGAAACAACGTGATGCCCTTGCGCTGGAACTCGTCAAATTCCTCGCTCGACGTTTCGGTGGTAATCACAACCCGGGGCGCCATGTTTGCGCGGAACAACTCGGCGGCTTCCGCGGCCCGGCCGGGCTCGCCGCCGCCAAGAATCACGATTGCATCGCTCGGCTGAGGTTCTTCGTTAACGATAAGCAGAATGGTGGAGAAGCGGAGAGCCGGCTGGTAACCAAAATATACAAGCGGAATGAGAATCAGCAGCGTGTTCAGGATGAACAGCTTCTTCCCGCTCAGCTTGCGCGTTTTCAGTTTCGGGGTTTTCCCCACCCGCCACCTCCCGGAGTTTGAATCGACACCACATCGCCGGCTTCGACCCATGCTGTGAACTTCGACGGCAGTTGCTCCACACTTCCATTCCTGCGAACGATGGTGTTGATTCCCCTGGAGCCGGGTTCCCCGCCGCCGAGGCCGAACGGCGCCAGCTTGCGCCGCTCGGAAAGAACCGTCACTTGCGCCCTCATCAGAAAGCGGACTTCGCGGATGACGCCATTTCCGCCACGCCATTTTCCGGCGCCTCCGGAATCGGGACGCAATGAATACCGGTTGATCCGCACCGGATAAGCGTGTTCGAGCGCTTCCACGGGCGTATTCAGGGAGTTGGTCATGTGCGTGTGCACACCGGAAATTCCGTCCATCACCGGCCGGGCGCCCATGCCTCCGCAAACGGTCTCATAATACGCGACCGGCTGATTCGTCCGCGGGTCCCGGCCGCCGAACGTAAAGTTGTTCATCGTCCCCTGGCTTGCGGCCGGAATCCGATCCGGCAATGCCGTGGATAAACACCTGTACAAGACGTCGACGAGGCGCTGGGCCGTCTCCACGTTGCCGCCGCAAACGGCCGCCGGGGGGAGAGCATTCACAATCGTGCCTTCGGGCGCAATGATCTCGAGAGGCCGCATGCCTCCGGCATTCGAAGGAATGGAAATGGGGACCAGAGTCCTGAATGTATAGAACACGGCGGACGCCGTGATCGCGTACACGGCGTTAACGCTGCCGGCGGTCTGTGGATCCGATCCCGAAAAATCGATTGCCGCCCGATCTCCCTTGATTCGGATTTTCACGCGAATCGCGATCGGGTTGTCGGTAATGCCGTCGTTGTCGAGAAAGTCCTCCGCCTCGTAGGTGCCGTCGGGAATGCCTGCAATGGCGTGACGAGTCATTCGTTCGCTGTAGTTGAGAATTTCTGTCGTATAGCGGCAGACTTCTTTCCACCCGTATTTCTCGACAACCTCGCTGAGCCGCCGCTCGCCGGTGACGTTTGCTCCCAACATCGCGGCGAGATCTCCTTCGCGTTCCTGTGGGGTTCGAACATTGAGGAGAATAAGCTCCCATACGTCCTTATTGATCTTTCCCGCCGTGATCAGTTTGATCGGTGGAATTCTTAAACCTTCCTGGTAGATTTCCTCGGCCAATGGCATCGAGCCCGGCGACATTCCGCCGACGTCCGAGTGGTGCGCGCGGTTTGCCACGTAGAACAGCAGTTTCTTCCCGGAGAACACTCCGGATACGACGGTGATATCCGGAAGGTGCGTTCCGCCGGCATACGGATCATTCAGGATGATGAGGTCGCCCGGCCCGATGTCGCGATTCTCAATGGCCGCTTTCACCGACAGCGGCATCGAACCCAGATGGACGGGCATGTGGTCCCCCTGCGCAAGCATCTCGCCGCGGTCGTTGAAGATGGCGCAGGAGTAATCGCGCCGCTCCTTGATGTTGGGCGAAAAGGCAGTCCGCTTCAGCGTCGCCCCCATTTCCTCGGCAATGGAGTGGAAGAGACTCTTGAAGATTTCGAGTTGGACTGGATTGGTCTTCATAAAAGTCCTCTACCTGCAAAAGTGTGCGCGGTCATATGACAAGTGACAAATGAACAGTGAACAATGAGAAAGTTTTCGGGTGCTTTCTCATTGTTCACTGTTCATTTGTCACTTGTCATATGACCGCGCGCAATCCATCAGGGCCTGCGATACATTTATTCAAGCACCAGATTCAAATAACCATCCACCCGGCAACGAAACCCCGGCGGCACAAGCGTCGTCGAGCTGTACTCACCAATGATGGCCGGGCCATCGATGACATTCCCATGGCCGAGCACGGCACGGTCAAAGATGGCCGTCTTCACTTGCTTCCCGCCGATCCATACCGGACGCCTCTCCTGCGGTTGCGGCTTCCCTCGTGATTTTGGAGCTCTCCTGAACTCAGGCTTGGCGGTACGGCCGAGGAACGTGGTACGAACGGTCACCAGTTCAACATCCTTCTTTGGATTGGCATAGCCGTATCGCTTTTCGTGCATCCGGTGAAAGTCGTCAATAAACTTCGGCGTGAGCGGCACGGTCAGTTCGTAAGACTGGCCGCGATATCGCAGATCGCAGGAATCCACATGCCGGACCTCGCTTTTCCGAAAACCTTCCGCCTGAAGTTCCGCGGCGCCCAGCCGGTGCAACTCGGCGAGAGCAATCTTTAGTCTCGCCGCGGAATCGTTCGCGTTGACAAGCAGCGTGCGGGAATAGTCCCTGCGCGCATCGGCCAGAAGGAGGCCAAGCGCCGACAGCGCGCCCGGAAAGCACGGAACAATGATGCGCGGAATGCCGAGTCCGCTGGCCAGGCTTGCGGCGTGAAGACCTCCGGCGCCGCCAAAGCAAACGAGGGTGAAGTCGCGAGGATCATAACCGCGTTCCACGGAGATCAGCCGGATCGCCTGCTCCATATTGTTATTCACGATATCAACCACGCCCTGCGCAAGATCCTGCGGAGTCTTCCACCGACGCGTCCATGCAAGGCTTCGAACAGCGGGCTCAATCCGGTCTGTCCATAGCGGCATGGCGCCGCCCAGGAAGAACCGCGGCAGAAGTCTGCCGAGAATCACGTTGGCATCGGTAACGGTGAGCCTGGCGCCTTTTCCATAGCAGATCGGCCCGGGGTCCGCGCCGGCGCTCTCCGGTCCAACTTTCAGCGCGCCGCCGGGATCGAGTTCCGCAATCGAGCCGCCTCCGGCGCCAACGGTGTGAATGTCCATCATCGGAATTCCGATGGGCATCCCATCGACCTGGCTTTCATTGGTGACCTTGATGCCTCCCTCACACAGGGAAACATCCGTGGAGGTGCCGCCCATGTCGAAGGTAATCACGTTCGAGTAACCCGACATCTCCGCTACGTGGAACGCGCCCACAACGCCGCCGGCCGGTCCCGACAAGATCGTTTTGACGGGAGCCTCGGAAGCGGCCTCGGCATGGACGGCGCCGCCATTCGATTGCATCACGCGGAGGGGCGCGCCGGCGCGCTCCTGCAAACTCCGCAGGTAGCGGCTCATGATTGGCGCGAGATAGGCGTTTATGACGGTCGTCGATGTTCGTTCGTATTCGCGATACTCCGGCAGCACTCTGGACGACAACGACACCGGGACCCCGAGCGGCCGCAACTCATCAAGAATGGCGTCCTCGTGCCGGCTGTTGGCGAATGCGAAAAGCAGGCACACCGCCACCGACTCGATGTTCCGGCTGCGAAGCTTTTCGATCGTCGCGCGAAGCTGCCCGACATCCAGCGGAGTTTCAATCGATCCGTCATACAGCGTGCGTTCGCGAATGCCAAAGCGATCCGAGTCCGGCACGAGCGGGGCCGGGCGCGTCACAAAGATGTTGTACAGGTCGCGCCGCGTCTGGCGTCCGATGACGAGAACGTCTTCGAAACCTTCTGTCGTGAGCAGAGCGGTCCTGGCTCCCTTTCGCTCGAGAAGCGCGTTCGTCGCCACGGTCGACCCGTGGATTACCTCTTTCACGTCTCGCGCATCTCGCAATGAAATTCGCTCCAGCCCTTGGACGATGCCTTCCTCGGGACGAGCCGGCGTGGAAAGTGCCTTGAACATCTCGATGTTGCCATCGCGGATGACCACAAAGTCGGTGAAGGTTCCGCCGGTGTCTACGCCTACTCTGATTCTGTTCACGATTTAGAGAATTGGAAAATAAATCCGGGCTGCATCGCGCACGTGGGCGCCCGACACGGTTTCAATGTCCGGGACGACGCCCGAGGGATCCTGCTGCCAGGTGAGACTCTGCAGATCCATCTGTTTGCCGGCAAAATGATGCAACGCGATTTCTCGAACCAGGCCCAGGTCCGTATCGGAAAGATCCTCGTTCGCGATCCGTCTCATCCATTCGATGACGCGGCTCTTCTTTTCCGGAGATGCGATGATCTGTAGAGTGGATCCCTGACCGGCGTCGATTCTCAAAGAGACATCGGTCCACCACCCCGCTTCGATGACTTTCCGCTCCAGCATCCCCTGCAGAAGGAATACCGCCGGCAGGTCGCCGGATGAGACGGTGACGTTGGGAAGAATGAGCGCCGTATCCGCCGTGTTCCCGCGAAAGCCACTCCAGGTCTGGCGCGCACGTTCCAACGCTTCCGGCCGGACCAGCACCAGTATCCGGTCCGGCCGGTAAGTCTCAAACGGCTGAAAGGCGGCCGCGGCCGGTTCGGTTTCGAATCTTGTGAGACCGGCGCCGGCAACGAACACGCCGAAACCGTTGCTTGGCATTATGGAGACTCCGGAGGCCAGCCGTTCCGCCGGTCCCCAGATATAAGCCGAGTGACTGTGGGGAGGAAACGGCTGAGGCCTTATGGTATTGACGGTGACGATGGTGTCGATGGCAGCCGGCGCCGCGCCTTGCGATTCGGGTAATACGGATGCGGTCGCCAGAGGTTCGGTCACCGAAGCCGTAAGGCTTTCGACCTGCACAGTCGCCTGCCGGATCTTCGGCGCCCAGGTCGCCAGAACTCGATTTGCAACGATCAGGTCGCGGGCGGTTGCGCGGAGGTCGTCGGCCGAAATCGCGTCGATCCACTGAAGCCCTTCGGTTCGCCGTTCGGGAATGCCATGGCTTTCAAACCAACTTCGCACTTCGACGCTTTGAAGATATGCACGCGCGTCGGACCTGGCGGCATTGAGGTCCTCCGGTGTCGCCCGTTGGTACTGGAGCCGCTGGATTTCCTGAAGCAGCGACTGCTCGGCCGGTTCCAGCTGTTGCCCCGACGGCACCGTGAGCTCCATTCGGTAGTAGTACTGTTCGAGGACCAGCGGCAGCGACGTGGCCACCTTCAGCGGCATGACACGCTGAATCAGGCGATCGAGCAGCAGCACGGAGTACCACTCCGCGTAAAACACTCCCGGAACCGGCGAGGCGAAGATCACGCTTCCGTCAATCTGGCCGGGCTCCTCTCGATTGAAGCGCAACGTCCGTTCCGCGGGAAGCCTGCGCGTAGAAGCGCCCAGCGGCCGCAGAGATTCACGTCTTGGGATGGAGCCGAGATTCCGGGTGAACTCTTCCGGGGCCGTTCCGGAAATGACGACAAAAGCCCGGTCCGTCGAGAAATGCGGAATGTCGGCGTCGGCGCCAAGTAACGCGGTCCGGATTTCCGCTTCGACCCGGGCGCTGAAATCGTCCGCGGGTACCGCAGTATCAGCGGACCGTGGAACTTCCTTGAAGTAATCCGCGACTCCTCCGGTCACGACAGGAAGCGCCCAGTCTGGAATTCGTATGCGAAATCCGGTGCGGCCCGCCTCCTGCAGCTCCTCAAGACTTCCTCCGGCCGCGTAGACGTTGAGGGCCAAAGCCCGGATGGTTTCGGATGGTGAGGATGCCGCACTTCCGCCGGTTTCATAGCCGGCAACGATCTCCACGGATGGGCCCGCCGGCGGAAGTTCGACAATCCGGATGCCGTTGGGAAGCGTAAGGGACAATGAAAAGAGGCTGACAATCAGGCAATTCGCGGGGAGCACGGGATGAGACTATCGTCCCAAGGGTAGTGTTTTCAAGGATGAATGTGCTAAATTGCCGGTCCTGTCCCCACAATATATTTCAAGCCACAGGGGGTTATTCTCGTGAACGTCTACGAAGGTAAGAACATCCGGAACGTCGGCCTTATCGGACACGGCGGTGGTGGCAAGACATCATTGATATCGGCGATGATCTTCGATACTGGCGCGACCAACAGGCTTGGCCGCGTGGATGACGGCAATGCGCCGACCGATTACGACGACGAGGAAATCGATCGCAAGATCACGATAGGCGCGAAACTTGCTGCCTGCGAATGGAATAAGACCAAGATCAACCTGCTGGATACGCCCGGCTTCGGATACTTCATCCAGGAAGCGCGGGGCGCTTTGCGCGTTGCCGATGGCGCCATCGTTGTGGTTGATGCCGTTTCCGGCGTGATGGTCCAAACCGAAAGGGTATGGACGTATGCCGACGAATTTGAGCTCCCCAGAATAGTCGTCATTAATCGAATGGATCGAGACACTGCCAGCTTCGACCGCTCGCTGGAGTCGGTGCAGCAGCGCCTTGGCCGCCAGTGCGTGCCGATTCAAATACCTATCGGGGCCGAAAAGAAATTCAAAGGCATTATCGATCTGGTTCATATGAAGGCGCTCACGTACGAAGGCGACGCAAGCGGCAAGTTCACGGAAGGCGAGATTCCGGGGGACTCTTTGGACACCGCCAAGGCGTATCGGGAGAAGCTGGTCGAATCCGTTGCCGAAAGCGACGAGAAGTTAATGGAGAAGTTCTTCGATAGCGGCACGCTGTCGGACGATGAACTGATCTCAGGCCTGAAGAAACAGGTCATCGAAGGGAAGGTCTACCCCGTCCTTTATACGGCGGCAACTGCCAACATCGGTATTCAACCGCTGTTGAACGCCATTGTGAACCTGATGCCCGACGCCGTGTATCGCGGCACAGTGACAGGTGCGGACCCGCAGGGAAAAGAGGCTCAACGCAAGATAGCCGACAACGAGCATTTCTCGGCGTTCATCTTTAAGACTTTTTCGGATCCGTTTTCAGGACGGCTTTCCCTCTTCCGCGTCTATTCAGGGGTGCTTACAACCGAAATCCAACCCTATAACGTCAACCGCAGCGTTACCGAACGCATAGGCCAGCTCGTCGTGCTTCAGGGGAAGACGCCCGTGCCGGTGGCCAAGGTTCACGCCGGTGATATTGCGGCTGTCGCGAAACTCAAGGAATCGCAGACGGGCGACACGTTGACCGACAAGACGCACCAGATCACTTATCCGCCCGTGAAATGGGTCGAGCCGGTCATCTCATTTGCCATCGAACCCAAGTCGCGGGGTGATGAAGACAAGATCAGCACGGCCATTCACAAGCTGATGGACGAAGACCTGGGGCTGCGATACACGCGCGAGCCCCAGACAAAAGAGTTTCTGCTTTCCGGACAGGGCCAGATGCACGTGGAACTTTCCGTCCAGCGTTTGAAAAAGCGGTACGGCGTGGAAGTTGCGCTGCATCCGCCGAAAGTTCCCTACCGCGAAACGATCAAGGGCAAGGCCGACGTCCAGGGCAAACACAAGAAACAGAGCGGCGGCCACGGCCAGTACGGTGACTGCAAGATCCGGATGGAGCCTCTCCCACGCGGGGGCGATTTCGAATTCGTAAACGAAATCTTCGGCGGCTCAATTCCGCGCAACTTCATTCCAGCGGTCGAAAAAGGCATCCAGGAATCACGCCAGAAGGGCGTGCTCGCCGGTTTTCCGACGGTGGATTTCCGTGTGATCCTGTATGACGGTTCCTACCACGATGTGGACTCGTCGGAAATGGCGTTCAAGATCGCCGGGTCCCTGGCATTCAAGAAGGCGATCCGCGAAGCAAAACCCATCCTGCTCGAACCGGTCATGAACGTCGAGGTGGTCGGCCCCGACGAATTCGCAGGCGACCTGATGGGCGACCTGAATAGCCGCCGCGGCCGAGTCCAGGGCATGGAAGTGCGCGGCCACAATACGATCATCAAAGCGCAGGTCCCGCTTGCGGAAGTGCTCAACTACGCTTCGGACCTGACTTCGAAGACCGGCGCACGCGGCAGCTACACCATGGAATTCAGCCACTACGACGAAGTCCCGGCTCACCTCTCCGAAAAAGTGAT
Organism: Candidatus Sulfopaludibacter sp. SbA3; assembly: GCA_945865815.1. Classification (GTDB taxonomy): domain Bacteria; phylum Acidobacteriota; class Terriglobia; order 20CM-2-55-15; family 20CM-2-55-15; genus CAMBFR01. The sequence goes on from CAMBFR010000017.1 coordinate 45,206, forward strand.
CGCCGCCGCCAAGGCCGGCGCCGGAGCGGAAGAAGAGGAAGAGGAATAGCGCACTCATGACGATATGAGATGCCTGCTTGTTTCGGATCTGCATTATTCGCTGAAGCAGTTTGACTGGGTGATTGACGCCGCTTCGAACTTCGACGTCGTCGTCATAGCGGGTGACCACATCGATATTTCAGGATCGGTCGATGGAAGCGTCCAGACGGCTGTTGTCCTGAAGTATTTCCGGCGCATTCGCAGCCAGGCGGAACTCATTGTCTGTTCCGGAAACCACGATCTGGATTCGCACAACGCCGCCGGAGAAAAGTTCGCCAGTTGGATTATGAAGGCGGGGCGGATGGGCATTTCGACCGACGGCGATACCTATGAATCGGAGGGCGCTCTCTTCACAGTCTGTCCCTGGTGGGACGGGCCCCAGTCACGCGACGAAGTTGCCGCCCTGCTGAAACGGGATTCCGCGAAACGCAATGGCGGCCCGTGGATCTGGGTCTACCACTCGCCTCCTGATGAGTCCCCGACGAGCCTTGGCTTAAGAAAGAGTTTCGGCGATACCGATCTTGGCGCCTGGATAAAGGAGCATTCTCCCGACATCGTCATGACGGGTCATACTCATGAATCTCCATTCTGCCAGGATGGATCGTGGGCGGACCGTATCGGTTCGACGTGGGTGTTCAACGCCGGCCGTCAGATCGGTCCCATTCCAACTCACATCGTTCTCGACACCGCGGACCAATCGGCGTTCTGGTTTTCGTTCGAAGGCGCGGAAATCGTCAAACTCGACCGGGATCTGGTGCGGCCGATTCCCCCTCTCACCGAGTTTCCCGCCTGGTTCAAATAGACGAGTCGGGATCACGATCCGATCCCGGGACAAACGGCCGCCCCTGCTGATGAACCAGCGTTTCAAGCACTTCGTCCACCATTCCCAGATGGCTCTGCTGGTCCTGGAATTGCCGCTTGAGGTCCACCAGATAGTTCGTTACGCCATTGAGCCGCTGGGCAAGGAGGCGTGCAACCGCGAGTGCAATAGATGGATGGGAGTGCAGAAAATCCGCCCCCTGTTCGATCCGGTATACGCGCAACGCGGACAACGCTCGCACTGTGGCCATGTGTGGCATGGCCAGTAACGCGGAAACCTCTCCGAAAATAGCTCCGGGCTCGGAAACGGTGTCCACCTGGAAGTCTCCCTTCAGGATCTCCACTTCGCCGTCAATCAGCACGTAAAGGAGCCCCGTTCGAGCACCCTCCCCCAGCAGCACCTGGCCCGAGTCAAACGTCGTCTCGGGTAGATGGTTGCAAAGACTCAGAATCGTATTCACGGAATCACCTCGGCTGCGCAAACTATCTATTTGTGCGGCAGCAGGAATCTAACGCAAAATCGGCATGAACGGGACCGACATTTTTCGAACGAGGTTGCAAATGAAGAGAGCATGCCTGATTTTGACGAGTCTGATGGTCTCAGCGACGTTTACCTGGGCCGCGGAAGATTACCGCGTCCTCGCCACCAACAAGACCTCCACCATGGAAAAGGAAATGAACGACACGGCTGCGGCCGGCTATCACTTCCAGGGAGTGATGGGTGGAGAGACGGGTGTGGGCGGCAACGAGGTAGCTGTCATCATGTCGAAAACCTCGGACGCGGCGCCGGCAAAATATTCTTACAAGCTGCTTGCGACCCAAAGAACGTCCACGATGGAAAAAGAACTCCGGGAAGCCGGTCTTCTGGGCTTTCAGTACCGCGGCCAGACCGTTTTCAAAACAGCCTTTGGTGGCGAGGAAATCGTGGTCATCCTGGAAAGAGACGGAGAAACAGCTCCGAAAGGCGGCTATGACTACAGGCTTCTCGCCACGACAAAAACTTCGACGATGCAAAAAGAACTGCAGGAGGCGGCCGCTTTAGGATTCACCTTTGTGGGTGTGACCGTGTCGAAGACGGCGTTCGGAGGAAAAGAAATCGTCTCGATCCTCCGAAAGCAGATTGAGTAGTGTCAGACATTCTTCGTTCTGTCCTCTATATGACAAGTGACAAATGAACAGTGAACAATGACAAATGTTTCGGGTGCTTTGTCATTGTTCACTGTTCATTTGTCATTTGTCATATAGAGGAAGAACCGGGAATTACTGCCTCCCTGGCAGCGCGGCAATCGCCTCCGCCGATCCAATCGCTCCCCAGATCCAGATGGGTTGATCCGACCGAACCTTGATGTAGCCGCCAGTTTGCGTTGTCACGCCGGGAACCAAATCGCTGAGTACTTTTGCGATCTGTTGGTTGGCGCCTACCGTCAGTGAAGCGGATCGCGGCGTACCGCCCGCAGCGGGGTACACCTCCACCACTACATTGGCCGCAGCCGCCCCGGTTGCAATGGCGATTCCCGTATACCAGCCGTCGCCCTGTGCGGCATGAATAAATGTCGCTTCGGTCACGGCGCCGAGAGGGTTGAGAATTGCAAAACCTCTCGGGCTTTCAATGTCCACGGCCCCCAGCAAGGCATTGGAAGAGCCAAATGCAAAACTTGAGGTCACTCTCACGGCGCCGGTCTGCACGGTTGAATTGGACAGTTGCAGAAAATCCGCCAATGAAACTCTCATCGCCGCGTTCGGGTCCAGCCGAGTCGCGCGCGACGCTGTTCCAAACGAAACAGTCACTCCTTGTGGCGTGTTCGACACATTAACCAGGGTCACGGTGGAGGAATAGCCTCCGCCAACGACTGCATGCGGAAACACAAGCAACGAAGCCGCTTGGGAAACAGAGGCGGCCGCGCCGATGCCGACCCGGCCGGCACAACCCAATGCCAGACATTGAACGAAGTTGGTCCTTTCGACCGCGGCCAGCGGTTCAGACGATCGAATACGCATGGGGCTGTCATTAAGAGTTGTCGTGATTCTTCCGCGGGCCGGAATCGTCAACGATCTGCTTGTGGTCGAACCGAAATCCGTAATCGTGACGGTCGCCGTGCGGGTCGACGGATTCACCAGCAACGCCGTGGCTCCGGAGTGGAAGAACACAAAATCGGACGAGAGCTCGCGCGCCACGCTTCCATCCATTTCCTGTAGATTGACAGTGCCGGTGGCTGTGTAAACACCCAGCCCGGAGGCGGAGGCTTCAATCTCGATCCAGCCGTCAAACGACGAAATTCCAAAAATAACGGGAATCATCTGTGCGTATTGCTGTCCGGCGGCAAGGTTGATGGTCGCGGGATTCCGGATTCCCGAGCCGAGAATCAGATTGCCGCTGTCGTCAAATGCCTTCATGACTACCGACATTGCCGCCGGGGCGAACAACGCAATTCCGCTGAAGACATTCCCACCGTGCGGACTGGAAGGAATGACGGTAATGGACGGCTGAAACGCGGGCTGCACAAGTATGCCGTCGCTGAAGCCCGTTTCACCCGTGAGTCCGGCATTGTTGACCGCCCTCACGCTGAAGTAATAGATCACTCCTGCTCGAAGGCTCAGCCCCGCAGCAACCACGGAGTTCTGAGCCGTGCTGGTAAAAGCGCGCACATCCGTAGTGCCCTGCGCTGTGCCTATTGCGTATTGAAACTCGCGAACGCCCGACTCCGCATCTTCGGCGGTCCAGGAGGCCGACAACTGAGTTGTGCTGTTGGTCACGGAGCCGCCGTCGACGACCACGGGCCTGCCCGGAGCGCTGGTGTCCATCGCGGCAGTGGAATAGTCTCCGCCGCTGAAACGATACGTGAAGAACCTGCTGCTGCCGGCAATGGCCTGGTTGAAGCCGGTCTGCACGGCTCTGGTGCGTTCGAGGTTCTGCAGACCGATCGTGGCGCTCGATCCGTCGGATCTCTGGCCGGCCATGCTTTGATACGAGAACTGAATATCGTTGCTGCCTTCAAAAAGGATCGCCTGGAACGTCAGGCTCGCGTTGAGGTCCCTGCCGGCTTCGTCGAGAATGCTCATATTCGACCACTGCACCAAAAATCGCCGATTTGGGGCCGCCCCAACCGTGCGAGTGCCCACCGTGCTGATGCCCGGTTTCACGACGAGGTCGTCCCAGAATGCCGCAATCAACGACTCCGGAACAGACCCGGTGCCGGCGCCGTCCGGCCTCGGTACGATTGTTCCGGGCAACGGCGAATTCTGGAATTCCGTATTGGAAATGGCTTCCAGGCTCAACCATCCGTTGGTGGTCACGGCAATCTGCGAACCCGCAAGATAAATATCCTGGAACAGGCTGAAGCTGAATGGCAGCGTGACGAAAGCGACGGCATCGTCCGTGCCGCCGAACACAAGATTGGTCCCGCCGCCGGCCGCACTGGCGTCGGTGAAGCTGTACGAGTTCACGGCGGTATTGGAACTCGGCGTTGCGCCAGTGATCGTAAAGACCGGACCCGTGGCGGTCTGGCCGAAAACCGTTACTGTGATCGGGCCGGTTGCCGCTGCGAACGGAACGGCGGTCTCGATGGACGTCACTGTTGCGCTCGCGACGCGCGCCGGCACGCCATTGAACCGCACTTCGACATTCTGAATGCGGCTGTCGAAGTGTTCTCCTTCGATGAGAACGCGCGTAATCGGCGATCCGCTTAGCGGAGAGACACGGGAGATCCGGGGAGGGGTTGCCGTGTATGTGAACGCCCGAAAGGTAACCCCGCCCGTGCCGTCCGCATTGACTACCTGCAGGTTCACGAGTCCAGGAACGTTTCGCGGTGACGTTGCCAGGATGGTTCCCGAATCGATCAGGCGAATGTCTGAGGCAGGAAGCCCTCCAAAATAAACCTGTGCTCCCGCGCGGAAATTGTTTCCTGTAATCGTGACGGGCGTCTGGCTGTCGGATGGCCCCGATGCCGGCGCCACCTGGATGCCCGACGGCGGAACATCTGTAATAACCAGCGCCCCGCTCAGCACCGAAGAATCGGCGTTCCGGGCGACTGTAATGTTCTTCGGGCCCAGAGGCGCCGACGAAGCGACGGTGACCTCAAATGCCGCACTGGTCGATGCGACAGAAGAGATCGAACCGCCAAAGGTCGGCGTACCCAGCACGACGGACAGGTCCGAAGCCGTGAATGCAACGCCTGGAGTAAGATCTTCGCCGCCGATGCGCAATGTCCCTTGAACTCCGCGGGCCAGGCGCACGCCAAAGGCGGGCCGGGTGAGATTCAATCCCGTCGTTCCTTTCGGCAGAACCTGGATGTCGGCGGATGCAGATGCTCCCGGGCTGACCTGCACCGTAGATCCCGCGGACTGGGCAGCTGCATTGCCGAAGTACGTCGTTCCAAAATCAGTATTCAGGGCCCGGTAAAAGGACGTTGAACCGCCGCCGACGTTGCCGTCCGTTACCGGCAAGTCCAGTGGCTCGGCATAAACCCGATATGCGCCGGGGGGCAGAGATCGAATCGTGTAAGTTCCATCGGGCTGTGAAAGTGTGGCTACAACGGGCGTTCCGTCGGGAGCAACCGCAACCACATGCGCGCCGAACACGGCGCCCGCGCCGGAGCGAATGGTCCCGCGAATCTGGCCGAGCGCGGACGCTGCAGCAGGGTTGGGATAGATTTCCGCCACACCGGCCATGTCGTCATACATCAGGGTCCGCTGATCGATGACCGAGAGAGAAGCAAACGGCGTCATGACGGACGATACAAGCCCCGAGTGATCCAATCCCAACAGGTGCCCGGCTTCGTGCGTCAGCACGCTTTGAACGTCGTACTTGCCGGACTCTCCGCTGGTGGAAAACGAATGGGCGGCATTGAAGATGATGTCCGCTTCGTCCGTAATGCCGCCGCCGCTTCCGGACCTGAAGAATGAAAATGTCGCTGCAATCGTGGACGATCCCAGCGGAGTCGAACCATCCGCGAACGATATGACATTCATGCCATCGCGGCCGACGCCACGGGCCGGAGTCGTGCCCATGTATTGGATCGTCAAGGCGGCGATGGAAACCTTCCGCCAGGTCTCGAACGCGGCATTGACGGCATTGAACTCGCTTCCGTTGGCAATCTGTGAAAAGCCCTTGTCATTGATCCAGTATTCGATTGGCTCGCTGGTAAACCGCGTACTGCTGCCCCCGGAGAGAGTGATGCGCGTGTAGGCTGCCGCGGATCCTGCCAGACACAACAACAGGAGCGCCAAAACGAAATACTTCTGTAATTTCTTCAAGGTTATGGACTAAGCCGGCGGCGAACCTGGCTTTTGAAGGATTCGAGGGACATGTTGAGCGGTTTGCCTGTTCGGCCATCGGGGAACTCAAGGCCGCCAATGGTGTTGGTGACTTCGCCGTTCTTCACGGAAAATTTTCCCTGGCTGAGACCGACGATTGTTGAAACCGGGCCGGTGCTTTCAACGAAGACTACGGCGTTCTCGTCGTTCCGGAACGAGGGCATACCCGCAACGTGAAGCGTGATTTCGCCGATCGTGCCGCCGATCGTTGTCAGTTCGATGCTGCGCGACGCCGTACCCTTGATGGTTTCCTGAACGTCGATCGTGTAGGTGGTGAGAATGACCTGACCGGACCAGTACGTTCGTGAGCCATTCACTCGCCCGACAACAATCTTCCGGGCCTTTCTTACGAGATCGTCCAGTGTGAGCCGTTCGACCGTAGTGGCATGGGAGACAATCGGACAAACAAGAAAAACCAGTAGTAATAGTTTCTTCATAGCTTTAGCTCACAGACAAACTCGCTGGGCTTAGGGATTAGATCGAAACGGCGGGTCTTTGTTAAGAGCGAATATTTCCAGCCGGAATGTCCAAATCGTGCGCGG